>DATIWD010000060.1:0-39059 GCA_035519565.1 Gemmatimonadales bacterium | reverse complement strand
GAGGACTACCCGGGGTTCTGGGAACAGAACGGCTACCACATGCGCGGCGATCCATGGGAGGAGGAGCGCTACGGCCGGCCGGATCACGCCCGGATGCGCCGGGGCCCGCGTTCATGATGTCAAGCCCGGTTGCCTTTCCGGCGCGATGGGGCCATTGTCCGTGTCATGCCGGGGTCGATGGATCGGACGGCGATCGAGGCGCAGGCCAACCAGCGCGTAGCCGATATTCTGCGCGCGGCGGCCAGTTGG
Organism: Gemmatimonadales bacterium; assembly: GCA_035519565.1. Taxonomy (GTDB): domain Bacteria; phylum Gemmatimonadota; class Gemmatimonadetes; order Gemmatimonadales; family GWC2-71-9; genus DATIWD01. The sequence continues at coordinate 38,810 of DATIWD010000060.1, read as the reverse complement.
GGTAAGGAAGCACCCAGGGCGCTTCAGCCGGGCGTCAAGGCGGTCTGCATCCGCCTGGGAGAGATGGTGGCGGATCAGCGACACTATCTCGTGCCGCTGCCCGAGCCGCAGGAATCCGAGCGTCGCGCCGTGCTGGCCCTGGTGGCCGAGCGGCTCCGGTCACCCGAACAGATCCGCGGGATCGAACAGGAGCTGGCCGGTCTGTCCGAGCTGTCGCTCAAATCCACGGGCTCCTGGGCGCTGGTGCCCAGCGCGCAGGCCGAGTGGATCACGACCGCGATTCATTTCCTCGAATCGTGCGCGGCGAAGCTGAGTCCTGACGAACGTCCCGATCGGTATTGGGCGGAGGATGTCGTGGCGGGGATCATCGCCTCGGTCAAGGCGGTGATCGGCGTGGATGATCTCCACGCCAAGATCGAAGCGCAGTATCCAGGATCGAGTCGACAGGAGCCGCACGAACCATAGTATTGGTCCGCAGGTCCGCCGCCTTACTCTCGGCGCTTCTCCGTTCTCATCAGTTCGAAGAACTTCCTGAAGGTCGCGATCCCCTCCCAGAGTTGCTTGAGGTCGAGCTTCTCATTGGGAGAGTGGAGCCCGTCATCGGGTAAGCCGATGCCGGTCAGGACCACCGGCGCCCCGCGCGCCGCGAGACGGGGCACGATCGGAATCGACCCACCCGCGCGGATGTGCACCGTCTTTCGTCCCACCACCGACTCGAAGGCCTGATCGAGCACCTCGAACACCCGGTGCTTGACGGGCACCACCACCGGATCGCCGCCGTGATGGAGTCTCACCTCGACCTCGGCCCATTTGGGAGCCAGCGCCTTGACGGTGCGCGTGAGCAGGCGTTCGACCCTGGCCATCGGGAGACCCGGCACCAGCCGGAGGCTGACCTTTGCCGAAGCCTGCGCCGGAATCACGGTCTTGGCGCCCTGACCGGTGAAGCCGCCGGTGATGCCGTGAATCTCGAAGGTCGGCAGCGCCCAGGTTCGCTCGAAGACCGAGTAGCGCTTGAGTCCGGTCAGGGCTTTGCCGGTGACTTCCTGCTTGAGAAACTCCCTCTCCTTGAACGGAAGCCGCCGCCAGGTCGCGAGCTCGTCCTTGGTGGGAGGGTTCACCAGATCATAGAGTCCCGGCAATCGAATCTTGCCTGAAGCGTCCTTGAGCTGGCTCAGGAGACGAACCAGCGTCTCCAACGCGTTGGGAGCGACGCCCCCGTACGTGCCGGAGTGAAGGTCCCGCTCCAGGGTGCGGACCGTGATCTCGGCATAGCAGAGTCCCCTGAGCGCGCTATAGACGGCCGGCCACCCGGGCGCGTAGTAGGACATGTCGGCCACCAGCGCTGCGTCCACCCGGGTGCGTTCGGGCTCCCGCTCCAGCAGGTCGTCGATCACCCGCCCGCCCGACTCTTCCTCCCCCTCGAAGATGAACCGCACGTTGATCGGAGGCAGGCCGTTGGGTCCGCGAGCGGCTTCGTACGCGCGCAGGAGGCAGAACACCTGTCCCTTGTCGTCCGCCGCGCCGCGGGCGTAGATCCGGCCGTCGCGGACCGTGGGCGTAAAGGGCGGGGTCTGCCACTCCTCGATCGGATCGGCCGGCTGCACGTCATAGTGTCCGTAGAGCAGCACCGTCGGCGCATCGGGCACCCGCGGGCTCTCGGCCCAGACCACCGGGTGTCCTTTCCCTTCGATGAGCGTCACCACCGGGCAGCCGAGGCGGCGCAGATCGGCGATCAGCCAGTCGGCGGCGCGGCGGCAATCGGCGCGATGTTCGGGGAGCGCGCTCACGCTCGGGATGGAGAGGAATTCGGTCAACTCCGAGATCAGGCGATCGCGTTCGCGGGGCGCAGGGGTGGTATCCATGGCGGCGAAAGGTAGTGATGGCCGGCTCGGAGGGGCAGATCCCGTCCCTAGCGCGGCCGGTTCACAGGGATAAATTCGCGCCATGTATACGACCGGCCGCTATCGAATTTTCAGCGATCGGCCCGGCGAGCGTCGCCTGGCGCGCCCGCGCCACCTGGTGCAGGAAGGCCGGCTGCTGGAGGCAGGTCGGGCGTACCGCCAGGCGATCAGCGCGCGTCCGGAGTGGCGGCCGGCCTGGCTGGAGTACTTCCAGCTGCTCCGAGGCGCGGGCCAGTACGTTCCGGCGCTCGAGCTGGCGACCGAGGCCGCGGTCCGGTTCACCGGTGACGCGGTGCCCCGAGTCCTCCAGGGCGCCGCGCTGGTGGAGCTGGGCCGGTATCCCGAAGGGCTCGAGCATCTCGAAGATGCGGCCGCGCGCGAGCCCAATCTGGCCCTGGTCTGGCACGAGATCGGCTACGCCGCCTTCCGACTCGGCGAGCACGCTCGGGCCCTGCTGGCGTTGGACCGCGCCTTCGCCCTCGAGCCGCATGGGGCGACACTGCATCTGCGTGGACAGGTCCTGCGCGACGCGGGACAGTACCTCGCGGCCGAGGTGGCGTTTGACGCCGCCGCACAGGCGGCAGAGTTCCCGCCACAGCGGAGCGAGTCGGAGCGGGAGATCGCCATCACGCGGCGGACCGCCGCGTTCGCGGCCAAGCGTCCCGGTGATCTCTCCGCCGGCGAGCGCTGGTTCGCGGAGACCGGCTCGGTCGTGCTCGCCTCGGCGCCGAGCGCCGAGCCCTGCGGAGACCAGGAGCTGGTCGATGCGTTCGCGGAGTTGACCCGGCGCGCCGGATGGCGCTTCACGATGCAGATCGCGCTGGATGACTGGGAGGGGTGGAGCGGCCTCTCGAAGGCGTTGAACATTCCGGTGGTCGAGGCCACCGGCGGCCTGCCGCGCGGCGTGCCACTCCTGGTCGCCCGCCGCTCACCCCGCACGGACACGGACGGGTCTCCCGTCGCGCGAATGGACCTGGGCGGTCGGGGGCTCAGCTTCGCACTCGAGCAGCCGGCGGACGGGGTGCTGGTCGACGTGGTCGGGCGCTTCGGGCCCGGTGGCGGCGCGATTGACCTCGAGGCCGCGGTCCGGATGGCCTCGCATCCGGAGGGAAGACTGGCCGGTCGATCGCTGGGATAGTCGACGTCCTCAGGGCGTCACCAGGCTCGGCAACGCCGCGCGCATTTCCTCCGCCGAGCGCCAGCGCGCATCCCGCTCCTTGGCCAGCGCCCGCTCGATCAACTCGACCAGGGCCGGTGGGGCATCCGGCCGGAGTGCACCCAGGTCCGGCAGCGGCGCGCTCTGATGCATCCGCAGTACCATCTCCTCGAAGGGATCCTCGAAGGGCGGTCGTCCCGCCAGCGCCTCGAACAGCACGCACCCCAGCGAGTACAGATCGCTCCGGTGGTCGATGTCCTCTTCGCCGGTGATCTGCTCCGGACTCATGTAGGTCGAGGTGCCGACGGCGAAGCCGGACCGGGTCAGGCGATCATTGCCGGACGCGGCCACCGCTTTGGCGATTCCGAAATCCAGGAGCACCGCCCCGCCGGGCGAAAGCACGATGTTTTCCGGCTTCACGTCGCGATGCACGATGCCCTGCTTGTGGGCATGGGCCAGTGCGGAGAGCACGTCGTCCGCGATACGGACTACGTCGGGGATCGACGCGCGCCTAACCCGGGCCAGGTGCTCCTTGAGGGTGGGGCCGGGAACGAACTCCATGACGTAGTAGATGACCCAGTCTCCCTCGCCGAAGTCGAGGAGTCGGGCGATCCGTGGATGCTCCAGCCGGGAGATGACCTGGACTTCGCGAAGAAAGCGCTCCGCCGCGACGCTGGCCGTGAGCTGGGGATGGAGGACCTTGAGCGCGACCGCCTCGCCGGCCGCGTTGTGCGCGAGGAAGACCCGTGCGGCTCCGCCGCGCCCGACTTCACGTTCGATGGTGTAGCGGTCGCCCAGGAGTTGACGGATCAGCGGCAGGAGATCACGCGCCACGGTCTCAGGTCCCCCGAAGGAGAGCGATAAGCTCCGCCCGGGAACCCGAGAACGCAAGAGGTTAGGGGTTGTCAGCGAGGAGGGCTTGTGAGGGTACCGTGCACCGCCCGCTCGAGCACCGCGTAGGCGCTGTCTCCCGGCACGTCTTTCAGATCCACCTTGAGCGCGGCAACGGTTTCGGCCACGTCGCGGTTGTGGGCCTCGTAGTAGGCCTCGAACAGATCGAGGCGGGTGCGGTAAATCCGGGCGCCGATGATCCGGGCGTTGTTGACCGGACGGTCACCGAGGTTTCCGATGCGATAGGTCTTGAGCCGGGCGGCCACCGGCCCCTCCAGCTCGGCCCGGGCCCAGCGCCCCGCCTCCTCGCGCCCGCGATCCACCGCGGCGGAGTCCGGTGCGGACTGATAGAGGCTATCGAGCTTGGCGCTCAGGGTGCCGTAGAACCCGCTCAGCACCACCTCGTCTTCCCAGCGGTCGGCGGCGCGCTGCGCGTTGACCGTGTCGCCGGCGCGACGGAAGAACGACTCGGCGCCGCGATACCCGACCAACTGGGCAAAGCTCTCGTTGAACGGGGTCGCCCCTTTCACGTAGAGCGTGTTGTGGGCGATCTCGTGCAGCACCAGGGCCGCCATCTCCGACGAATCCTTGTCGATGGCGGTCGAGAGCAGCGGGTCGTTGAACCAGCCCAGCGTCGAAAACGCGGCGGCGGGCCGCAGGTAAATATCGTACCCGCGCGACCCGAGACGATCGGCCTCCTTCACCGCCACGGCCTGGTCGAAGAACCCCTTGTAGGGCACCCGTCCGACGATGGGATACTTCCAGGTGTAGGGGCAGAGACAGTTGCGGGGCGCAGCGGTGAGAACCAGGAGCAGCGTGTCGCGCGGGATGGTCGTGTAGGTGGTGTAGGTCTCCTTGGCATCGAGACCCAGCTCCGCCGCGTAATCGCGCGTGGCCAGGACCAGGTGCATGGCAGCCCGGACCTCGGGATCGGCAGACGAGTCGGCCGCCACCTTGTCGATGGGCCGGCGGGCCTGGAGGATCCGGGTCTCCTCGAGCCCGGCCCGCGAGAGGTAGCGCACTTCGTCGCTGCTCAGGTAGGCGGCGCCGTACCCTGCCATGAGCAATCCGATCGCGACCAGGAAGACCACGAGGAAGCGCCGCCGTTTCACAAGGTGAGGCGGAGGCCGAGCCGATGGACTCGCCCGCCCAGGTTCTGACGTTCCGTGTACGCGTAGTCGAAGATCACGCGAGGCAGCAGCACGCTGCCTCCTACCGCCCAGCTGCTGGTTCCGGACGAAGTGCTCTGCGCGCCGTAGCCGGCGCGGGCAAGAAGCCCGAGTCCGTGTAGCTGGACCCCGCCTTCAATGCCTCCCACGGTGCGGCCGTGCTCGCTGCTGGGGTAGATCCCTTCCACCGTGGCCAGCAATCGCGGCACGCCCTGGGGGTCCACGAAATTCAGGGTGAATCCGACGCGAGTGGTGGTGGGAAGGTCCAGCAATTCACCCGTCACCGCGCCCCGAAAAGCGTTTTCCACCGCCACGCCCAGGGCCGCGATGTCAAAGAGGGCGAAGGCGAGGCCCAGGTTTCCGGTGTAGGAGCGCCGCACCGTGTGGGCCGTGTCCTCGACCGAGACGTACCGCAGGGTCGTGCCCAGCGCGATGATCCCGAAGCGATACACCGCCGAGCCGGCCCATTGCAGGTTGTCGCGGACCTGAGCCGTGTCGCTGAACCGGAGATAATCGATCCCACCGCCCAGGGTGAACTGCTTTATCCGCACCGCCCCCGCCGACATGCCCTCCCAGGAGTTGTCCCCATAGCGGCTGGCGGCGCCCTCGACCAGGACGTGCTTGATGGTGGCCAACCCCGCCGGATTGCGGAACACCCCGGCGGCGCTCCCCAGCAGCGCGGTGCTGGCCCCGGCCATCCCTGCGTAGCGGACCGAGACCGGCAACTCGGTGATCAGGGGACGGTCAGGCGTCTGAGCCATGGCAGAAGAAGCGGTGGCCGCCGGGAGGAGCCCGACGGCGCACCAGAAAGAGCCCCATCGGGCAGGCAGCCACCGCACCGATCGTTGATCGCCCGCCGCCGATCTCAACGGATCCGGATGATGGAGAACCGTGGGAGAACGTTGGCCGTGTTGGTGGTGGTCAGGATCAGCTGCACCGCTGACGCCGAGGCGTTCTGGATCACCCGCAGGTGGCGGCCGGAGCCTCCCCGCAGGGTCCCGTTACGGGTGTAAGCCCCGGTCTTCGTGCTGTCCGGAGTCAGCGGGTACGGTTTGGCGAAGTTGTTCAGCGGATTGCTGTAGATCGACCGGAAGTCCCAATCGAGATATTTCAACTGCCCGGTCGGCTCGCTGAATCCGGTCTGGCCCTCGAGGTAGTTGGCCAGCTGCCAATGGCTCACCAGCTGCTCCCACGAGGTCCAGGTCACTCCTCTGGACGCGGCCACGGAAGCAATGTTGACGCTGCCCGTGATGGAGACGCCCTGCGGATTGTCGGCCCCTTCGAGACCGCGAGTCATGTCGGTGGCCAGCAGTGTATCGGTCGGCGACTGCTGGGTGAACCAGCGCACGAACAGCCAGGCCCCGCCATACTCCGCCAGGGTCAGCGGTGAATTCCCCGGGACCACCAGGTAACTCGATTCTGGATCGTCGAGGAAGTCGTAGGCGTCCGCGACATTCCCGCCGACAAACTGGCTGAGGCACGGGTTGGGAGCCGTAGCGAACTGTGGGCATTCGGTGTTGGGAATCTGCCGGCCTCCCAGCTCCTGGGCGTACATCGACATTCCCTCGTTGAGCCAGGTGTCTTCAGTGTTTGTAGCGGTCGGTGTCAGCAGCACATGGCGGTTGAAGCTGATCATGTGCTGGAACTCGTGAATGAACGTGGGCGGCAGGCCCCCGATGGCTTCGTCATGGGAAACGGTGCAGTTGGGGTTGGCGGGATCCGGTACCAGGCTGTAGAAGACTTCGCCCTGATTCGAATTCGGATCCGGAATCAGGTCCAGACCGAAGAAGTACCCGAACACGATCGCTCCGGTCTGGTTACAGCTGGGGCTCAAATTGTTCACCGCGTCGGTGAGCAGGACGATCACCACGCCGTTGTTGTCCAGGTCGGACTCGCGTCCATAGGCCGTAGTGTCGATCGGGTACATGTAATTGTCGAACAGGGTCCCCACGTAATCGATATCGGACTGGGTAAACCCGCCCGTGGGCACGGCGTTGTCCAGATACACCGCGCCCTTGGGCCCCACGTGCTTGGCCGTGGCGGTGACCGACACGAAGCTGTTGCAATTGAGGTTGCCGCACACCTTGAAGGTCCGCTGATCCCCCACTACCGGCGGCGCCGGCGCCACTTGTGGAGCAAGAGCCAGGCGCTTACGAGAGGGATCCCTGGCCAGCTCCCGCTCTCGCTCCCGCAGCATCGCGTGAAAGGCGAGCGCCGGTGAAGTCCTGGCGACCACGCGCGGCGCAGGGGCGGGAGCCGGGGGAGCCGGCGCGGGCGCGCCCAGGAAGCTATAGCTGCCGCTGACCCCGCTGGGCGCCTCCGTCCCCTGAGTGGAGAGCGCCACGATCAGGTGCTCGGCCCCGGCCGGCGCGGCCGGGAGTCTGAGACAGCCATTGGTGATCGTGGGATCCAGCACGACGGTCTCACCGACATTCAGCGTGGTGGCGGCCGTCGTACTGCAGTCGGCCACCTGAAACGTGACCGTAATGGATGTGCTATTCGATACGTTATCGGCGGTGACGGGAACGTGGGCCGTATAGGTGCCGGCCCCCAGACTCCCGAGGCTCGCGGTCAGAGTGATCGTGAGGCCGCTGAGCGTCGCATCCAGCCACCCGGTCTGCGCACCGGTGTACTGGACCGCTCCCACAGCCACCCCCGTGAGGCTCCCGGTCGAGCCGCTGACCTGCACACTCTGGGTTGGCGGGTTGCTGCCCGCCACGAACGCGGCGAACGATGCGCTGATGGGAGAAAGGACGATGTTGTTGCCGCCGGAAGAATTCGGAGAACTGGTGCACGCCATCGGCAGGGCGGCGAGCACCAGGAGCGAGGCGGTCCAGAGATGGGCCTTCACGGGTAGACTCCTGAGGGTCAGCGGGGTGATCGAGCAAAGGCAAGATAAAGTGCGACAACGTCTTTTGACAATCATGAATGGGGTCCGTAGTTTCTGTCCGTGACCGCGCCCACCTGGCTGGATCAGGTCGCATTCGGCGCCGACGGTCTCGTCCCCGTGGTGGCCCAAGACGCGAGAACCGGGAACGTCCTCATGGTGGCCTACGCCAACCGCGAGGCGCTGGCGCTGACCCATGCGACCGGTCAGGCCCACTACTTCAGTCGCAGCCGCGAGGCACTCTGGCGCAAGGGCGAGACCTCGGGCCACGAGCAACGAGTGGCGGAGATCCGGCTGGACTGCGATCGGGACGTGGTGCTCTATCGGGTGACGCAGATCGGCCCGGCCTGCCACACCGGGACCCCGACCTGCTTCGCCTCGGTGGTCTCCCCCGGTGGAGCGGTCGGCGCACAGATCGACCCGGGTGGCCATCTGCTCACGCGACTGGCCAGCACCATCGCCCAGCGCGCGGAGGAGCGGCCGGCGGGATCGTACACGGTTCGCCTGCTCGACGCCGGACCCGCCAAGGTGTCGCAGAAGGTCGGCGAGGAAGCGGTCGAAGTGGTCGTGGCGGCTAATGCGGAGGATGACCGCCGTCTCGCGTCCGAGGCGGCCGATCTCCTCTATCATCTTCTGGTGTTGCTGCAGGCCCGCGGTGTCCCGCTGGATGCCGTGTGGGAGGAGTTGGAGGGAAGAGGCAGGTAAGACGCCTCGTTGAGGGTCGCTGGTCGATGGTCAATGGCCCCAACCCCGATTTCCCAAGCCACCTGCGGCTGAAAGCCCAATGTCGTTCGTCCACCTCCATACTCATAGCGAATACTCGCTCCTCGACGGGGCCAACCGGATTCCGGATCTGGTCGCCCACGTCAAGCGCCTGGGCATGGACAGTCTCGCGGTCACCGACCACGGGAACCTCCACGCGGCGTTGGCGTTCTACGGCGAGGCCCGCCGAGAGAAGATCCGCCCCATCCTCGGCTTCGAGGCCTACCTCGCCTTCGGCTCCCGGAAACAGCAGCAGAAACTCGCCTCCGCTCCCGCCGCCTACAGTCACCTGGTGTTGCTGGCCCGCAATCGCGAGGGCTACCGCAACCTGGTTCGGCTCAGCTCGATCGGTTACCTGGAGGGCTTCTACCGCCGGCCCCGGATCGACCGCGAGGTCCTGAGCCAGTACGCCGACGGCCTGGTCTGCCTGGCCGCCTGCCTGTCGGGAGAAATCTCGCTTTACCTGAGGCAGGGCAACTACGAGGAAGCGAAGCGCTCGGCCGAGTACTTCGCCAGGACTTTCGGGCCCGAGGGGTTCTGGCTGGAGATCCAGTCCCACGGGATCCCCGAAGAGAAGATCGTCAACGAGGGGATGCTCCGGCTCTCGAAGGAGTTGGGGATCGGGGTGGTGGCGACCAACGACGCCCACTACCTGCGCCGGGAGGACGCCGAGGCGCACGACGTATTGCTGGCGATCGGGACCGGCAGCGAGCTGGACGATCCCAAGCGGTTCCGGTTCTTCGGGCAGGAATCGTACGTCAAGTCCGAGGGGGAGATGACCGCCCTCTTCCCCGAGCACCCCGAGGCCATCGCCAATACCGCCAAGGTGGCCGCGCGCTGCGAGTTCGATTTCGAGCGGACCTACCACGTCCCTGCCTTTCCCCATCGCCCCAAGGAGTTCGCCCGGGAAGACGACCTGCTGGAATACGAAGCGAAGAAGGGCGCCGTGGAGCGCTACGGCCAGCGAACCGACCCCTACGCGCCCGGCACCGGCGAATACGCCTCGCTCCCCGAAGCGGTGCGAACCCGCCTCGAGTACGAGCTCAGGGTGATTCGGGAAGCCGGCTATGCCGGGTACTTCCTCATCGTGCAGGAGTTCATCCGGTTCGCCCGGCAGCGCGGGATCCCCGTCGGCCCGGGCCGGGGATCGGCCGCCGGATCGCTGGTCTCCTACTCCCTCGGCATCACCGACATCGATCCCCTCAAGTTCGATCTCCTCTTCGAGCGGTTTCTCAATCCCGAACGCGTGTCGATGCCCGATATCGACGTGGACTTCTGCTTCGAACGCCGGGGCGAGGTCATCGAGCACGTGCGGGAAGTGTACGGCCGGTCGAGCGTGGGGCAGATCATCACCTTCGGGACTCTCAAGGCCCGCGCCGCGCTCAAGGACGTGGCCCGGCTGCTCCGGATCCCCCCCGGTGACGCCGATCGGATCACCAAGCTGATCCCCTCGGGGCCGGCCTACAGCCTCACCGTGAGCGAGGCGGTGGCCAAGGTGCCCGAGCTCAAGGAACTGGTCCGCTCCGATCCGCTGTATGCCCGCCTGACGGACCTGAGCTCACGGATCGAGGGGATCTCCCGGCACGCCTCGGTGCACGCGGCCGGCGTGGTGATCGCCCCCGGCCCGCTCTCGGAATACGTACCGGTCTGTACCGCGCCGACCAAGGGAGCCGGCCAATCCCAGGCCGGCGAGGAAGCCATCATCACGCAGTACGAGATGGGCGCGCTCGAGCAGGTGGGGATGCTCAAGATGGACCTGCTCGGCCTCAAGACCCTCACCGTGATCCATGACTCGGTCGCGCTGGTGAAGCAGGGGCACGGCATCACCCTCCATCCGGATCGCCTGGACCTCGAAGAGCCGGCAGTCTATGCCATGCTGCGGACCGGACGGACGGCGGGGGTCTTCCAGTTCGAGTCTCCTCTGGCCACCGAAACGCTCCGCTCCATGCGCTGCGACCGGTTCGACGACCTGGTCGCCTCCAACGCGCTGCTGCGCCCCGGTCCACTTGACGCGGGTATGCACCTGGTCTTCATCCGCCGCAAGCTGGGTCAGGAGCCGGTGAGTTATCCCCACCCCTCGCTGCGGGAGATCCTGGAGCCGACCTACGGCGTCATCACCTACCAGGAACAGGTGATGCGGATCGCCAACGTCTTGGCGGGGTTCAGTCTGGCCGAAGCCGACGTGCTCCGAAAGGCGGTCGGCAAGAAGGACGCGGAGCTGATCAAGCGAGAGCTGGGGAAGTTCGTCGAACGGGCGGTGGCCCTGGGGCACACCAGGCGGTTGGCCGACGAGATCGCGGGGCAGATCGAGACCTTCGGGCGTTACGGATTCAACAAGTCGCACTCGGTCGCCTACTCGGTCCTCTCGTATCAGACCGCGTGGCTCAAGGTCCACTATCCGGCCGAATTCATGGCCGCCCTGTTGTCCTCGGAAATCGGCAACACTGACAAGGTGGTGCAATACATCAACGAGACGCGGGAGCTGGGGATCGAAGTACTGCCTCCCGATGTCAACGAGTCGGGGTTCAAGTTCACCGTGGTGGGAGAGAAGCGGATTCGCTTTGGGCTGGGCGCGGTGCGCAACGTGGGCCGGTCCGCGATCGACTCGATTCTGGCCGCCCGGGCCGAGGGCCGGATCAGGGACCTGCCCGATCTCACGTCCAAGATCGACCTCCGGCTCTGCAACAAGCGGGTTCTCGAAGCTCTGATCGCCGCCGGCGCCTGCGATTCCCTGGGCGAGAACCGGGCTCAGCTCGTCGCCGGCCTCGACGCCGTCCTCGCCGAGTCCACTCTGCTGCAGCAGGATCGGGAGAGCGGCCAGGCCTCATTGTTCGGAGAGGGTCCAGCTCCAGCGGCTCACCGTCACGCCACGCTGCCAGAGGTAGAGCCCTGGTCCGAATCGGAGCGGCTCACGCGGGAAAAGGAGGTCCTCGGTTTCTTCATCTCGGGACATCCGCTGGCCCGTTATCGCGAGGAAGTCGGCCTGTTCGGGACCCGGACCACCGCGACCCTGGGCGAGTGGTCCGAGCATCCGGTGACCATCGCCGCGATCCTCACCGCCGTGAAGCGGCAGATCTCGCGGAAGACCGGCAAGGAGTACGCGCGGCTGGTGCTGGAAGATTTCCATGGGACCGCCGAAGCGATCGTGTTCCCCGATGCATGGGCCCGGCTCAATCAGATGCTGACCGAGGACGCCGCGGTCCTGCTCACCGGAGGCTACAGCGCCCGGGACCGGGGTGAGGAACGCGCTCCCTTCGTGATCGAGGGCGCCCGGTCCCTGGACGAGTTGCGGCCCTCGGGAGCCATCGGCCTCAGCCTGGCCTGGGCCGCGCCGAGCCGCCCTTCGGACGACGATCTTCGGGCGGCGGTGGCCCTCTGCGCCGCGCACCCCGGCCCTGCCCCGCTCTATATTGACTGGAGCGATGGCAACGGCGAGCGTCTCCGGCTCCGGTCGCGCACGGTCCGGGTTGCCGCGGATGACGAGCTGCTCCACGCCCTGCAGGCCGTCCTGGGCCCGACCGCGGTCCACTTCGTAAAAGCGAGTTGAGCGGATGCCATCCGCCTATACCCTGGAATTCGAGAAGCCCCTTCTCGAACTGGAACGCCAGATCGAGGACCTGCAGCGCCTCGGTGCCGAGCGGGAGATTGACGTCTCCGAGGAGGCCCGCCTGCTGCAGGTTCGGCTGACCACGCTCCGCCATGAGATCTACAGCAGCCTGACGCCGATGCAGCGGGTCATGGTGGCCCGGCATTCCCGGCGCCCCTATACGCTCGACTACCTGAGCACCATCTTCACCGACTTCATCGAGCTGCACGGCGACCGGCTGTTCCGGGACGACCCCGCGATCGTGGGCGGCTGGGCCCGCCTGGCCGGCATCTCGGTGATGGTGATCGGGCACCAGAAGGGGCGAGACACCAAGGAGAATCTCAAGCGCAATTTCGGAATGGCCAATCCGGAGGGCTATCGCAAGGCGCTCCGCCTGATGAACCTGGCGGCTAAGTTCGACGCCCCGGTCATCACGCTGATCGATACGCCCGGCGCCTATCCCGGCATCGGCGCGGAGGAACGGGGTCAGTCCGAGGCGTTAGCACGGAACATTCTGGAGATGGGCGCGCTCCCCACGCCCTGCGTGGCGGTCGTCATCGGAGAAGGCGGCTCGGGTGGCGCCCTGGCCCTGGGGGTGGCGGACCGGGTCCTGATGTTCGAGAACTCGGTGTACTCGGTGATCTCTCCTGAGGGATGCGCGGCCATCCTCTGGAAGGATTCGGCGCAACGAGAGCGGGCCGCCGATGCGCTCAAATTGACTGCCCAGGACCTGCTCCGGCTCAAGCTGATCGACGAGATCATTCCCGAGCCGGTCGGCGGCGCGCATGTGGAGCCCGATGCCGCGGGTGAAGCGCTACGCGAGGCGCTGATTCGCCACGTGACCGAGCTTCGCAAGATCCGGCCCGAGAAACTGGTCCGACGCCGGGCCGAGAAATACGGGGAAATGGGCGTCTTTACGGAGATGTGAACCACCTAGATCATGACTGAAAGCGCTGTCGCCACGCCGACCCAAACGGTCGAAGTACGCTTCAAGGGAAACCGGCGGGCGTTCCATGAATGGAAGGGTCTCGAGGCCCCACTCTACCTGAATGAGCCGGTCATCGTCCAGGTCGAGCGAGGACTGGATTTTGGCCGGATCAGCAAGGTGGGCGATGCCGCCGCGCGGACCTGCGCGGCGCATTGCTCGGGCTGTGCCGCCGGCGCCACGACGCCGGCCGACCCCATCTATCCCGTACTCCGGCGGGCGACTCAGCCGGACGTCCGCACCGCCAACGACCTCCGCCGCTCCGAGGAGGACGTCCGCCGTAAAACCATCGAGCGGGTCCACAGCCACGCCCTGGCGATGAAGATCAGCGACGCCGAATGGCAGTGGGACCGGGCCAAGCTCACGGTCTACTTCACGGCGGAAAAGCGCATCGACTTCCGCGCGCTAGTCCGCGACCTCGCGGGCCTGTTCCGGACTCGCATCGAGCTGCGTCAGATCGGGGTCCGGGATGAAGCGGCCCGGTTGACCGGGGTGGGGCGCTGCGGACGGGAATACTGTTGCTCGACCTGGTTGACCGAGCTTTCCCCCGTGAGCCTCGCCCTGGCCAAGGACCAGCACCTCTCGCTCAATCCCTCACAGATCTCCGGCGGCTGCGGGCGACTGCTCTGCTGCCTCAAGTACGAGCACGAGTTCTACGTCGCCCAGCGGAAGCGATTCCCCCGGGAGGGGAAGTTGCTCAAGACCGTGGTCGGGGATGAGCGCGTCATCGCGGTGGACATCTTCCGGGAGCGGGTCTTCCTTCGCCACGAGGAGCGTGGATCCCGGATCATCCCCCTGGTCCAGCTCACCGACGAACTGGAGAGCCTGGGCCTCCAGCTTCCCACGGCGGCCAACCGCCAGGCCGTGGCGCCCCCCGTCGAGGCCCTCGCGCCCCCGGCCGAGGGCGCCGCCCCACGGGAACCGGGAGCCAATCGCCGTCGTCGCCGGCGGCGGCGCGGACGTCGCGGCGGGAGCGGGGGCGGCGAAAGCGGCCCCGGCCCCGGGGAGCCGGAATCCAGCCCTCCGGACGATTCCTGATGGCGAAGTTCTACATCAACACCGCCATCGACTACTCGAACGGCGATCCCCACCTCGGCCACGCGCTTGAAAAAGTCGGCGCCGACTGCATTGCCCGATACCGTCGGCTCCGTGGCGACCAGGTCCACTATGTCATGGGGATGGACGAGCACGGGCAGAAGGTGCTCCAGTCGGCGGAGAAGGCCGGCACCCCACCCGAGACCTGGGTCGGCCAGATCTCCGATCGGTTCGAGAATACCTGGCGGCGATTGCACTGCTCGCACGACGACTGGATCCGCACCACCCAGGCTCGTCACACGAGATCGGTCACCAGCCTGCTCCAGCGCATCCAGCAGCAGCACCCGGAGGACATCTTCCTCGGCGTCTACGAGGGCCTCTACTGCGTCGGGTGCGAGGAGTTTAAGGCAGAGAGCCAGATCGTGGAGGGACGCTGCATCGAGCATCCCAACCTGGCGCTGGTCCCCACCAAGGAAGAGAACCATTACTTCCGGCTGAGCCGCTACCGGGACCGGGTGCTCGAGCTGATCACCTCGGGGGAATTCCGGGTGGACCCCGTCATCCGCCGCAACGAAGTGCTCCGCTTGCTCGAATCGGGGCTCCAGGACATCTCGATCTCACGGCTGCGGTTCCCCTGGGGGATCCCCTTCCCCGGCGCCCCGGAGCACACGGTGTACGTCTGGTTCGACGCGCTGATCAACTACCTCTCGGCCACCGGCTTCCCGCAACCCGGGTACGAGCGCCTCTGGCCCACCGACCTCAACGTGATCGGCAAGGGAATCACCCGGTTCCACTGCGTGATCTGGCCCGCGATGTTGCTCGCGGCCGGCCTGCCGCTGCCGCGCCGGGTCTGGGCCCACGGCTACGTGCAGTGGGAGGGCGCCAAGGTCTCCAAGTCGGCCGGGGTGAGTGTCCACTTGGACGAGGCCATACAGCGGCACGGGCCCGATGCGCTGCGGTATTTCCTGCTCCGCGAGGTGGGATTCGAAGGCGACGGCAACTTCACCTGGGAACGGTTCGACGACCGATACACCGCCGAGCTGGCGGACGGTCTGGGCAACCTGGCCTCCCGATCTCTGGCAATGCTCGAGAAATACCGGAGCGGGAAGGTCCCTGCCGATGCCGGCGGCACCCCGCTGGACCAGGCCGCGGAAACCGCGCTCGCGGACTACACCAGGGCGATGGAGGCGATCGATCTTCGCGGCGGGGCCGATGCCGCCTGGGCCCTCATCGGGGCGGCCAACCAGTACATCGTGCAGGTCGCTCCCTGGAGTCTGGCCAAGCAGAACAAGGCCGAGGAGCTGGACCGGGCGCTGGCCGCGCTGGTGCGCTGCCTCTATCGTCTGGCAGTGCTGATTCAACCGTTCATGCCGGGGAAATCGCAGGAGCTGTGGGAGAGCCTGGGTCAGGAGGGAGAAGTCGATCCCGCCGCCTGGAACTCCCTCTCACACCCAACCCTCGCAAGCACCGAAGTTCGCAAGCCGGCCAACCTCTTCCCCAAGCCTCAGGCCACAAGTCCCTGACTGCCGGCGGCTGGTGTATAGGTCCTAATCACCCCTCCAGGAACTATCTAAGTCCTCTACAGTCAAAGGGTTGTACGGTCTTTCGCTTCCCTTGACATGGGTGGTACGGAGGGGCATTATAGGCCGCCCGAGGTGGGTCAGGCCGGGGCACGGCTTTTGACCTTCTTACAGTGTCGATCCAGAGACCTCAACCGTGAGCCGCATGTCCGAACGCCGCTGGACCCTGCTGGTGGTGCCGCCCGGTGCGGAGACGTCCCGGGTGCTCCAGGTTTCCCAGACGCTGATGAAGCTGGGAGCCGGGGTGGGCGTCGTGCTGGTTCTTGCGGCCATGCTGCTCGGGTACGGGACCGTGTCCCGGTCCATCAGGATCTCCGAGAACGTGCGGCTGGAGCGGGAGAACGCGCAGCTGGCCGAGGAGATCGGCACGCTGCACGGCCGGGTCAATGCCCTCTCGGATACGCTGCAGCGGATCGCGGAGCGGGACTCGAGAGTCCGGTTGCTGGCGAACCTGGAGCCCAACGATCCCCAGGTGCAGATGGCCGGTATCGGTGGTCCCGCGCCCAAGCGGTCCGAAGGGGCGCCCGAGGCCAGCGTCCTCGAGAAGCGCACGGAGATGATCCGGGTGGACATGGACGCCCTGATTCGCCGCGCCAATCTGCTAGCCCTTTCGTTCAAAGAAGCGACCGACAGCCTCAAGGCCCACCACGACCGACTGGCCGCGATGCCGTCGATCATGCCGACTGCGGGCTGGCTCTCGAGCGCGTTCTCTTCGATGCGGATGCACCCGGTGCTGCACATCGCCCGCCCGCACGAGGGGATCGATGTGACCGCCCCGATGGGCGCGCCCATCGAATCACCGGCCAACGGGATCGTGACCTCGGTCGGGTGGGAAACCGGGTACGGCAACACCATCGAGATCGACCACGGCTTCGGGATCACTACCCGCTTCGCCCACACCTCGAAGGTGCTGGTGAAGGTCGGGCAGCACGTGAGCCGCGGCCAGCAGATCGCCCTGGTGGGCAACACCGGCCTGGCCACCGGCCCGCACCTGCACTACGAAGTGCACGTGAACGGGAAACCGGTGGATCCGCTCAAGTACGTGCTGCCGGAGTCGATCGTGGATTAAACAGGGAAATAGGGGAACAGGAGAACGGGGGAACGGGCATTTCCCAGAAACAAGAACCCTCCGCTGGTTACGCGGAGGGTTTTGTCTTTCGGGATCACAGTTTCCTGTTCTCCTGTTCTCCTGTTCTCCCGTTCTCCGGTTCCCCTAGAACTTCACCTGCGGTGCCTCCTCCGCGCCGGCCTTGGCCTCGAAGTACTCGCGAGGCTTGCTCATTCCGAAAACCTTGGCGGTGATGTTGTAGGGAAAGCGCCGGATGAACGCGTTGTACTGCCCCACCGCATTGTTGTAGTCCTGGCGGGCCACGCTGATGCGATTCTCCGTCCCCGTCAGCTCGTCCTGGAGCGCCCGGAAATTCTCGCTGGAGCGGAGCTGGGGATAGTTCTCGGAGATGGCCAGGAGCCGCGAGAGGGGTCCGGTCAACGCATCGTTGGCCGCAGCCATTTCCCGCGGGTCCCCCTTCTGCACCGCCCCGGCCAGTTTGCTGCGCGCCTCCGCGATCGAGATGAACACCGTGTCTTCCTGCTTGGTCACGCCCTTCACGGTGGCCACCAGGTTGGGAACCAGATCGGCCCGGCGCTGCAGCTGGGCTGCGATCTGCCCCTTGGCCTGATTGACCTGCTCATCCATCGTCTGGATCGTGTTGTAGCCGCATCCGGTGGCCATCACTACCAGTCCGGCCAACCAGATGCGCCACCCGCCAAGGCCCTTCATGACTTTCCTCCCGGCTCGAGTTGGTCCACGTAGCGTTCCGCGGCCTCCAGCGCCGCGAGGTACTCCAGAAACAGGGGCGCGGGACAGCGCCATTTGTGATCGCCGCGCCGCTCGGCGATCTCCGCCATTGCATCGGGCGAGAAGCGCGCCAGCGGCGCGGCCCGATTGATCAGCACCAGCGGATCGTTGGGGACCTCCTGTCCGGCGAGCAGGAGCAGCCCCCGGAGCAGCAGCAGCACCCCCGCCACGCTGCCGCGGGCCACCGTGGCGAGCGCCTCCGGATCATCGTGCGCCAGCGCATAGCCGCGCCGGAGCTGGAGGACCTTGCCCCGAAACTCCCGTTCGATCGCGCGCCGGAGATCGGCGGGCGGGACCTGAACCCCGGCCAGCGGATCGTTGCCCCTGAGGACCCGGTAGGCGGTCTTCATGTCGGCGACCTCCAGCGGAAACGCGTCAACCGCCCGCGACCATTCGACCCGGCTCATCAGCACCGGCGGCGGGTGCCCGGCCCGGCGCCACGCCCCGAGACCTTTGCCCAGGCTCCGGAGCAGGTCGGGCGTCACGCGCTCCAGCACCAGCAGGAGGTTCAGATCGGAGTGCTTCGGCACGTACTGGCCGCGCGCCGCCGAGCCGTACAGCACAGCGCTGTAGGACCCGACCACCGCAGAGTCGGTGACGGAGAGCAGGCCTTCCAGAACACGCTCAGCTGAAGGGTCCACTAGAAACTCCTTCCGGCCCCACCACCGCTGAAGCCACCGCCTCCTCCGAATCCCCCGAATCCACCACCACCGCCGCCGCCGAACCCGCCTCCCCAGCTCCCGCCCCCACCCCGGCCCCATGGGCCGCCCCAATATACCACGTGCCTGCCGGCCCACCGGCGCGCGCGCGCGGCGAGCACCATCAGCACCAGGAAGAACACCAGGATCATCACCAGGAGCGCCAACCGGACCGAGGTTCCGCCGGCGATGGTGACCGGGCTCTTCGGCGCCAGGGTGGAGTCGGTGACACCGAAGCCCTGAGCCACGATCCCCGCCAGCGCCGTCACTCCGGTCACCAGCGCCGGGCCGTATTGCCCCTCTCGCAACTGCGGGATCATGAGATCCTGAATCCGGCCCGCCGTGGCGTCGGTCACGATCCCTTCGATTCCCTGCCCGGTGGCCAGGTAGATCTGGCCGCGTTGATTTTCGGTCCGGGGCACCAGCAGGAGCACCATCCCCGCGTTCCGCCGAGGATCGCCGATGCTCCCCTTGGCCCCCACGCCCCAGCTTCGCCCGATGGTCAGGGCGACGTCTGAGGGGGCGTAGTCCTTGATGCTCGGCAGAGTCACCACCGCGAGCTCCGCACCGGTGAGCGCCCGGAGGCGGGTCGCGATGGAGTCGATTCGGGCCGCAGAGGCGGGATCCACCACGCCCGCGACATCGGTCAGGTATCCGGTAGGTTGGGGGGGAAACAGCTGGGCGATGCCCGAGCCGGGTTGCTGCGCCGCCAGGAGCCCGGGGATGAGTTGAAGCAGGGCCCAGGCCCGTCTAAGTTTCCGCCCGGTGACTTCGCCTACAGTGTTCAGCATCAGATCCTTCGTTTCATTCACCACGCCGTGGCTCATGCTCGCGGGGTTGGCGTGCTCATCCCCGGAGGTGGCGGTCCGGGTCTCGATCCCGGGCGCCGACGCCGTCGAGGCCCCGGTGCCGAATCTCCCCCTGGTCTTTCTCCCCTACGACCGGGACAGCATCATCGCCGCGCTCGAGGCCAGGGCCCCCACTCCGCGCCCGAACGCCCGTACGCTCGACTCGCTGTTCGAGAAGTTCCGCGCACCGTTCGAGGCCTATGCCGACGCCGAGGGACGGGCTGGGAAACTGCGCGATTCCCTGGAGGGGATCAAGCGGCACCTCGATTCGCTCCCCCGCAACGCACCGGAGTACAAGACCGAGTATCTCCGCTTCAGCGCGGGGTTCGATTCGCTCAAGGCACTGGAGAAAGTGCGTGACCAGCGCCAGCAGGAGCTGGACAAGGCCCGGACCAGGCTGGGGCCGAAGATCGACAGTCTGCGGACCGCGATGCGCCAGTGGGAGTCCACCACGTATCACGGCTACGACAGTCTGACCGCGCAGCTGGCCAAGTCGCGAGGGCGGGCGCCGATCGCCGACACGACCGGGGCCGACGGCCGCGCCAGGCTCCGATTGATCGGGAAGCCCTGGTGGATCTATGCCCGGTCGTGGGACGCGCAGGATCCCAATCAGGAGTGGTACTGGAACGTCCCCGTCACCCGGGACAGCCTGGTGCTGGACCGCCAGAACGGGAAACGACGCCCCCGCTACTAGCCCACACGATGAGACTGCGCCGGTGCTCCCTGCTTCTGCTGCTGCCCCTGGCTCTGGGTCGCGAGGCGCACACCCAGACGCCCAGCACCAATCCGGCGGACCTGCTGCTGGAAGCCCGGAGCAAGGGAAGTGCAACGGCACCGGTGACCGTCTACGAGATGTCCGACTTTCAATGTCCCTACTGTCGGCGGCAGGCGGTCGAGACCTTCCCGGAGCTGGAGCGGCGCTACATCGCGACCGGCAAGGTGCGGTGGGTGTTCATCAACTTTCCGCTGACCCAGATTCACGCCAATGCCGCGGCCGCCGCCGAGTTCGCGATGTGCTCGGCCAAGGCCGGCATGTTCTGGCCGATCCACGACCTGCTCTTCAAGTACCAGGACAAGTGGGCCCCGCTCAAGGACCCCGCCCCCTTCCTGCTCTCGCTGGCCGACTCCGCGCGGATGGGACGGGATGCGGTGATGCCGTGTCTCACGACGGGGGAGATGCGCGCCGTGGTCCGGAGTGATGCGGATGGGGCCGCCCGGTCGGGAGCAGGGAGCACCCCGACCTTCTACATCGAAGGGGGCCTGCTGGAGGGGGCGGCGCCGCTCGCCGACTTCGTGGGAATCCTGGACTCCATCTACAACGCCAAGGTCACCCGGAAGCAGTGATCAGATCCCCAGCGCCAGGAGCACGTCGTAGAGCGCGTGGGCCCAGGCGGTGATCCCGAAGCCGCGCAGCAGGTAGAGCCCGCTGAACAAGAGGCCGGCGATGGTGCGGAACACGAAGGAACCGGCGGTCAGCCGATCTCCGTAGGGTCCCACGTAGTGAAACGCGGCGAAGATCAGGGCTCCGAAGAGAGCGGCAAAGACTCCCGCCGTCCGGGTCCCCCAGCCAAAGACCACCCGGCCCATTCCCGCCAGCAGGGATACCAGCAACACCCGGAACAGCAGCTCCTCGTAGATCCCCGCTCCCAGCGAGACCATCAGCTGGGTCGGCAGATCGAGTTGCGCTACCGATCCCCCGGAGGCCAGGCTCAGGTTCAGCAGGAGACCGGTGAGTCGGCTGGTCACGCCACCGAAGACAAGGGCATAAACCAGCGATTCGATCGCCATCCCCACGAATACCCGGGCCTCCCACCCGCCGCCTCGGCGACGATCCCGCCACACTAGGTACGCCCCCGAACCCAGGAGCCCCGCCCCGAAGGCGACCAGCCCGTAGCGGCCACCCAGCACCAGGAACAGGCTCTTGAGCAGCACGTCGGCCCCGTTGCGTACCCCTTCGAGAGCGTCGTGGGTCAGGGCGAAGGCCAGGGTCTCGTAGCCGATCAGCAGCGGCAGCGCAAACATCAGGCTGTAGCGTGGCGCGCGGGTGGCCTGCCAGTAGGATTTGACGGAGGACGCTGGGGTGGTCATGCGGGAAGCGCGGCGGGACGGGAAAGCGGATGGGGCCTTGAAGGATTCAAGGCCCCATCGGTTGGCATCCAGCTCGAGACGATATGCCTCGCCGGATCAGTTGTTCGTCAAGGCCAGGCGATCGCTTGCCCACCTCGAGCCGCGGATGCAACTCTCACTAGACAATGGATCACCTCCTTTGCTGAAGGGTGAGAAATCGGGCGAACGCACCGAGTCTATCACCCCCTCCCTTGCCTGAGCAAGGCCTGACCGGAGACATTGGCGCCATGCCAGAGACCTCGCTGGTCTATCGGACCGCGATGCGGCTGGGGCGCCTCTGCCTGCCGGCGGTGGCCATGGTGCAGCCGAAACTGCGCCATGGGCACGCTGCCCGCGCCGGTGTGCTGGCGCGCTTGAGGGACTGGGCCGCGGCCTCGCGCGATCCGGCGCGCCCACTAATCTGGTTCCACGCCCCTTCCGTGGGTGAAGGGCTCCAGGCCGACGCCGTGATTCGCCGGCTTCGGGTGCTCCGACCGACCTGGCAGGTCGCCTACACCTTTTTCAGCCCCTCCGCCGAAGCGCTCGCGCGGCGCCTGGCGGTGGATGTTGCCGATTATCTCCCCTACGATCTGCCGGCGGCGGCGGAAAGCATGCTCGATCTGCTCAAACCGGACCTCCTGGTCTTCACCAAGCTCGACCTCTGGCCCGAACTGGCCACCCGGGCCGCGGCGCGCGGGATTCCAGTGAGTCTGATCGCCGGCACCGTGCGACCTCACAGCGGCCGCCTGGGGTGGCCCATGGCCCGATTGCTCGAGCCCGGTTACCGCTCGCTGGCCCTGGCCGCCGCGATCGACGCCGCCGATGGCGAACGGTTGCTCCAGCTCGGCGCTCCCCGGGAGCACCTGATGGTTGCAGGCGATCCGCGGTTCGACAGCGTCCTCGACCGGGTCGGCGCGGTGCCGGCCGGCGATCCGCTGCTCAAGCTTGGCGCCGGAGCATCCACGCTGGTGGCCGGATCGACCTGGCCGGGCGACGAGGACGTGCTCCTCGATGCGCTGGCGCGCCTCCAGGATCATCCCTCGCGACCGCGCCTGATCCTGGTTCCGCACGAACCGACCGAGCCACGGCTCAAGGAAATCACCTGGAGTGCCAGGAAGCGCGGCCTGCCTGCCCCGGAACGGCTGAGCCAGTTGGCCGCCGATCGCGCCTCCGGGCCGCTCCTTCTGGTGGATCGCGTCGGCGTCCTCGCGACCCTCTACGGAGCCGGGACCATGGCCTACGTCGGCGGAGGGTTCCATCGTGCCGGGCTCCACTCGGTGCTGGAGCCCGCCGCCTGGGGCCTGCCGGTGGCGTTCGGGCCGCAATGGAGAGAAAGCCGGGACGCGACGTTGCTCATCGAAGCCGGTGGCGCGGAGTCCGTCGGCACCGCGACACAAGGAGACGGGAAGCCGTTATTCGAGGTGTGGGAGAACTGGCTCCGCGACGACCGCCGCCGCGCCACCCAAGGCGAGACGGCCCGCCGGGTGGTCGAGCAGGGTGCCGGCGCAGCGGCCCGCCTGGCGAATGCGCTGGTGGACCTGGTGCGGCGGGATTAGGGCGATGGTGCCGGCGGCGGGGTGGGCGGAGTGGACTGCAACACGATGCCCTCGAACGTCACCGACCGGGGCACGATCAACCCCGCGGTGAGGACCGTGACCAACACATCGTTCCACCGGCTGCGTACCTTGATCTTCAGGTTGGCGATCCCCTTGGCCCCTGCCAGCTGCGACGCCAGCGCGGCATCGAGCTTGGGCCGCCCGACCTGAGCGATTCCCCAGAAGGCGTATACTGCGTGGCTGGTCACCCTGAAATGGGAACCCTCCGGCGGAGCCTCGACCGGCGAGGAGACGGTGACCGGCAGTCCCAGACGCTGCGCATCGAAGGTGTTGGCGCACGCACTCAGGGCCAGGATGCCCACCATCGCCATCAGCAGATTCAGTCGAGGCACCGTCAGGGAGCCCTGAAAAAGATGTAGTGAATGCCGAAGGCCAATGTCGTGGGGTCCTGGCCGGAGGTCGCGATCCGATCGTACGAGGCCCGGAGTCCGAGCCCATTCAGCAGGGTGACGTCGAGGCCGCCGCTGATCCCGAATCGGGCGTCCGTCGAGGAGACTCCGCCCCCGGACGCGATCATGAGGTCGGCGCGGGGCATCAGCCAGGGGCGGATCGCGATGCCGGGGATCGGAATCGTCAGCGCGATGCCGAGGCCCAGTGGCACATGCGAGACCCCGGTCCCGCTCGTCTTCCAGTAGCCGTATCCCGCCTGCAGGGTGAGCGAGAGCGGGTTGAGGGGACCGCCCACCACCGCCACTCCCACGTCGCCCCCGTACGAGGTGATGCTCGACGCCGCCGACGGGTCGTGCACCGCGATGGTGGCCGTGAGATCGAGCGGTCCCACGCCCGCCAGCGCGGTGGCCCCGTAAGCGGTGCCTCCGCCAAGGGCATCGCCGGGGAAACCGATCTCTCCCGCGACACCGATCCCTCGCGGAATGCCCGCGACCTCCACCGGAATCCCTCGTACCTGTCCCCACGCCGCATGCGCGACGGACAGCGCCAGGACGAGGGCGCCAGAAGCTACCGCGCTCCGGCGGGGGAAGTCAATCACGGAAATGACAACCCTCCGCGGCCGAACGACCGCGGAGGGTGCAGAGGGAACCGTACACGCGAGGCTAGTGCAGGTACGCCGCGCTGATGCTTACGCCGTCCAGGTCGCCGATGCCGCCGCTCACCCGGAGATCGAAGCTCTTGGTGAACTTGACGTCCACACCCAAGCCGAAGGTGAAGAGCAGGTCGCTCGTGTCGAGGAAAGTCGGCGTCAATACGGGATGCACGTACGGTGAGAAACTGATGCTGGAATTCTCGAGGAGTATCCGGCGTCCCAGCGAGATTCCAAGCGGAATGTAGGCAACGTCGTTTCCGCCCCCGAAATTACCGCCCAGCCCGAAGGTCAGGGCGCCATCCAGGGGGAAGCTGTTGGAATGGGTCACGACCCGGGTCCGGGCGTCACCCCCGATCAGGAAGCGGGAGTCGCCGCCGCTGGGATCCCAGACACCCGACCGAAGTCCGATATCGAAATTCTTGTACCCCCAGCGATAGAACCCCTCCAGAGCCCAGCCTGAGCCGGGATCGCTGAGCGAGGCCCCCAGCTCCCAATTGTTGAATGCGCGGTACGGCGCCAGGAAGACCGGGGTTCCGGTCGACTGGGCCGCCACCGGTGCGGTGACCAGCGCCGCCAAAACTGCCACCTTCCAGAGGCTACGAACCATGGGTCTCTCCTTTGACTTCTTCGGCCACGATCCGAACCGTGTTGTTCAGGGTTTGAAGAAATCCACCGCGCACGGAGAACCGGCGGGTGGTCCCTCCGGTCCGCACCGTCAGAGTGCCTTGACCGAGGAGGGTCATGAACGGCGCATGGCGAGGAAGGATCCCCACCTGGCCGTCGAACGCCGGGGCGACGACCGCCTCGGCTTCGCCCTCGAAGATGGACGCCTCGGGAGAAATGACCGTGATATGCATCACGTCGCCGCCAGTTTCTTCGCTTTTTCCACGGCCTCGTCGATCGCGCCCACCATATAGAAGGCCTGCTCGGGAAGCTCGTCGAACTCACCCGACAGCACGCGCGCGAAGCTCTCGATGGTGTCCGCGAGCTTCACGTACTTGCCCTCGAACCCGGTGAACTGCTGGGCCACGAAGAAGGGCTGGCTCAGGAACCGCTGCAACCGCCGCGCGCGGGCCACGACCAGCTTGTCCTCCTCGCTCAGCTCGTCCATGCCCAGGATCGCGATGATGTCCTGGAGCGACTTGTAGCGCTGCAGGGTGCGCTGGACCCCGATCGCGACCTCGTAGTGGCGGTCGCCGAGGAACTGCGGGGCCAGGATCCGGCTCGAGCTGTCGAGCGGGTCCACCGCCGGATAGATACCCAGCTCCGCGATCGAACGGGAGAGTACGACGGTCGCGTCGAGGTGGGCGAAGGCCGTGGCGGGGGCGGGATCGGTCAGGTCGTCGGCGGGCACGTAGATCGCCTGCACCGACGTGATGGACCCCTTCTTGGTGGAGGTGATCCGCTCCTGGAGATCGCCCATCTCGGTCGCCAGCGTGGGCTGGTAGCCGACCGCGCTCGGCATTCGGCCCAGGAGGGCGGAGACCTCGGAGCCGGCCTGGGTGAATCGGAAGATGTTGTCGATGAACAGCAGCACGTCCTGACCTTCCACATCGCGGAAGTACTCCGCGATCGTCAGACCGGTGAGCCCGACCCGGAGCCGGGCGCCCGGCGGCTCGTTCATCTGGCCGTACACCAGCGCCACCGAGTCCAGAATGTTGGCTTCCTTGAACTCGAGGTAGAGGTCGTTCCCCTCACGGGTCCGCTCGCCCACGCCGCAGAACACCGAGCGGCCGCCGTGGCCGCTCTGCACGTTGTGGATCAGCTCCTGGATCACCACCGTCTTGCCCACGCCGGCGCCGCCGAAGAGGCCGATCTTGCCGCCTTTCACGAAGGGCGCGATCAGGTCGACGACCTTGATGCCGGTCTCGAAGATCTGGGTCTTGGGCTCGAGCTCGGTGAACTTGGGCGTCGGGCGATGGATCGGCCACCGCTCGTTGCTGGCCGGGATGTCGGGCCCGCCATCCACCGGCTCGCCCAGGACGTTGAGGATCCGGCCCAGCGAAGCGTTCCCCACCGGCGCCGTGATCGGCCCGCCGGCATCCACGGCGTGCATGCCCCGGACCACCCCGTCGCTGCTGCTCATGGCCACGGCGCGGACCTGGTTCTGCCCGATGTGCTGCTGCACTTCAGCCACCAGGCGCACCGGCATGGGGCCGCTCGAGTCATCCACCAGGAGCGCGTTGTAGATCTCGGGAAGCTTTTCCGGCTCGAACTCCACGTCGAGAACCGGCCCGATGACCTGGACGATCTTGCCTACGTTGGGTGCCGCCGCTGCCGTTGCCATGTCGAGTCCTGTGGTCCCGTGTTCGAGGTTCGTCTATCAGCCTTCGAGCGCCGCCGCCCCGCCGACGATCTCCGAAAGCTCCTGCGTGATCTGCGCCTGCCGCTGCCGGTTGGCCGTCCGGGTCAGGATCCGCAGCAGCTCGTCGGCGTTATCGGTCGCGTTTTTCATCGCGGTCCGCCGGGCCCCATGCTCGGAGGCCGCGGTCTCTACCAGGCCCCGGTAGATCTGGTTGCGTACGTAGAGCGGGAGCAGCCGCTCCACGATTTCCTCCGGTCCCGGGCTGAAAATGAAATCCGGACGAGGACCGCTGGTCTTGGCCTGGGGCGCCTCGACCGGCAGCACCCGCAGCGTGACCGGCGGGGTGGAAATGGCGCTATTGAAGCGGGCGTAGATGACGTCCAGGCTGGCCAGCTTGCCGGCCTCGTACGCCGCGATCAGGTCGTTGACCAGCTCGGGGGCATGGGCCAGCGTCGGCTTGTCGCCGATGTCGAGGCGCGCGGTCGCCAGGGGGCGCCCCAGGAACTTGAAATACCCGATCCCCTTTTTCCCCACCGCATGCAGCTCGGTCTGGTAACCGCCCTTTTCGAGGGTCTCCAGAAGCTTGCGCGCCTCCTTGATCAAGTTGGCGTTGAACCCCCCGGCCAGGCCGCGGTTGGAGGTGATGAGCAGGACGGCGGCGCGGGTCGGACCGCCTTTCGCGGGCGGTTTGGGGCGCTGCAGCAAGGGGAACTGGGAGATCAGATCCGGAGTCGAGAGGCTCGCGATCACCTCGCTCAGCGCCTGCGCGTAGGGCCGCGTCGCCAGCACCTTGTCCTGGGCGCGCCTGAGCTTCGACGTGGAGACCAGCTCCATCGTCCGCGTGATCTTGCGGGTGTTCTGGATGGAGCGGATGCGCCGCTTGATCTGCCGCGACTTGGCCATGCTACTCGGGCTTGAACATCGGCTTGAAGGCGGTGATGGCGGCCTTGAGCTCCTTGGTCAGGTCGTCATCCAGGGCCTTCTTGGTGCGGATCGAGTCCAGCAGCGTCCCATGGGTCGAGGAGAGGTACTCGAGGAAGTCCCGCTCCCACTGCTGGCAGGCCTTGACCTCGACGTCATCCATGTACCCGTTGGTCACCGCGAAGATGATCGCCACCTGACGCTCCACCGGGACCGGCTCGTACTGCGGCTGTTTCAGGATCTCGACCGTGCGGGCGCCGCGGGCCAGCTGTTTCAGGGTGGCGGCGTCGAGGTCGGAGCCGAACTGGGCAAAGGCCTCGAGCTCGCGGTACTGGGCCAGGCTCAGTCGAAGCGGGCCGGCCACCTGCTTCATCGCCTTGATCTGGGCGTTGCCACCCACGCGGCTCACGCTGATCCCCACGTCGAGCGCCGGCCGGACGTTGGAGAAGAACAGATCGGTCGTGAGGTAGATCTGGCCGTCAGTAATCGAAATGACGTTGGTCGGGATGTAGGCCGAGACGTCACCTGCCTGGGTCTCGATGATCGGCAGCGCCGTGAGTGACCCGCCCGGCTTCTTGATCCGGGGATCCAGCTTCACCACGTCCCCGCTCTCGGAAATCTTGGCGGCCCGCTCGAGCAGCCGACTGTGTACGTAGAACACGTCGCCGGGATAGGCCTCGCGGCCGGGCGGACGGCGGAGCACCAGCGACAGCTGCCGGTAGGCGACCGCCTGCTTGGAGAGGTCGTCGTAGACGCAGAGGGTCGCCTTGCCCTCTTCGTACATGAAGTGCTCCGCGATGGCGCAGCCGGAGTAGGGCGCGATGTACTGCAGCGGCGCCGGCTCGGAGGCGGTGGCCTGGACCACGATGGTGTAGTCCATCGCCCCGGCCTGGCGGAGCCGCTCGACCACGGTGGCGACCGTCGAGCGCTTCTGCCCGATCGCCACGTAGACGCAGATTACCCCGGTGCCCTTCTGATTCAGAATCGTGTCGATGGCGATCGCGGTCTTCCCGGTGCCGCGGTCTCCGATGATCAGCTCCCGCTGGCCCCGCCCGATCGGAATCATCGAGTCGATGGCCTTGATGCCGGTCTGCAGCGGCTCCTTCACCGGCTGCCGGACGATGATCCCCGGCGCGATCATTTCCACCGGACGGGTGGTCTTGGTCTCGATCGCGCCCTTGCCATCCACCGGACGGCCCAGCGCGTCCACCACCCGACCCAGCATGGCCGGCCCCGTCGGCACGTCGAGCAGGCGGCCGGTCGACCGGACCTCGTCGCCCTCTCTGAGCTTGAGGTAATCGCCCAGGATCACCGCGCCGATGTTGTCCTCTTCGAGGTTGAGCGCCAGCCCGGTGATCACCTCCCCGGTCTCACTGGAAATGAACTCCAGCATCTCGCCCGAGAGGGCCGACAGGAGGCCGTAAATGCGGGCCACTCCGTCGCGGACCTCCAATACGGTGCCGACTTCGCTGACGTCGGCCTGGGCCAACTCGGCGGACTCGATCTCCTGAAGCAAGACTTTCTTGAGCTCGCCGGCGCGCAGCGTGGTGGCCATAGATCAACGGTGAGAAAGTGGTGGTTGAAAGGGGTTAGATCAGATTGTGAAAAATATCACAATCCCCGGGACTGGGGAAGGGCCGGTCAGGGCCGAAACCGCATGCAAGATACTACGCGGTCCGGCTCCGGGTATTCCCCCGAACGAAGGCGGCCAGCACCCCTCTGGGGCCCAGCTCGCCCAGCTCAGCGGGCGCCACATTGGCGATTCGGCGCGCCGTGCGACTCAGGTGACTGGGGGAGGCAAAACCCAGGAGCCGGCCCGCCAGCCTGACATCGTACCCGGGGTTGCTGAGGAGTTGCGCGGCGCAGGCGATCCGGGTGAGGTCGATGACCCGCTTGAGATTGGGGGCGCCGCCAGCCCCGAACTGCCGGCTGAGGTGCTCCCGGCTGATCCGCAGAGCCCGCGCGATCTCGCTGGTCCGGAGGGGACGATCCACCCGCTCCAGCACCAGGCCCCAGACCCGCGCCTGCAGGGGATCGGCCAGACGGAGCACGCGGGGCGCGTCGTTGAGAAACCGGCGGCGCTGCTCCGTGAGCGAGCAGCGCCGCACCCATTCTCCCACCACCGCATCGTCCACCTGCTCCACCAGCGCGGCGGCGACCCCGACCGCGCGGCACGCCAGTAACAGCTCTCCGTCGTCGGGGCGAAAGGGGGCGTAGGCGAGGGCCGGCACACCGGGATAGTCGGTCCGGATCCGGGTCACGTCGCTCCAGGCGGCTCGTTGCGGGGCGAAGACCCACGCGTCGATCAGGCGGCTGCGAAGGGTGCGCTCCAGGGCGGACCAGGATCGACACACCACCACCGCGGGACCCCCGCGGGAGAGCCCTCGCCGCAGTGCCCCCACCGCCCGGCGGCTGGCGAGCACCGCGGCGACCGCGGGCATGGCCTACTCCGCCGGGGGAACGGTAACGGCCGGCCGGCCGCTGGCCGTCGCGGTCAGGGTGAAGGCCATCTCAGCGGCGCGCTTCAATACGCTGCGTGCGTTGTCGTAACTCAGCGTCTGCTGGGCCTCAGGGAGTGGGCACCACTTGCAGGCCGTGATCCCCTCGTCGAGTTGGGGCGTTGCCGTACCCTCCCGGCCCTCGAACAGGAAGAAGTGGCAGTATTTATGGATCAGCCGGCCGCGGAGTCGGAAATGCCAATCGATGATCCGGATGGGGCCGTGCAGCTGCAGGTCGACCAGCCCGGTCTCCTCCGTCGTCTCCCGGCGGGCCGCGTCCGCCGGCAGCTCGCCCGGCTCGAGGTGCCCCTTGGGGAAGCCCCACTTCTGATAGGAGTCTCTGATCAGCAGAAACTCGAGCGTGCCACTGGGCTGGCGGCGGAAGACAATGCCGCCGGCGCTGGTTTCCCGCTCCGATTTGCGCTTAGCCATGGAGGCTGGTCATCAGAAGACGCTGAACTTGAAGTACTTTCTCGGATTGGCCTGAATGTCGAGCAAGAGCTGCCGCAACTGGACAATGGTGGCCGTGGTCTCACGATAGAGCATCGAGTCGGTCGCCAGCATGCCGAGCGTGCCCTGGCCCGCCTGGATCTTGGTCATCAGGGAGTCGGCCGCCAGCAGCACGTGGACCAGGCTGGCCTCGTGACTCCGCGCGGCCTCCATCAAGCCCCGAAGGTCCGCCGCCGCCTTCTGAATGTCGGCGCTGGTGGCCTGGGTCGAGTTCATGATGTTCTGCAGCTGGCCGCTGCTGGTGGCGGAATCGATGCGGGCCAGCGTGGCCTGGAAGTTGGTGGAGGCAGAGGCGACCACATCGGAGGTCGCGGCCACGTTCCCGGTGACCTTGTTGAGCAGCGAGGTCTGATTCTTGGTGAACCCGACCAGCTGGTCCATGATGTCGGTGAAGTCCTTGATGCTGCGCCGCAGCTCCCGCACCGCGTTGGTGTCGAAGGCCTCCTGGACCCGGTTGGTGAGCGAGGCGATGTCGCTCGCGATCCGGCCGGCCTGCGCGGTGAGTTGTCCCACGTCCGGCAGCGTGGCGCCCGGCCAGACATCACCGCCGACCGCGGCCGCTTCCTCGATCAGCTTGGCGATGTTGGGGTCGTCGAGCGGCTGATCGCGGGAGACCACGGTGATGGCCCAATCGCCGAACAGGCTGCGCGAGGCGGCGATCGCGGCGGGCCGGGAGGGGAGGCCCACTCCCTGGTAGATCCGGAGATCGGCCTCGACCCAGTTCTCCTGCGCCAGGCGGATCGCCTCCACTCGGCCCACCCGCACGCCCCGGAACGTGACCGGGGTGCCGACGCTGACACTGCCCACCGTGCGGAAGCGGGCAGTGTGCATCCGTTGCCGGTGGCCGATGTCGGTCTCGCTCAGCCAGAGCGCCCCGCCCACGATCAGGGCCAGGCCCGCCAGGACCGTGAGTCCCACCAGGAACTCGTTCCGGCGTTTCACGCGACCTCCAGCGGCACGGCCGCCTCGGGCCGGCCCTCGATGAACTGCCGGACCACGGGGTCGGTGGTTTGCTGAATGGCCTCGACCGAGCCGACCTGGCGGATTTGCCCCTCGTAGAGCATCGCGATGCGATCTCCGACCGCGTAGGCGCTGGTCATGTTGTGGGTGACCACGATCCCGGTGACCCCCAGTTCCCGGCGGGTCCGGATGATCAGCTGGTCGATCACCGCCGTGGTAACCGGATCGAGTCCGGTGGTGGGTTCGTCCCAGAGAATGTACCGGGGCCGATACGCGATGGCCCGCGCGATCCCCACTCGCTTGCGCATGCCGCCGGAAAGCTCGGCCGGATACTTGTCCTCGGTGCCCTCCAGCTCCACCAGCGCCAGGCTCTCGCGGATCCGTTGCTCGACGGTGTCCTCATCCAGTCCCCGCCGCGTGAGGCCGAGCCGGATGTTCTCCGCGACGGTCATGGAATCGAAGAGAGCGGCGAACTGGAACACGTACCCGATGGTCCCGCGGAGCTGGGTCAGCTCGTCCCGGGCCAGCTCGTGCACGCAGTGGCCGTCGACGGTAACGCGGCCAGCATCGGGACGCAGCAGTCCGACGATCAGCTTGAGCGCGACACTCTTTCCGGTCCCGGAGTAGCCCAGGATCACGGTGGTCATGCCGTCGTGGACGGTGAGCGAGAGTCCCTTCAGGACGTGGTGGGTCCCGAAGAACTTGTGGACGTCCTCGAAGACGATCATGCGCGGGAGACCGCGGGGGCGTTCACAGGAGCACCAGCGCCCAGAAGGCGTCCAGGACCAGGATCGCCTCACAACCGAGCACCACCGCACGGGTGGTGTTGCGGCCGACGCCCTCGGCCCCGCCTCGCGTGGTGAGGCCCATGAGGCATCCCGCCAGGGTGACGGCGAGGCCGAAGCTGGCGCTCTTCACCAGACCGAACCAGATGTCCTTGAAGACGTAGAAGAGCCGCAAGCCCTTGATGAACTCGACCGAAGTGAGATCCAGCAGGTTGATGGCGGTGAGCCAGCCCATCCCGACGCCTACCGCGACGGCGAAGGTGGTGACCACGGGAAACATCAGCCCGCCGGCCAGCACCCGCGGGACCACCAGATAGGATGCCGGGCTGTAGGCCAGGGTCTCGAGGGCATCCACCTGTTCGGTGACCTTCATCGTCCCCAGCTCGGCCGCGATGTTGGCGCCGACCCGGCCCGCGAGGGCGAGCCCGGTGAGGACCGGACCCAACTCCATCATGATGGCTTTGCCGACCAGCGCCCCCACGAAGACCAGGGGCACGGCACCGGTGAAGATGTAGGAGGCCAGCAGGGAGAGGACGATACCGGTGAACACGGCGATGAACACCGCGATGGGGAGCGAGTCGACGCCCAGGCGCCGCATCTGTCCCAGCAGCAGCGGCCCCCAGGTGACAATGTCTCCCACCGCGCGTGCCGTCTCCCCGGCCCAGTGCCCCACGCGTTCGATGGCGCGGAGCGGAGGCCCGGCGGGCACCGCCAGTGGCTGCGTCACGCCGTGTAGCTTATGGCTCGCAGCGAGCGGTGTAAAGCAGGAGTAGGAAGCCTAGGCGGCGAAGCTGGCGAGGGCACGGCCGACCTCACCTTCACGGAGGCGCTTGAGGGCGCGGTCGCGCAGCTGGCGCACCCGCTCCCGGGTCACCCCCAGCATCCCGCCGATCTCTTCGAGGGTGTGCTCACGGTCGCCTTCGAGGCCGAAATAGAGCCGAAGCACCTTGGCGTCGCGCGGCGCCAGCGTGGCCAGCGCCTGCTCGATCTCGTCAGTCAGGAAGCGGTCCATGGCCGCTTCCTCGGTGTCGCCCCGGTCCTCGGCGATGAACCGCTCGATCAGCGACCGATCCCCTTCGGGATCCAGCGGCGCGTCCAGCCGGACCTCGGCGGTATTGAGCGCGGCCAGGGAGGTGACCACTTCGAGTGAGAGGCCGACGGCGGCGGCGATCTCCTCCGGCGTCGGCTCACGGCGGAGCTCCTGGCGAAGCGCCTCCGCGGTGCGGACGATCCGGGAAAGGTCGGCGGTGCGGTTGAGCGGGACCCGGACCGTGCGGCCCTGGCGGGCCAGCGAAGCGAGGATGGCCTGGCGAATCCACCAGACCGCGTAGGAGATGAACTTGACCCCCTGGTCGGGGTCGAATTTCCGGGCCGCCGTGAGCAAGCCGACGTTGCCCTCGCCGATCAGGTCGGAGAGCGGGAGGCCGCGGTTCTGGTATTTCTTGGCGACCGAGATCACGAAGCGGAGGTTGCGCTTCACCAGCTCCTGCATCGCCTCCTGGTCGCCCTGGCGCACCAGGCGGGCGATGGCGATCTCCTGCTGTGGCGTGAGCAGCGGAGTCTTGCTGACCTCGTAGAGATACTGGTCGAGAATGTCCCGATCGGGTTCGTAGGTCCCCAGCGTGCGGGTGCCGGCGTCACGGCGCCGTGCCCGCGGCTTCTTGGGGGGCGTCGAGGCCAGGATCTCCTGCACCGGCGACCGCTGGGGAGCGGCCGCGGCGGGGGCCGGCGCCGCTGCGCGACTGGAGGACTTGGTCTTGGAGCCCGAGGGCTTGCTCTTCATAATGAAAGATGTATCCCGGTCGCGCGCGACGGGCCCGAATCCTGCTTGACACCCGTTTCACGTCGGACTAGGTTGGCTTGCTTCCCATACTGGCCATCGTTGGGCGCGACAATATAGCGGGGGCGTAGCTCAGTTGGGAGAGCGCGTGAATGGCATTCACGAGGTCAGGGGTTCGATCCCCCTCGCCTCCATCCGCCGCCGGCCCGACCCTGTCTCCAGCGCCCCCGGCCTCACGGTCGAGGCGCGCGAGTCAGGGGGCCAGAAAGTAACGCGAAGTCGGTTGCGGGAATAGCTCAGTTGGTAGAGCACAACCTTGCCAAGGTTGGGGTCGCGGGTTCGAGTCCCGTTTCCCGCTCTCGCATGAAATCAGGTGGGCGAGCCTCGGTAAATTCCCGAGGCGTTCGACTCACCAGCAGCCATCGCGGGGTGGAGCAGTCTGGTAGCTCGCCGGGCTCATAACCCGGAGGTCGTGGGTTCAAATCCCACCCCCGCTATAAGACAGGACTGAGGGATGAGGACTGAGGACTGAGTGGTCCGGCTGCAACTGGAGCCACTCAGACCTCAGTCCTCAGTCCTCAGTCCTTCGCAGTTCCGGGCGGTTAGCTCAGTTGGTTAGAGCGCCACGTTGACATCGTGGAGGTCACAAGTTCGAGCCTTGTACCGCCCATTCCTTTATTAGTGTGACGAGCGGTCCGGCGCCGGCTCGCGGCCCGCTCACCCCTCAGGTCTTACCCCGGGAAACCACGCCGGCCTCTCGCGGCGTTGAACTGCCGGAGCCTTCCGTGACCGCGAGCCCTGTCGCCAGTCCCCACCCCGTCTTCCCCACCAGTCCCGATGGGGTCCCGAGCGGTGTCATCCGCTCGGGAGACTACACGCTCACCTTTGCCGACTCGCTCGAAGCGCTGGATGCCGCCCTCCGGCTCCGGTTCGGGGTCTTCAACCTGGAACTCCGGGAAGGCCTCGACCAGTCGTTCACGACCGGCCGGGACGAGGACGAGTTCGACATCCATCTACATCATCTCCTGGTCACCCACCGCCCCAGTAACGAGGTCGTAGGGACCTACCGGATGCAGACCGCAACCATGGCGGCCCGGCACCTCGGCTTCTACTCGGCCGGGGAGTTCGACCTCACCCAGTTGCCTCCGGAGGTCATCGCCGACGCGGTCGAGATCGGGCGAGCCTGCGTGGCACGGGAGCATCGGACCGGGCGGGTGCTCCACCTGCTCTGGCGCGGTCTGGCCGAGTACCTGGGCTGGAACCGGAAGCGCTATCTCTTCGGCTGCTGCTCCCTCACCAGCCAGGACATGACGCTCGGGGTACGGGTCCACCGGTATCTCCAGACCCGGGGCCAGGAACACGAGGCGTATCGGGCGCCGCCGCTGCCGGAATTGGCTTGTGTCTCGTCGACTCCGGTCCCGACCGACGGCGATTCCGAGATCAGGATCCCCGCCCTGTTCCAGAGTTACCTGAGCCTGGGAGCCAAGACCTGCGGCGCCCCCGCCATCGACCGACTGTTCAAGACCATCGACTTCCTTGTCCTGCTCGACACCGCCACCCTGGATGAACGCGTCTACCGCAGTTTCTTCGGCTGAGCCGCTGGTCGGTCCGGCCCGGGTGCCCGGGTGGCGCGCCCCCCTCCGATTATCCGGGTTGGGGCTGTGGACGGCGTTCTGCCTTCCTTTCTATATGGTGGGGACCGCGGTCCTGGTATTTGCCCCCGAGACTCGGCGGCGGTGGCGCCGGTGGTCGGTACGAACCTGGAGCACAGGGAGCGCACGCCTTGTCGGCCTGAGAGTGGTCGCTCATGGCGAGGTTCCAGCGCCCCCATTTCTTCTGGTCTCCAACCACCTGGGCTATCTCGACGTCGTCCTGCTGGGTAGCCAGACTAGCGGCCGATTCATCGCCAAGAAGGAAGTCAGCAAGTGGCCGATTTGGGGTCTGCTGGCGCGGGTGGCAGGGACCATCTTCGTGGACCGAGAGGACGGGAGAGACGTTGTGCGGGTCGCCCAGCTGATCGAACAAGCCTGGGACGAGGGGGACGGCGTGCTCTTGTTCCCCGAAGGGACCAGCACCCCCGGCGATCGCGTCCTCCCCTTCAAACCGGCGCTGCTCGAGGCAGCGGCCCGCCGGTCATGGCCGGTGCGTTACGCCAGCCTGTCCTACCAGGTCCCGGCCGGCGAGGCGCCGGCATCTCACTCGGTCTGCTGGTGGGGAGACATGACCCTCGGCCCCCACCTGATCGGTCTCTGCCGCTTGAGTCAGTGCACGGGATCCATCGCCTTCGGCGCAGAGCCGGTTCAGGCGACGGATCGCAAGGAGCTGGCCCGCCGGCTGCACCAGAATGTCGTTCGCATCTTCACTCCAGTTCTTTCTCAGGATTATCCATGACCCTTTCGACCATTCCCGCCAACTGCGCCGTGCTGGCGCAGGGCATCGACGCCCTGGACCGCCACGGTGAAGCGTTGTTCCGGGCGCCGGCCTCCACTGGCCCTCATTTCCGTCACATCCTGGATCACTACCGGTGTTTCCTCCGCGGACTCCCGTCCGGCCGCATTGACTACGACGCGCGCGACCGGGACCCGATGTTGGAGACCGACCCGGCCCAGACCCGGGCGGCGCTGGCGGAAGTGAGCCGAGAGCTGTCCGAGCTGGAGCCGGTACAGCGGGATCATCGCATCCTGGTCCACGTGGCCACGTCGGCGGACGAAGATTCGGCGGCCGATTGGGCCTCCTCGACGATCAAGCGCGAGCTGCTCTTTCTCCAGAGCCACACGGTCCACCACTTCGCGCTGATCGCGCTCCTGGCGAGGACCGCCGGGATCGAGCTGGGCGAGGACTTCGGGGTCGCCCCCAGTACACTCGCGCATCGGAAGCGCACGCTGGCATGTGCACCCTCAGCTGGCTGAACCACGAGACCGGCGGGTATTCCGTCTGGTTCAATCGGGACGAACAGAAGACCCGCGGACTCGCGCGACCACCGAGCGTGCAGGAGCGTGGAGGCCTCCAGGTCATCACGCCACAGGACCCTGATTTTGGGGGGACCTGGATCGGGGTGAACGAGAAGGGCGTCGCCTTCTGTCTGGCTAACCGGTATCACGAAACACCGCCCGCCATCCCGCCCCTCCGAGATCGCATCAGCCGGGGCCTGCTCCTGGCTTCGATCCTCGACGCCTCCAGCCGCCGCGAGGCGGGCGATCGCATCGCGACCATGGAGCTGCACCGCTTCCAGCCCTTCACCGTGGCCAGCTTCGAACTCGGAAGCCCGGTGCTCCTGCTGGGGTGGGACGGCCGGAGCCTCGCCGGCGCTGAGCACGCAGCGCCCGGCCTGGTGCTCACCAGCTCAGGCCTGGACCAGGCCGCCGCGGAGTC
Organism: Gemmatimonadales bacterium; assembly: GCA_035519565.1. Taxonomy (GTDB): domain Bacteria; phylum Gemmatimonadota; class Gemmatimonadetes; order Gemmatimonadales; family GWC2-71-9; genus DATIWD01. The sequence continues at coordinate 1,559 of DATIWD010000060.1, read as the reverse complement.
GTCCCGTCGCGGTGTCTTCGAAGCCGCGCTGCGAGGGGCGAGAGCCTATGGCCCGACCGTGATGCGCCGGATCCACCGGGGTCATCTCCCCGACCGAGGCTCGACCTCGGTCTGTATGCATCGGGAAGACGCCGAAACGGTGAGTCTCAGTGAGATCAGGGTGGAGCCCGGTCGAGTGACCTTCTCCTACGTGGCCGGATCTCCCTGCCAGAGTGCCCGGCCGGCGGTGGTCTCCATGCGAGGTCCGAGGATCGAGGATTGAAAACGGCTCGGCTGCTGGTCCTGTTGTACCTGTTGTCCCTCCTCGCGTCCCACGTCTACCGTCGATTGCATCCCCTCGACGGCGTCTCCCGCCCCGATCAGAAGGAAATTGCTGTTCGCGTGGTGGGTTCTCAGGCGAACTCGTCCGCGGTGCGGATCGCCTATCGCGACTGGGGCCCAGCTGAGGCACCGGTGATCCTGCTGCTCCACGGCAGTCCGGGCGACGGTGGCGCCTTCGAAGAACTGGGTCCAATGCTGGCCCAGCGCTATCGGGTGATCGCGCCCGACCTGCCCGGCTTTGGCGGCTCCACCTGGCGGATTCCCGACTACTCGATCAAGGCTCACGCCCGCTACCTGACGGAGATGATGGACTCGCTACGGATTCCCGGCGTTCACGTGGTGGGCTGGAGTCTGGGCGGTGGCGTGGCGCTGGAGCTTCAGGACCAGTCTCCCGACCGCGTCCGCTCCATCACGCTCCTGGCTTCGATCGGCGCGCAGGAGATGGAGCTGTTGGGCGAGTATCACATCAATCACGCCATTCACGGGCTCCAATTGTTCGGGCTGTGGTTCCTGACCGAGGCGACGCCCAACTTCGGATTCTTCGATGGCGCCATGCTGGGCTACTCCTACGCCCGGAACTTCTACGACACCGACCAGCGTCCGCTCCGGGGAATCCTCGAGCGCTACCCCGGGCCGATGCTGATCATCCACGGCAGCCGGGATCCCCTGGTCGCGCCGGCGGCCGCGCTCGAGCACCACCGCCTGGTTCCCCAGTCCGAGCTGGTGATGCTCCAGGGTGATCACTTCATGCCGTTCATGCATCCGGAGGTCCTGGTCGCCCCGCTCAGCGAGTTCGTGGATCGCGTGGAGCAGGGAAAAGCGCCAACTCGTGCGACGGCCGACCCTGAGCGCATAGCCCAGGCCGCTCAGCCCTTCGACGCCACCCGGATGCCACCTGCCCGCGGGCTCGCGCTGGCGATCGCGCTGCTGGTGATCGCGGCGGCCACCCTGGTCAGCGAAGACCTGACCTGCATCGCGGCGGGCCTGCTGGTAGCCCGGGGGAGCCTCACCTTCTGGCAAGCCACGATCGCATGCCTGATCGGGATCGTGATCGGCGATCTCCTGCTTTACCTCCTGGGCCGCTCCTTCGGACGCTTCGCCATCAATCGGGCGCCGATGCGCTGGATCGTCGGCGCCGAGGAGGTGCGCCGGATGGATGAATGGTTCGCGCGTCGGGGCTTCACCATCGTGCTGGCCAGTCGATTCATTCCCGGGACCCGACTCCCCACCTACGTCGC
>DATIWD010000059.1:0-14039 GCA_035519565.1 Gemmatimonadales bacterium | reverse complement strand
ATGCCGATCACCTCGTGTCGATCCGAGGTGATAATGCGAACCGAGCGGTCATGGTCGCCGGCGTAGCCCAGGAGGGAAACGATCTGCTCGTACGTCATCCGGGGCCTCCCGTGGAGGGGGTTGCCCCAATCTACGGCTGCGTTCGGAGGGGGAGAAGTACTACTCAGCACTGAGGACTCAGGACTGAGTGGGGTGAGGTGGACTCAGTCCTCAGTCCCCAGTCCTCAGTCCTGTTTCTAGGATTCCGCGCTCACCTTCGCGAGTCGGGCTTTCACTTTCCCGACCAGCGGAGTGAATTCCGGGTCGGCGCCTCGATACAAGGCGACGAACTTGGCGTAGTACTCCGCGGCGCTCTTCCGGTCGCCCGCGCCTTCGGCCAGCTCTCCCAGGCGCCGATAGATCTTGCCCAGGTAGGCGGGATCGAGGTACATGCGGGCCATGCTCACGGTATTGAGGTAGTGTCGGAACACGGCGGCAGCGCTGTCGGGGTGGCCGGTCTTGTCATAGAGGAATCCGATTTCCGGCATCCCGAACAGCGGCGCCTTCCCTTCTCCAGCCTGGCGATAGTAGGTAAGGGCCGAGTCCACCTGTCCGCCTGCGAAGGCCAGGTCTCCACGGGCCAGAGACAGATCCTGGTCGTCATGCATGTCCACGGCCGGACGGCCGCCCTTGATCGCGGCTTCCACTTTTTCGGCCTCATTGAGCAGTGCCCGCCCTCGCCCGGTATGCCCGGTGAGGGTGTAGAGGCGCGAGAGCGCGGCGTATGGCCGTTTCTGAGCCGGAATCCGATCGAGTGGGTTGGCGGCCAGCGCCGAGTCCAGCAGATGCGGCACGCGGTCGGTCCGCTCCCGAACCCAGAGATCGACATTGGCCTCGTCCAGCGCCCGCTGCAGCCCACGTTGGGCGCGGTTGCTGGCGCTGGTGTCTCGCTGGATGCTCTCCTGGTGGAGCTGATCGGCCAGGCTCAGAGCCTCCTTGAGTCGCCCTCGCATCGCCAGCAGCATTGCCAACTGGCTCTGACCGATCTCCTGCATGTCCCGGCTGGGCCGAGCCGCGGCCACCGCAGCCCGGAGGGCCGCCTCCGCCCCGTCGTAGTCTCCGTCGACATAGGCCAGGCTCGATTGCAGGCCGTAGGTCATCGGATGCCCGGGGAATCGGCTCGCGACGGCAGCGTAGTCCCGGCGGGCGTTGGCGAGCTGGCCTGCCTCGACCTCGGCATCGACCACGTTCACGGAGCGGGCCGGCGAGGAATCCACGGTGGCGGCGCGGCGCATCAACGGAAGCGCGTGCTCGAAATCCCGGCGCCCGAGATAGATCACCCCCAAGTTGTTGAGCGCGACCCAGTTCTCGGGGTCGATCTCCAGCAGCGACTCGTAGGTGTCGATCGCCTTCTTCTCGTCGGGCTCGACCCGGGTGTAGTACATCGCCTCGGCCAGGGCACGCTCCCGAACATTCAACCGGTTCCGGAGCTCAAAGGCGCGGGTCAGCGCCGCTCGGGCCCGGGCCGGGTCGTCGTTGTAGTTGGACAGCGCAACGCCCAGTTTGCGATAGGCCATCGCGAACGTGGTGTCGAGCCGGATGGCTTCCTCGAGCAGGGCCACTCCCTTGTCGTGATCGTTCTCGACCTCGAGCGCCCGCACCGCCTGCGTGTACTTACGCAGGGCCTCGAGCGAGCCGGTGGTCACCTGGTCCAGCGCCGCATCGCTCCGGATGCTGCGCAGTGATTCGCCGATCTTGCGACGCAACTGGTGGGAAAGCCGGTCCACGGCAGGAATCAACCCGCCGGGACCGTCCGCCGTCTCGCGAAAGGCGGCCAAGACTTCGCCCGAGGTCGCGGACACCAGTCGGGTGGTAAGCACGTACCCGGTGCCCAGCGAGGCCACGTCACCGGCCACCACGGCCTTGATCCCTTCGCGGATCGCCACCTCCCTGGCCAGGTCGAAGGTCACCGGGGTCCCCGGCGCTCGCTGCATGCGTCCCAGCGCCTCCCGGAGCCCGTCCGCCTGGAGGACCGTCACCACGCGCGACTGGGTGAGATCGGTGCGGAACGCTTCGGTGACCGTGGCCCCCAGCAGGGAGTCTCCCGCACGGTTGTCGAAGTCGGCCACCAGCACCCGCTCCTTCTCGGTCAGCTTTCCGCTCGCGACCAGCGATCCCATGGGGCCCACGCCGGCGGCGGCCAGGCCGAGGCTCGCCGCGGCGGCGCCCAGCAGCACCAGCAATGCGGCGCCCAGGCCGGCCACCGCGCGGCGGCGAGTGAGGTTACCCCAGAGCCCGACGATGGCGCCGAGCAGGGTGATCGCTCCCAGACCGAGCACTATCAGCAGACCCGGCACGAACCAATCGGGAAGCCCCATCCGATAGGCGCCCATTCCGCCCAGCCAGGCGACCAGTCCCGCGATCAGGAGATACCCGGCCAAGACTGCGGCCGCCCCGCGGCGCTCCACCACCTGGCTCAGAGGAGTGCCGCGTTGGAAGACGGCCCAGCTCTTGGTCCCGGCGGGAGTGGAGAACTGGTCCAACCCGTCTCGCAACTCTTCCGCGCTCTGGAAACGGTCCTCTGGCCGTTTGGCCAGGCAGCGCATGACCAGGTCCGAGACCACCGCCGGGACGTCGGGCCGGTAGGTCGTTACCGGTTCGGCGGGAGTGGTGACGTGGGCGGCCAGCATCTGCGCTGGGGGCAGATCCACGAACGGCGGGCGCCCCGCCAGCATCTCGTAGGCCAGGCATCCGACGGAATAGAGATCGGCCCGGTGGTCGGTCTCCGGGTCGGCCGCCGCCTGTTCGGGTGACATGTAGGCCGGAGTGCCCATGGCGAGGCCGGCCGAGGTCAGATTCGAAGTGGTGGTGGCGGCGGTGAGCGCCTTGGCGACGCCGAAGTCGGTCACCACCGCGTGTCCCGCGCTCAGGAGCACGTTGTCCGGCTTGATGTCCCGGTGCACCAAGCCCTGGCGGTGCGCGTAGGCGAGTGCATCCACCACGTCCCGCACCAGCCGGACGGTGTCGGCCACGGGGAGCGTCTGCTCGCGCGCCATCCGACTCCGGAGCGACTCGCCCTCCACGAAGGGCATGACGTAGTAGAGGATGCTGCCCAGCTGGCCTGCCGTGAGCAGTGGAATGATGTGCGGATGTTGCAGGCCGGCGGCCAGCGCGATCTCGCGGCGGAACCGTTCGAGACTCACGCCCGCGGCCAGGTCGGGAGGGAGCACCTTGACCACCACCCGACGGTCGAGCCCGTGCTCACGCGCGAGGAAGACGCGGCTCATCCCGCCCCCGCCCAGCTCGCGCTCGATTACGTAACGAGAAGCCAGGGCCTCCTGAACTTCTCGAAGGAAGGGCTCGGATCCCAGCTCGGTCATGGCGGAAAAATCTACCACCCTCGGCGGCATTCCGGCCCTACGCAGGGCCGGAGGAGAGGGTTTCCAAATGGGACGAACCGCACCGCGCCTGGGGAGGGCGGCGGCTCACCTCAACTGCGGTTCAGGCGGCCTGGTCGAGAAATTTGCGGAGGATCTTCTTGCCCATCGGGGTGCCGATGGACTCGGGATGGAACTGGATGCCGTAGATGGGATGCTCACGGTGCTGCACCGCCATGATGATCTCGTCCCAGGTCTTGGCGGTCACCTCGAGCGTCGCGGGCAGCGTGTCCTTCTCGCCCACCAGCGAGTGATAGCGCATGACCTCGAAGCCGTTCCGGAGGCCCTTGAGGATGCCCTGGTTGTTGTGGTAGACGATGCTGGTCTTCCCGTGCATCGGCTGCGGGGCCCGGACCACGCGGCCACCGTAGGCGTAGATGATTCCCTGATGGCCGAGACACACGCCCAGAATCGGAGTGGTCGGTCCCAGGTCGGTAATCACCTGTTTGCAGATGCCGAAGTACTTGGGATTCTCCGGATTGCCCGGGCCTGGCGAGATGATGACCGCGTCGGGGCGCGTCTCCTGGAACTGCTCGAAGGTGAGCTCGTCGTTCCGAAACACCATGGGCCGATCGCCCACCAACTCGGCCACGTACTGGAATAGGTTGTAGGTGAACGAGTCGTAGTTGTCGAGAATGGCGACTCTCATGCGGTCCCCCTGCCCTGGGAGGCCGGCACCTCCGCGGCGCGGTTGGACACGGCCGTGAGGGCCCGCACCATGGCGCGCGCCTTGTCGAGCGTCTCGATGTACTCCTCGCGCGGGTCGGAGTCCGCCACCACCGCGCCACCCACCTGCCAGTAGGCCTTCCCGTCCTTCACCAGCACGGTCCGGATCACGATGTTGAGATCCAGGTTGCCGGAGAAGTCGAGATAGCCGATCGATCCGGAGTAGATCCCCCGCTTCACCGGCTCCAGCTCGTCGATGATGATCATCGCCTCGATCTTGGGGGCGCCGGTCATGGAGCCGCCGGGGAAGCAGGCCTGCACCAGGTCCAGGCAGTCCCGGCCTTCCTCCAGCTTCCCGATGATGGTCGAGACCATCTGGAAGACGGTGGCGTATTTCTCAATGATCATCAGCTCTGAGACCTGCACCGTCCCCACCTCGCAGACCCGGCCGAAGTCGTTCCGGACCAGGTCCACGATCATGATGTTCTCCGCCCGGTCCTTGATGCTCGAGTTGAGGTCCTTGTAGAGCTGGCGATCCTGGCGCGGCGTCTTTCCGCGAGGCCGGGTGCCCTTGATCGGACGGCTGGCGCACCAGCGGTCCCGGCTGACCCGCACGAACCGCTCGGGCGATGAGGAGACCACTTTCACCGAGGGGAGATTGAGATAGCTGGCGAAGGGGGCCGGGTTGATCCGGCGCAACTCCCGGTAGAGCTCGAAGGGATCGGCCTCGAAGTCGCACTCGAAGCGGTGGGTCATGCACACTTCGAAGATGTCGCCGGCGAAGATGTGCTCCTTGGCCTTGGTCACCGCCTCCATGTACTGGGCTTCGTTGAACATCTCACGCACGACGAGCGCCCGCCCGCTGCCCGGCCCGCCATTGGCGACCGGGTCGCTGGGCGGCTCGGCGGCCGCGGCCAGGTGCTGGGCCTCGATGGTGGTCATCCATTCGCGGACCTCATCGAAGCGGGCCTTGGCCTTCTGCTGCGCGGCCTTGCCGTCCGGATCGAAGGCGATCACCGACAGGTACATCTTGGTCTCGAGATGGTCGTAGATCAGCAGCGAATCCACGAACATGAAATAGATGTCGGGGAGCGCGAGATCATCGGCGCCGAGGCAGGGCAGTTTTTCCAGCTGGTAGTTGAGCTCGTAACCGAAGTAGCCGACCCCACCGCTCAGGAAGGGAATCTGACTGGCCCCGTAGGTCGAGGGATCGATCTTGTACTGCGCCAGCACCGCGCGCAGCTCGTGGAAGGGGTTGCCCTCTTTCCGGGCCACCCGGTCGCCCCGGTGAATCGTGACCTCGGTGCCCTTGCTCTCGAAGACGAGGAACGGCTGCCGGCCGGTAAACGAGTAGCGGCCGAGCTTGCCCGGATCCATCCCGCTCTCGAGCAGGAAGGCGTGCTCCTCGTGGGCATAGGTGCTGAAGTAATCGAACAGACTGAGGGGAGTGGTAATCTCCCGCAGGATATGCGCGTGCTTGAAGCCCTGGGTCACCGGTCGCCTCCGTGACACCGGCCTGCGCTTCGCCTTTCCCCTGAGATCACTCTGCATGTCTCCATCATGAGTGCGGCGCCCAAGCCTCAGAGCACCTCGGGATGCTCCGGTTTCTTGATCCTCAGGCGGAATGGGCCATCTCGTAAGTCGTTGACCCGCTGGCTCTTAGCGGAAGTCCTCGGAAGGGAGCCATAGGGCACCAACTCTACTTCAACATCTATGCCCAGCGCGCCCTTCAACTCCCGCTGCAGGCGCTCGCGCGGAGCGTGGTAGGAGTCCTTGGGAATCGAGCTTCTGGGCTCCACCGTGATCTTCACGTGGTCCATGTCCTGGACCCGGGTGATCTCCACCTGGAATTCATCGCCCAGGTCGGGGTGTTTCCGGATGCTGTCTTCGATGGTGCTGGGGAAGAAGGCGATGCCGCGGATCTTGACCATGCCGTCGGAGCGCCCCCGCAGCCCGCCGATGGCCCGGGCGTGGGTGCGTCCGCAGGGGCAGGGCTCGGTGGTGATCGAGGTCCAATCTCCCATCACATAGCGCAGGATCGGCTGCGCCTCGGAGAAGAGATTGCTGACCACCAGGATCCCCTCTTCCCCTTCCTTTACCGGTTCGAAGGTCTCGGGATGGACGATCTCCGGGATGTACGAGTCTTCCATCAGATGGGTGTTCACCGGCCGGTCGTCTTGCTCGACTTCCCAGGCGCAGGTGTAGCCGAACGGTGTCATGGCGACCTCGGTGCACCCGAAGTTGTCGTGCAGCTTGGCCCCCCAGAGCGACTCGATCCGCCGCTTGGTGGCGGGGACGCAGGGGCCCGGCTCGCCGGCGGTGATGACCAGGCGGATGGCGCTGTCCTCGGGCGAGTACCCCTGCTCTTCCATGGTGCGGCCGAGGTAGAGCGCGTAGCTCGGCGTGCAGGCGAGGACCGTGGGTTCGAAGTTCTTGATGAACAGAGCTCGCCGCTGCGTATTCATACCGCCACCCGGAATGACCGGGCAGCCCAGCAGGTGCATGCCGTAGTGCAGACACCAGAACGCCACCGACGGCCCGTACCCGAAGCAGTTCATGATCACGTCGCCGGGCCGCACCCCCATGGCCCAGTAGGCGCGGGCGCCGTGCCAGGCCCAGATGTCCTTGTCGTGCAGCGTGTGACGAAAGACCCGGGGCAGATCGGTGGTGGTGCCCGAGGTGGAGAACATCATCCACCCTTCGTGCGTCCAGCGCTCGTGGGACAGGGGCGAGAAGGTTCCCCAGGGCGGCGAACTGGCCTGGTCAGTGACCCACTCCTGCTTGTTGGTCACCGGAATCTTTCCAAGATCGTCCACCGACTTGATGTCCCCCGGCTTGAGGCCGGCCGCCTGGAACTTCTGCTTGTAGAAGGGGCTGTACTCGTAGAGGTAGCGGAAGGCGACCGCGAGCTTCTCGCTCTGAATCTCCCGGATCCGGCTCCGCGGGATCTTTTCCAGGTCGGGCGACCAGATGGTGGCGGAGCCCGGCTTGGTCGCGTTGAGCTTGTACTTGAGCACGGTCTCGAGCCACTGGGTACGCAGGTCAGACATGGACCCTTCCTCCTCGAATTCCAGAGTTCGCTTACGCGCCCCGCGACGCGGACATGCGCTGCGCGATGATCATCGCCATCTCCAGAGCCTGCTCGTAGTTGAGCCGCGGATCGCACAAGGTCCGGTAGCCGGTCTGCAGGTCGGCCTCGGTCAGTCCCCGCGCCCCGCCGATGCACTCGGTCACGTTGTCCCCGGTCAGCTCAAAGTGCACTCCGCCCAGATACGAGCCGGCCTGCCGGTGGAGATCGAAGGCCTGCTCCAGTTCAGCCAGGATGGCCGTGAAGTCCCGGGTCTTGATCCCGCTCTCGGTGGTCAGGGTGTTGCCATGCATCGGGTCGCAGACCCAGAGCACCGTCTTCCCCGCGCCATGCACCGCGGCAATCAGCGGAGGCAGCAAAGTGGCGATCTTCTTCGCCCCGAAGCGGTGAATCAGGGTCAGGCGGCCCGGCTCGTTGGCCGGATTCAGCACCTCGATCAGGGCCAGCAGCTCCGACGGCGTGATCGAGGCGCCGATCTTGACGGCAATCGGATTGGCGATGCCGCGGAAATATTCGACGTGCGCGCCATCCAGTCCCCGGGTCCGGTCCCCGATCCAGGGGAAATGGGTGGAGAGGTTGTACCACCCGCTGCGGTGCGGAACCCGGCGGGTCTGGGCCTGCTCGTAGTGCAGGTGCAGCCCGTCATGGCTGGTATAGAAGTCGGCCCGGGTCAGCTCCCCGATCACCGTCCCGGTGATCGTCTCCATGAAGTGGATTGACTCGTCGATGAAGCTGACCATCCGCTGCCACTCGACGGCCCTGGGAGAGAACGACAGGAAATCGAGGCCCCACTGCTCCGGGTGGTGCAGGTCGGCGAAGCCGCCGTAGGTCAGGGAGCGGATGAAGTTCATGGTGAGCGCGGCGCGCTCGTAGGCCCGGACCAGCAGCTCCGGGTCCGCCGTCCGCTCCTCCTGGGTGAACCCGGGGCGGTTGATCATGTCGCCCCGGTAGCTGGGGAGCGACGTCCCGTTCCGGGTTTCCATGTCCGCCGAACGGGGCTTGGCGTACTGGCCCGCAAAGCGGCCCACCCGAATCACCGGCTTCCTCCCTCCATGCGAGAGGATCAGGCTCATCTGGAGCAGGATCTTGAGCTTGTTGACGATGGCCGTGGCGTCGCAGTCATCGAAGCTCTCGGCGCAGTCGCCACCCTGGAGGAGGAACTTCTCTCCGCGGGCCGCTTCGGCCAGCTCGTGCTTGAGCGTCTCCACTTCCCAACTGGTGACCAGCGGCGGGAGCTTGGACAACCGGGCCACGGTATCCGACAGCGCCTGGCGGTCGGGATAGTTCGGCTGCTGGAGCGCGGTCTTGCGCTGCCAGGAATCGGGAGTCCACTCCTTGGCTGCCGGAGCCCTGGGTTCCGTCGTCGCCGGCCGCGGGTTCGGCCGGCTTACCCGATCTCCGGCGCTGCGGGGGCGTCTCATGGTTTGGCCCACCTCAGGAAGATCCGACTCAGCCGCCCGGCGTTGGCCCACAGTCCGCGGATCCTGAATCGGCCGGTCAGCCCGTACCCCAGGAGCGCACGCCCGAATGCCGCGCCCCCGTCGCGAAGGGAGACCAGCAGCGGGTAAGGCACCCGGAGTGCGAGTGGAGCGGCAGCGGCGGGCGCCGATCCCGCGTTCAGCACAATCGCGTCCTGGGTGATCTCGAGATGGGCGGGCGGGAATTGCTCGATGGTGAGATCGACCAGGAGCCGTTCTCCCGCCAGCGCCCGGCGGGCGCGGGGGGTCAGGAGCCGTTCGGTCAGCTCGGCGACTTTTTCCTTCAGGGGCCCGAGCCCCAGGATCTTCTTGAAATCGGCGCTGACCGTGGGCGCGAAGATGTAGCCGAACTGGCGGTGATAGAACCGGTCGTTGAGCTCGAGCGAGGTGAAGCCGCCGCGCAGGATCACGCCCGCCGCCAGGAGCCGCTCCGAGGACAGATCGTGGGCCGGCAACGGCAGCCCTTCTCCCCGGTATTCCGGCAGCACCGCGAAGTCTCCCTCGATACAGATCGGCACTTCCAGCCCGTCCTCCAGGCGGATCGGCAGGGTCGCGGTGTGAAAGCAGCCGGCCATATCCCCATCCACGTAGGCGACGGTGATCTCCTCGGGCTTGAAGCCGGGCCGTCTCGCATGCTTCCACAACCAGTGGTCGGCTGCCCCCTGCCAGCCGGCCGCGTGCGCGCCGTGAAGGACCGCGGTAATCCCGGTCTCGTCCCCTGGCGAGTAGGGACGGAAGGTCACGTGCCCCACTTCCTGCCTCGGCTGAGAAGGGCCGGCCACGCTAGCGGGCATCGGCATAGGGGGAGTACCAGGGAAGCTTGAGTGCCACCAGGTCCATCAGGGTCCGGACCTGCTCGAGACCGGAAGCGGGCTCGACCACCAGGGCACCCGAACCGGTGGCACCGGCCAGTGTGACCCGGTTGAAGATGAGGTCGGTCAGGACCGACAGGTCGGTACGGATCCGATAGTCGGCACGGGCCGGCGCCTGGCCCTCGACCACCGGCGGATTCCCGATCGCCACGGCGATCTCCGGATACGGGGAGAACCGATAATGGCCGGGTGCCAGGGACAGGTGAAAGGTCGGGGTCCAACCCGGCGGGAACCGATCCCGCCGGTGCTCGAGGATGCGCCGGATGAGGGCCACCGGATTGACGATGGTCATGTTGAGGAAATCTCCGGCCTCCTCCCGGTACCCGCGCTCCTTCAGCGCTCGACAAATCACGGGATCGGTCGAAGGCACCATGAATGCGATGGCCTCGTCCCCCCGGGCACGGGCCCGCCCCTCGAGGGCCTCACAAATGGCCCCGACCAAGCGGCTGCGCTCGGGCTTGGAAAGCGGAGGATCGACCGCCAACTCGAGCACTTTCCCGTTGGGGCCCAGGACCCCGTAGCCGAGCACCTGGCTTTCGCGTTCGACGATCAGGACGTCTTCGCGCGACTGGCCCGGTCGCTGGAGGATGCACCAGCGCCAATGGACCACGGTACGGGGGACGTAGCCACCGTAGCCGGCAAAGGCGCGATTCCAGAGTTCGACCAGCGCCGCTTCATCCCCATCCCGAAAGGTCCGCATCCGCTCTGCGAGCACTAGGCCTCCACGCAATCCCGGGTGTGTCCTGGAGTGGGCCGAAACCGATGACGCGACTCGCTGAGAACTGCATCGTGAAGCAGCAGGAGAGCGACCACGCTGGAAGTATCGGTTCGGCCGAAGGGGCGGTGCAAGAGCGAGGCCAGTCGAGGGGGTGGAGCGCCGTCCATAGGCCACCGGTAATGTTCAAGAACAGGTCTTTCAGACGTCACGCAACATGCTTGTGCTGAAACGGCATATCACCATTACTTACCGGATGTTACGACTGGAGGAGATATAAACCTCGTTTCCCTGGCGCCTAAGATTCAGCCAGCAGCTTCGCGGACGCGTTGAGGCGCGCCCCGGGATGTCCGTGACCGCTGTGGGGCGCCGTCACCATCGCCGCTCCGCAGCACCCGCCGTAGGAAGTGGCCGGTGTGGCTCCCCTCGGTCGCCACGACCTCTTCTGGCGTCCCGGCCGCGACCACGCGGCCGCCTCGATCACCACCTTCGGGACCGAGATCCACCACCCAATCCGCGGTCTTGATCACGTCCAGGTTGTGCTCGATGACGATGACGCTGTTCCCCTTGTCCACCAGCCGATGCAGCACCTGGAGCAGCAGCCGCACATCCTCGAAGTGGAGCCCGGTGGTGGGCTCGTCGAGCAGATAGAGGGTGCGCCCGGTGTCCCGCTTGGCCAACTCGGTGGCCAGCTTGACCCGCTGGGCTTCTCCCCCCGACAGCGTCGTGGCCGACTGGCCCAAGTGGATGTACCCCAAGCCCACATCGTTGAGGAGCTCCATTTTTTCACTGATCCGCCGCTGCGCGCTGAAGAACTCCAGGGCATCAGCGACGGTGAGATCCAGGACATCGGCGATGCTCCGGCCCTTATAGCGCACCTCGAGCGTTTCCCGATTGTAGCGGCGCCCCTTGCAGACTTCGCACGGGACATAGACGTCCGGCAGGAAGTGCATTTCGATCTTGACCAGGCCGTCGCCCTGGCACGACTCGCAGCGCCCTCCCTTGACGTTGAACGAGAAGCGGCCGGGGCCATATCCCCGCATCCGCGCCTCGGGGAGCTGGGTGAACAGCTCGCGAATGGGAGTGAAGAGTCCGGTGTAGGTGGCCGGGTTGGAGCGTGGCGTCCTCCCGATCGGGCTCTGATCGATGTCGATCACCTTGTCGAGCCGATCCAGTCCCTCGATCCGACTGTAGGTGCCGGGTACCACCCGAGTCCGGTAGAAGTGACGCGCCAGCGCCTGGTAGAGAATGTCGGTCACCAGGCTCGACTTACCGGAGCCCGAGACCCCGGTGACCGCCACGAACAGCCCCAACGGAAAATCGACCGTGAGATTCTGAAGGTTGTTGGCCCGGGCACCGATGACCCGGAGCCGGTGCCCCTCCACCGGCTGACGCCGGGCCGAGGGGACGGGGATGCGAAGTTCTCCGCGGAGGTAGCGGGCCGTCAGCGAGTCGGGGTGCTCGAGGACGGTCTCCACGGTGCCCTCGACCACGACCTCGCCCCCATGACGGCCAGCTCCCGGCCCCAGATCGATGATGTGGTCGGCCGCGCGAATGGTGTCCTCGTCGTGCTCGACGACGATCACCGTGTTCCCCAGGTCGCGCAGTCCCCGGAGCGTCGCCAGGAGCCGCACATTGTCTCGCTGGTGGAGCCCGATGCTGGGCTCGTCCAGCACATACAGGACGCCTACCAGCCGTGACCCGATCTGGGTGGCCAGCCGGATCCGCTGCGCCTCTCCTCCAGACAGCGACCCGGCGGAGCGGCCCAGCGTGAGGTAGTCGAGGCCGACATCCTTGAGGAACCGGAGGCGGTCTCCCACCTCCTTCAGGATGAGGCCGGCCACTTCCGGATCCAGACCTCGTGCCCGCTGTCCGGGACCCCGAAGCGGGATGCTCTCGAAGAACTCGAGGGCCTGTTCCACCGGCATCTCCACGACCTCGCCGATGCTCTTGCCGTGAACCAGAACCGAGAGACTTTCCGGCTTGAGACGCCGCCCCTGACAGGCGGCGCAGGGCTGCTCCACCATGAATTCGACCAGCCCCTCTCGGACCGCGTCGCTGGTGGTCTCCCGATAGCGCCGCTCCACGTTCCTGAGCACCCCTTCCCACTCGCTCTCGTATTCCTCCGACCGGCGGCCTTGCTCGACCTGGAATCGAAGCGTGCGGCCGGGGGCGCCGAAGAGGATCGCGTGCCGAGCCGATTCGCTGTGATCACGCCAGGGTGCGGTCAGGTCGAACTTGAATGCCTTGGCCAGCGTGGGCAGCACCGCTCGGCGCAGATACCCCGACGGCTCGCCCCAGGGCAGGATGACGCCCTCGAGAATCGAGATACTGGGATCACCCAGGACCAGATCTGCATTCACTTCCCGTCGGGTGCCGACGCCGTGGCACTCGGGACAGGCCCCAAAGGGAGAATTGAAGGAGAACTGCCTGGGCTCGAGCTCGGGAAGCGAGAGACCACACACCGGGCAGGCGAAGCGCTCCGAAAATACGGTGGACGGGGAGAACGGGAGAACGGGAGAACGGGTATCGCCGCCACGATCCTGTTCCCCTGTTCTCCTGGTCCCCTGTTCCCCGCCGTGCCTCGCCACCTCCACCACCCCATCCGCCGCCTTGAGCGCGGTCTCGATCGAGTCGTTGAGTCGACTGCGATCCGAGGCTCGGACCACCAGACGGTCCACCACCACCGCGATATCGTGATTCTGCCGCCGGTTCAGCGCGGGAACCTCGGCCAGGTCGTAGACCGTCCCGTCGACCCGGGCCCGGAGGAAGCCCTGTTTCCGGATCTCCTCGAATAGATCGCGGAACTCACCTTTCCGGCCACGGACCAGCGGGGCCAGGATCTCGATCCGGGTCCCCTCGGGCCAGCCGAGCACGGTCTCGGTGATCTGGGCCGCGCTGGAGCGCTCCACCGGGCTGCCGTCGTTGGGGCAGTGGGGGGTTCCCGCCCGGGCCCAGAGGAGCCGGAGGTAGTCGTAGATCTCCGTGACCGTCCCCACCGTAGATCGGGGGTTCTGTCCGGTGCTCTTCTGCTCGATCGAGATGGCGGGCGAGAGACCTTCGATCGCGTCGACGTCGGGCTTCTCCATCAGCCCGAGGAACTGCCGCGCATAGGCCGACAGCGACTCGACATAGCGCCGCTGGCCTTCGGCGTAGATGGTGTCGAAGGCGAGGGAGGACTTACCCGATCCGCTGAGCCCGGTGATGACGGTCAGGCGGTTTCGGGGGATGACGACCGAGATGTTCTTGAGGTTATGAGCGCGGGCGCCGCGGACGACGAGCTGTTCCTCTGACATAGCCTCGGAACGTAGCCCGCATCCCGGCAAGATTCAATTGAAGGGTACCGCCGAGCCTAGCTCTTGGGGGCCTGTTCTGCCGCCTTCTTGAAGTCCTCGATCGAGCGTGCGTGTTCGGTGTATTCCGGGCGCTTGACCTTGATCTCGGCGTCGTAGTGGCTGAGGAAGGCGGTGTAGTTCCTGGCCAGGGCCTTGGGGTCCTTCTGAAACCGGGCCGCGGTACCCAGCAGCACGTAGCCCAGCAGGTGGCCGGGTTGCTTCAGCAGGATGGTGTCGGCCAGCGCCTGCGCTCCGGCTACGTCGCCGGTGTGCATCCGGAGCATCGCGGCGTGGTAGCGGGCGTCGGCATCGATGCTGTCCAGCATGCCGTAAGCCTGAAGCGCCATGGGCGTGAATTGGGTCACCCCCGCGTCGTCACCGGACTCCGCGCTCCGCATGATCCGGTTATACAGCCGGTCGAAGCGCTCCCGGGGGGTCATCTGGCTGATGTCCGGCGGGGCGCCACCCG
>DATIWD010000058.1:0-8804 GCA_035519565.1 Gemmatimonadales bacterium | reverse complement strand
CTCTCATAATGCCGGGGTCGCGGGTTCGAGTCCCGCCCCTGCTATGCCCGGGTAATGCCCGGGCGTTTGTTTTTGGACGTCGGGCCTTCGGCTCGAGTCCCGCCCCTGCTATTCCGCAGATTGCACAGATGTCGCCAAGGGCCCCCGACGAGGGGGCCTTTGTTCTAGCCTCCCGTCTACCGAAGAGACGTGAGCCAGCCGGTCTGACCCGCCAGGCCAAACGCCGCGGCCCACAGCAGTCCAGTGATTACGATCCAGATCAGCGCTCGGGATGCGAGGGCCGCGGCCCGGACCGCGGGCGGAATGCTCGCGCCCACCGCGGCGCCGGCCAGGCCGAAGCGCAGCACTCCAATCGGCGTCGGGAGCAGGTGTGTTGTCATCGAGCCCCCAAACCCGAGCAGACAGCCGACTACTAAGCCGGCCATTGCGAGCTTTCGCACCCAGGGGCCAATCGGTGCGATGGCGACCCCCGGTGTCCCACTGACCGCCCCGACGCCGCCACCTGCCGCCACGCCCCCGCCTCCCGTGGCCGGGGCCGAAACCGGCCACGGGTCGGGAGCGGCGAAGCTGGGCGGCGGGCTTGGCGCCGTTGGGTTAGGGGTTACCGATGGCACGTTGACCTGTGGCCCGTGCGGACCCCAGGGAGACGAAGATGGATAGTCGCTCATGTGAACTCCCGGATCGAGTAGTACGAAGACTCACCGGGCCCAACCATGTAGCCCCTGGCGGTGGCCGTCAAGGCACGCGGGTAGTTCGGCTTGAGTCCCGCCCGTGCACAGATGACACAGATGGCTCCATTGGCGATCTGCGTAATCCGTTCTTGAATCCGCGAAATCTGCGGACCAGTCCCGCCCTGCTATTCCGCAGATTGCACAGATTGATCTGCAGATGACACGGATGGGGTCCGCTACCTATCTGCATCATCTCTAGAGCTCCCTCGCTACTTCAGACCTCTAATGGTCTGAAGCAGCTCCCCGGTGTCCCGCCGATTGTCCTCGTTCTCCTCCTCCCAGGTCCAGCGGACCAGCCCCTCCTGGTCGACCAGCACATAGGCCCGGTTGGAATAGAACTTGTCCTCCAACAGGGTGCCGTAGGCGCGACTCACCTCACGCTTGAAGTCGCTTAGCAAGTCCATGTCCATCCACTCCTTGGTCCTGAACTCCTTGAGGGTCGGCACCGAATCGACACTGATCGGCAGAATCACCGTGTCCACGTCCCGAAAGTCCTCGAGCTGCAGGTTGAAGTCGCACATCTCCGCCGTGCACACGCTGGTGAAGGCCAGCGGGAAGAAGGCCAGCAGGACCTTTTTGCCGCGAAGCTGGGAGAGCGTCACGTCGCTCCCCGAGGTCGAGGGGAGCGTGAAATCAGGGGCGAGGCTGCCCACGGCTGGAAGTGGCATGGCTCTCGGCGGTTGTCTTTGCGGACGGACTCCTACTCATAATAGAGGAATCTGCGCGAATCTGCGTAATCTGCGGACTTAATCGGCGAAATCTGTGGAGCGATCTACCAGGTCTGCGGACGGGAACCGCTCGAGGCTATATTCCCGAGACCCAGGAGGCCTCCTGTTCCCTTCACCGATGCCGGATACGTCCACTACCGCCGTCCAGGTGCAGGTCCGCGCCCTTCGGGCGCTCCCCGCGGCGGGCCGGCTGGAGATCGCGGTGGAAATGAGCCTGGTGGCCCGGGCCCTGGCCGCCGCTCGGCTCAAGGTCGAGCATCCGCAATGGCGGGAGGCGGAGGTTCGCCAGGCGCTGCTCCGGCTCATGCACGACGGGACGGGACTTCCTCCCCGAGTCGGGTGACGGCGCGCGACCTCTTTGCCCGAACGGTCGCCCGGCTGGACCAGGCCGGCATTCTTTACATGCTGACCGGGTCCTTCGCCAGCGCCTACCACGGCCGCCCGCGCGCCACTCAGGATATCGACTTCGTGATCGCTGCCTCCCCGGACCAGCTCCGCACGCTGCTCCGCAGCCTCCCACCCGGCGAGTACTACGCGGATGAAGAGGCCGCGCTCGAAGCCCTCCGCCACGAGTCGCAGTTCAACGTGATCGATCTGGCCACCGGCTGGAAGATCGACTTCATCTGCCGGCAGTCCCGCCCCTTCAGCCGCACCGAGTTCGACCGTCGAGCCCTGGCGAATCTCGAGGGCCTGTCGCTCTATGTCGCCACGGCGGAAGACGTCATCCTGGCCAAGTTGGAGTGGGCCAAGCGCGGCGGCTCGCAGCGCCAGCTCGAGGACGTGGCCGGACTGCTCCAGGTGCGAGGACCGGATCTGGACCTGGCCTACCTCCGACGCTGGGTCGCCGAGCTCGGGGTGAGCGGCGAATGGGAAGTGGCGCAGAGGATGGCCCGGTCGCCCGGCTGAGGCGAGTCGGCGCCGGACCAGGATACGCGCTGCGCAATCTGCGGACGGACCAGCCGGACAGGTTCTCACTCAGTACCCAGTACTCAGTACTCAGTACTGACTCAGGACACCGGACTCAGGACTCGGGACTCTCGTTGGACTTGAGCGCCAAGAGGTACCGCCTGGTACTCTCCCCCTCCGGCGTCCCGCGGTACCGATCGGCAAACCGCGCCAGCTCCACCAAGAGCCGGTCCCTTCGTCCGCTTTCTCGATAGAGCTCGATCAGCGCATTGGAGGCGCGCCGCTCAACTGCCGGTGACGGCTTCTCTCCTCGAATGGCGAGATAGATCCGCTCCGCCGCCGGCGGGTCGGCGCGGTGCTTCCAGTGGATCCAGGCCAGGTTGAACCGGGCGTTCACGTCCTCGGGATGCTCCACTAGCAGCTCTTGGTAACTCTTCACCGCCTCCGCGTAGAACCCCCGCGCCACCAGGGATTCCTGGGCCGAGTAGCCGGGAATCGGGGCCAGGTTGCCGGTGGAATAGACCATCTTGGCGAAGCCCGTCGCTGCGGCGCCGCTACTGCGCAGCACCATCTCCGCCAGCAGGTAGTTGAGCCCCGCATTGAAAGCGAGGATCGCGATCCAGGTCAGCAGCCCATGCGGCTGAACGAACGCCAGCTCGGCGATGAGTAAGAGGATCCAGAGCGGGATCCCGATCAGGACCCGCGCCTTGAGCCTCAGCCCGGCTTCGCCGGCATCGCTGCTCTTCATCATCAGCAGATGTCGCAGATTGGCGCAGATTTTTCAACCGGATCGGGGCTTGGTGGCTCCCGGGTACGACCAAAAGGCCTTCGCTGCGCTCGAACTAAGAGTTGAACCACAGAGGCGCAGAGAACGCAGAGGGCTCCGACCAACGCGGTTATCTCTAACGCTCGCAAAGAACATTTGAGGTTACCCCCACCCCGCCCAGGAACCGGAGGTGGTGGGGCAACACAAGTCGTTCTCCGCGTCCTCTGCGAATCTCTCTGCGCCCTCTGCGGTAAAAAAAGGGGGCGGCGGGGTGGGCATCGGCGTAATCTGTGGACCCGATCTGTGTAATCTGTGGACCAATCTGCATAATTCGCGGACCGTCTGGCGTGTCTGGCTGCCGGCCTGTACACTCGGGGCATGCGCGCTGGTGCCCTTCTTTGCCTGGGGCTCGCGAGTGCCGCGCCCACCCCACCTTCTCTAGAAGCGCTTCGCGCGGCTGTCACCGTGGCGCTCGCCGCGGTCGAGGGCGACTCCGCTGCGGCGGTACGGCTGCAGCTCGAGCGCCGGGTACGGGAAGCGTCCGATCCCGCCGCCGAGCTGGGCCTGGCCTACCTGGCGCTCTACTCCTACGACTATCAGGATGCCGATCGGCGATTTGAGTCCCTCCGCGACGGGAGTCCGGCGGAGGAACCGGTCGGCGCCTATGCCCGGCTTGGGCTGGCCCAATCGGCCCTCGCGCGCGGGCAGGTCGCCCGGGGCGATACCCTGATCGGCTCTGCGGTGCTGGCCACGCGGGCCGCCAAGGCTCCCGTTCTGGAGACGGAGGCGCTGTTGCTGCAAAGCTTGGCCGCGGCCCGCCTGCGGGGACCGGCTTCCGCCGAGTCGTCGCTGGTGAAAGCCGAGCGCCTCTTGCCGCAGCCGGCTACCTGGCTGGGCGCGCGCGCGACCTGTGTCCGAGCCCAACTGACCACCTCTCACGATCTCGCCCGCGCCGCCGGCCTGGCGCTCGAGGGTGCCCAAAGGGCCCGCGCCGCTGGCGCGCTTCGTCCCGAGGGCTACTGCCTGTTCGTGGCGGCCGGAGCCATCGGGAACCAGGGCAATGGTGATTCCTCGCTGGTCCTCTTTGGGCAAGCAGCGTCCGTGCAGGGGAAGGCCCGAGACCGCGCCGGCCGCGCGGCGACGCTGCAATGGATGGGCTACGCGTTCTACGACCAGGGCTCCTACGGCGAAAGCCGTCGCGCGCTGACGGAGGCGCTGGCCGACGGCCAGGCGTCGGGCAACATGTCCCCCGTGGCCTGGGGCCACATGATCTTCGCCATGCTCGTTCTCGCCACCGGTGAGCTCGATGCGATCGCACCCCACGCCGACGCCGCGGAGTCGCTCTTCATGCGGAACGGTGACGCGATCGGCGCGGTGGCCCTCGCCAACTTCGAGGTCCAACGCGCGCGAGTGGTTGGCGATACCGCTCGAGCCCGCGCCGCCGCCGAGCGTTTCGCCGCCGGCGCCGATCGCTACGGCTGGCACTGGCCGGTGTTCGCCCAGCGGGAGCTGGCCTTTGTCGAGATGGACGCCGGCAACTGGGCCGCCGCAGCACGGCATCTGGATCGTGCCCGGGTGCGGGCCCGGACCCTGGGGGCAAAGGCGCTGGAGCTTTCGGTCGAACAGGACGTGGGCATCCTGTTGTTGCGGGAGGGGAACCCCCGGGCGGCCCACACCATTCTGTCGCGGGTGGTCTCCCAGATCCCCCCGAGCGAGGCCTCGTTCCGGCACTACACTCTCACCCAGATGGCGCTCGCCCAGCTCCGGCTCGGCGAAGTCGACCGGGCCGCGGCCACAGCGCTGAGTGCCGCCGACGAGCTGGACCACTGGCGGGCCGGCCTCGACGACCGGCGGCTCCGGCAGACGGCGTTCGATCTCCGCCGATTCGAGGATCCCTCCTTCGCGGTTGCCGACGTGGTGACGGGGCTGGCCGCGGCGGCCCGGACGGAAGCGGCGTTTGAGCTGGCCGAACGGCGTCGCGCGCGAAATCTGCTGGACCGGATCGTTCTCGCGCAGGGGATGGCCGCGGATCCGGGCCGGGTTCCCCGATCATCGGCGACTGTGATCTCCGCCGGCGACATTGCGACGAGAATCCCGGACGACGCCACCGTCATCGTCGAGTTCGTGCGGGGAAGCCGCTCCGCCCCGACCGTTGCGTTCCTGCTGGCGCGGGCCGGCCTCCGCGCCGTCATCCTGCCGCCCGACGACGGCGTACAGCGCCGGGCCCAGCGACTGATCGGCCTGCTCGAAGCAGGGGCGCCGGCCGATTCCCTGGCTCGCGAGCTCGGAGAAGAGCTGGTCGCTCCGCTGCTCGAGGCGATGCCCCCGACGGCGACCCGCCTGGTGCTGGTACCGGACCTGGACCTTCATGGGCTCCCCTTTGAGGTCCTTCAGGTGGAGGGGCAACCGCTGGTAGAACGGTTCAGCGTCAGCTATGCCCCGTCGGCATCGGTGCTCGCCCGGTTGTGGGAGCGCCCCCGAGGCGCGGCGGGGGCCACCCTGCTCGCCTTTGGAGATCCGCAGTACGCGGGGGAGACCGATCCGGGCTCGTCGGCCCAGGTCCTCCGGTCGGCGTTCGATCGAAATGGCGGGCTGCCACGGCTCCGGGGCTCCGCCCGGGAAGTGCGTCGGGTCGCGCGCTATGCGGACCAGGCCGTGGTGCGGCTCCGGGAGCAGGCGAGCGAGGCGGATCTCAAGCGGGAGCCGTTGGGACGGTATCGCGTCATTCACCTGGCCACCCACGCGCTAGTGGACGACCGGTCACCCGCTCGCACCGCGCTGGCGCTGACGCCGGGCCAGGGCGAAGACGGGTTCGTGAGCCCCGCCGAGGTGTCGGCCCTCGGACTCGATGCCGACCTCCTGGTCCTTTCGGGTTGCCGGACAGCGCGGGGGGAAGTCGCCGGCGGAGAAGGAGTCGGCGGGCTGGCGGCTCCGGCGATCGAAGCGGGCGCCCGGGCCGTGCTGGCGTCGGGCTGGCTGGTAGGGGACCGGCAGTCGGCAGGATTCATGGAGCGGTTCTACGGACACCTGGCGTCGGGGCTGACCCTGGGGGACGCGCTTCGGGAGACCAAGCTCGAGCTGAGGCGAGGCGGGGTCCCACCCGCGGTTTGGGCCAGCTTCACCCTGCTGGGTGATCCCCTGGCGAGGATTCCCCTGCATGCACCGGCGCCCGGGATTGACTGGCCGTTGGAGTTGTCGGCGCTCGTGCTGCTGGCCTTGGCTCTCTATGGCGTGATCAGGATGAGGCGGCGAGGCGGCGACGCGAGTTCGACGCCTTCCGGGAGCAGCGCGACCACGACCCAGCGGTAAGTCTGCGATCCGCTCGCAGTGGTCGCGGCATAGCTGGCGGTGGTATCAGCGGTCTCGACGGTGGTGACCACGGTTCCCGCCTCGGTGAGGAGTTCGAGCCGGTACCCCTGGGCGCCAGGCACCGATCGCCACAGGAAGGAGATCGCGCCCTCCACGCGGGCGTCCAGGTCGGGCCGCACCTGAACCGGCGCGCCTTCGGTGCCTACAGTGCGGGTCGGCTCGCTCTCCCGGTTGCGCAGGGTGACGACCCCGGCCACGACCAGCAGCACGGACGCGGCGAGGGCCAGGGGGGCCGCCCCGCGCCACCGCGGTCCGGCTTTGGCGGTCTGCCCAGCCTGCGCCATGGCCCGCAGCAACTCGAACTCGTTCACGGTCTCCGGGTGGGCGAAGACCTGGTCGAGGGTCCGCAGCCGCTCGGCTTCGGTGCCCTCCCCGGCCACCAGCCGGCGGATCTCCTCGGGCGTCGGCGCACTGCCCCGAGCGGGATCGGGGTTGCGGGCCTGATACGCCTGGCGCAGGTCTTCGTCGCTCATCGTATCCCTTCCGACCCGACCCCGTGCCGGCCCAGCGCCGCGCGCAGGTCGGCCAGGCCCCGATAGACCAGATTGCGTGCCTTGGCCTCGGTCCAGCCCAGGGTCGCGCCGATTTCTTCCGTGCCATAGCCGGCGAGATACATCCGCACCACGCCGCGTCGGCCTTCCGCCAACTCACCCAGCGATTGCTCGATCAGGTCGCCCAGCTCGCGGGCCGCCAGCCGATCCGGCCCCGGAGTGTCCTGCGACTCGAGCCCGGCGATCGTGTCGATCGGGTCCGTGCTGCGGTCACGTCGGGCGCGGCGGCGGCGCAGGAAGTCGAGCGCCACCGATTCGGCCGTGCGGTACACGTAAGACGCGGGCAGGCCGGCGATCCTCTCACTCTCGCCGATCGCTTTCCACACCCGAATCCGCACCTCCTGAAAAACCTCATCGACATCGGCGGGATCCAGCCGGTGCGTCTGGCTCACCAGCCGCACCTTGTCCGCGCAGCGGGCGATCAGCGCGTCGAGCGCGATGGAAGCCTCGTCGGCTGGTGTCATGGGGCAAATGTATCGGTGGGGGGTGAGGCCGCTAGACAGCTGGAGTGAGAGGAACCGGGGGTGGGCTGCGTTGGGGCAATAGATCGCCTTCGGCCATTGGCGGCCAGGAACCAACGATTGGCCATGCCGCTCACCAGAAACTACTGGAGGATACTGATGCCCACGCTCCTTCCGGTCCGGGCGCTGCGGCGCCTGGCGGCCTTCTCGGCCTTTGCGCTTCTTGCCTCGGGTTGCGGCACCGACCCCTTTTGCGACCCGGAGCTCGACCCGGAGGGCTGTCCGTCGTTCCAGCAGATTGGCGTAACTGTCTCCGGGGCCGGCACGGGCAGTGGGCAGGTCGTGGCCGAGGACATCAACACGGTCCAGATCGACTGCGCGATCCAGGCTGGCGCTGCCAATGGTCCGGTTTGCGACCACACCTTTGAAGACGCGGGAGGAGGGGGCTCGTTCCGTCTGGTGGCTACGCCGGACGCGGGGAGCGTTTTCGCCAGTTGGGGACCAGGGAGTTGCAGCCAGGTCTCCGGCAACATCTGTATCCTCGATTTCAGCGCCTCGGACGGCGACATCGTCTTCACGGTGGTGGCGAACTTCGGTCTGGACCCCAACACTGATCTCATCACGCTGTACAACAGCACCAACGCCGACGCCAACATGGTGGTCGGCAGCGAAACTCCATCGGCGTCGAACAATGTCACGTCGCACGGCATTCGGGAGGTTGCGGTCTCGACGACGGTCGGGACGCAGGTGCCCGTGAAGGCGTACGTCGGGGGCTCTCAGGTGGCGAGCACCACGTGCACGGTCACCGCCGCCGCGTGGCAGGGCGGCAGTTCCCCTCTCGTGATGTTGGTCAACGAAGGGACGTCCTATAGCCTGATCTGCTCCGACTTCTGACAGGGCGATCAGGCGGTCAGGCGGGGGTGTTGTCAGCGGCGGGCCCCGAGCCCGCCGCTGAGGTATGATGGCCTCTCATCAGCTGGGTAGACCTGCGCACCACGGAGACACGAGGGCACGGAGAAATACGGCGAAGAGCTCGTGTTGCCCCCCACATCCCACCGCATTGGGGTGGGGTGGAAGGGGGATTCAAGTCAGTTCTCCGTGAACCTCCGTGTCTCCGTTTCTCCGTGGTAAGAAGTTGGGGCGGCGGGGTCGGGAATCAGCGCAATCTGTGGACTAATCTGCGTAATCTGCGGACCGCTTGTGTTGCCCCCCACACCCCACCGTATTGGGGCGGGGTGGAAGGGGCACTCAAAGCATTCCTCCGTGAACCTCCGTGGCTCCGTGTCTCTGTG
>DATIWD010000057.1:0-4186 GCA_035519565.1 Gemmatimonadales bacterium | reverse complement strand
TGGTGGAGGTCGAGATACCCGGAGTAGGCGTACTTTCGAATCCAGTGAAGTAGTTCGGGGTTCTGGGTTCGGGATTGTGAGGGGTTGTCATCCCGAGGGTACCGGAGCGCAGCGACGGACCCGAGGGATCTCGGTGCAAGCGCATCGGGGACCCTGGACCGAGATCCCTCGCTGCGCTCGGGATGACACGTTGGAGCCTTCGTTGCCAGAGCAGGTGCACCATGTTGAACGTCACCCATTCCCCATTCCCGCTTCCGCCGCCCGTGCCCCACAACTCGAGCCACATGCCCGTCTCTGATCGCCTGAAATCCCTCCCCGGCTACCCTCTCGCCGAGGTGCCCGCTATCAAGAAGCGGCTCCTCGCCCAGGGCGTGGACGTCATCGATCTCGGTCCGGGAGACGCGGACTATCCGCCTCCGGCCGAGGTGATCGCGGCGATGCAGAAGGCGGTGGCGGAGCCGGCGATGAGCAAGTACGGCTTTCAGCAGGGACTGCCCGAGTTCCGGCAGGCGGCGGCGGCCTGGATGAAGCGGCGGTTCGGGATCGAGTTCGATCCGACCACCGAGCTGCTGCCGCTGATCGGTAGTAAGGAAGGGCTGGCTCACCTCCCCTTCGCCATTCTCAATCCGGGCGACGTCGCAGTGGTGCCGGAGCCCGGTTATCAGGCGTACCTGGGAGGAACGTTGCTGGCCGGTGGGGTCCCGTACGTCTATCCTATCACACCCCGGACCCGGTTCCTGGTGGAACTCGAGGAGCTCCCGGCCGACGTCTGCGCCAAGGTCCGGCTGGTATTCCTTAATTACCCCAACAATCCGACCGGGGCGGTCGCCCCGATGGACTATCTGGAGCGGACCGTTGAATTCTGTCGCAAACACGGGATCGTGCTGGCCTACGACAATCCCTATTGCGACCTCACCTTCGACGGTTATCGGGCGCCGAGCATCTTCCAGGTAGCGGGAGCGCGCGAGGTGGCGGTGGAGTTCTTCTCGATGTCCAAGAGCTTTTCGATGACTGGCTGGCGACTGGGTTGGGCGGCGGGGACGGCCCACTTGATCCAGGCGCTCACCAAGATCAAGACCTACGTGGACACGGGGCCCTTCCTCGCGACCCAGAAAGCGGCCGTGACAGCGTTGGATCAGACCGAGAAACTGGTTGCTCCCAACGTGGCCGAGCTGGCCAGGCGGCGGGATGCCGGGGTGGCGGCGCTGCGTAAGGCGGGTTTTTCACTCGAGTCTCCCAAGGGAGCGATGTATCTCTGGGTCGCCGTCCCGCCGGGGATCGCCTCGGCGCAGTTCGCGACCTGGGCGCTCGAAGAGGAAGGCGTGATCGTGCTGCCCGGCGGCGGATTCGGGCCGGGTGGCGAGGGGTTCTTCCGGATCGCATTGACCGTTCCTGCCGCGCGTCTGATCGACGCGGCCGAGCGCTTGGGCCGAGTGCTGGCCCGCCATGGAGAGGACGCCGTTGCGCCCGCGTGGTGAGTATCCCTTCAAACCCGCTCGATTCGGACGACTCGGTGTCGTAGCGGTCCTGGTGAGCGTGGTGGTTCACGCTCTCCTGCTCGTCATTTGGCGGGTGGAAGGCTGGCTCCCGCACTACGCCCCCCGGACTTCCGATCTCATCGTGCTTCCCGAGGACCTGCGTCCCCCGAGAGGGGTGCAGGCACCCTACTACGCTTCCCGTGATCGACTCCTCAAGGGTGACCAGCGTCCCAAGGCTACGTCCCAGGCTCCGACGCCGGGCGTGGCGCTGCTTCCGGCTCCCTCTATCCCGGAGCCGGTCCTGGTGGACACCACGCCCATTCCGCCCACGCCGGGACCGGTTCCCCGGATCGGCGCCTGGTTGGGTGACGGCCGGCTCTGGGTCCAGCCGCTCCCGTTGCCGCCTCAGGAGCTGGCCCAGAAGCTGAGCCGCACCAACGCGGAGATCGCCGACAGTGTGGTGACCGCGATGGTCCAGGCCTACATGGATTCGGTCGCCATGGAGCCGGGGGCCGATCACGTGAAGCTCCCCGATTGGACCACCGAGGCACACGGACTCAAGTTCGGGCTCGATTCGAAGAACATTTACATCGCGGGGCTCAAGATTCCCGCCGCGATCCTGGCCCTGATCCCGTTGCAAGGCGCCAACGAATCCAAGGCCTTCGATCGCACCGATCAGCTGCTGGCCGATCTGCGACAGGCCGCCGTCCGGGCCGGGAACGCGGCCCAGTTCAAGGACGCGATCAGGGACCTTCGCAAGCAGAGGGCGGAGGCAGACGCGTTCCGGAAGGCGCAGATGACCCCGCCGGACAGCATCCAGAAGACCGATACCACCGACGACGAACGGCTGGTGATCCCGATACCTCGGAAGAACTAGTCTACGGGAGGGAACACGGTCCCATCGGACCCGATCCGGGCGCCGGTGGGACCGAAGTCTTGTCGGGTGAGGAGCTGGACCTGCTTGATGGCTCGGCCCTTGGGATCGGGCGAGGGACCCTGCCGCCATCGCTGTTGCAACGCAGCCAGTCGCGCGGTCACGAATCCACCGTTTCCGGTCAGCTCGAGTTGGAGGACCGTGCTCAGCGCCATGGGACCCTCGAGACTGAAGCCCTTGTAGGTCGCGAAATTTCCCAGCGAATAGAAGATCGGCTTCCCCCGGTAGAACTCGATGCCCCGGAGCACGTGGGGTCCGTGTCCCACCACGGCATCGGCTCCGGCATCGATCACCACGCGGGCCCAGGCGCGGAGGTCGCCGCGGGGCTCACCGACCATGTTCTCCTCGCCGGGCGCGACGTGGCTGGCGTCCTTGCCCTCTTTGCCGCCGTGAAAGGTCACGATCAGCACGTCCACCAGTTTCCGCACCGAGTCCACCGCGGCTCGGCTGCCAGCGGTGTCGGTCAGATCGTAGGCCCAGGGATAGGTGGCGAAGCCGAGCAGGCCCACGATGGTGCCGCGGTCGCCCTGGCGCAGGGTATCGATGACGATCTGGCCCAGGGGTCCGTAGGTGGCAATGGGGAGCGCATGCAGGATCGAGTCCGATTGGACCCGGGCCTCGTGACCGAAATCGTTGGCGTGGTTGTTGGCGAGGTTGAGATGGGTGAACCCCGCCTCCTTGAGCCTCGGAGCGAGATAGCTCGGGGTGGCAAAGGCGTAGCAGATCCGCTTGGGTTTCTGCTTCTTCGCGGTATCGGGGGCGGCCTTTGCCTTCCCGGTCCCTGGTCCCTGGTCCCCGGTCCCCGTCTCCCGGAACGCCACCCCCGCCGTATCCGGCACTCCGCACTTCTTCGAGACTCCACTATCGGCAAACATCCCTTCGAAATTCCCGACCACCAGGTCACCGACCAGCAGCGAGTCCACTTTGGCGAACGTGCTCCGCCCGCTGTCCGCCGGCACGCCGCCGGGCTGAGTGCTGGTGCCGAGGTTGATGTCGCCGGTCATGGCCAGGCGGACCGGCAGCGCGGCGCGGATCAGCGGTGGTGGAGGGGGCGGGGCGGTATCGGCCGGGATGATCACCCGCGGAGGAGGGTGGGCCCCCGAGTCGATGATCGGCTTGATCGGACGGGTGGTATCGGCCGTCGCCGGCTCGGGGGTCGGCTGTTGGGGCGCCGGCTTGCCGCAGGCGGAGAGCAGCGCCAGGGCAAGACCGATGCTCCCCGCTGAAGCTGAATTTGACATCAAGTTCCGCTACTCGGGACCTTCTTCAGAAAATTACCGATCTTCTTGATGGTATTCTCGCGCCCCACCACACCTAACAATTCATTGACTGGTTCGGAGACTGTTGATCCAGTGAGAGCGATGCGAACAGGCTGCATCACGTCCCCAAGCTTCTTACCGGTTGTCACGGCAACTTCCTTGATGGCTGTTAGGGTGCTCTCGGATGTCCAATTGCTCGAAGGAAGCTTCTCCAGGCCTGATAGTGTAAACACGAGTCCTTGACGAAACTCCTGCTCGCCCTGCATCGCGATAAACTTTCTTGCTTTCTCGTCAGGCTCTCGCGGCTCGGTGGTGAGTCGAGTAGTCACTTGGTCCACAATATCGAGCACGGTTCGGGAGCGAATCTTGACCACGTCGATCACGCGGTGAAGGTCGGTATCGTACTTGACCCCTCGGCGGTCCAGCTCGCGGGTCACCGCCGGTAGCAGCTCGTCGGCCGGGAGCGCCGAGAGATACTGGCCGTTCATCCACTCGAGCTTGGTGATGTCGAAGAT
>DATIWD010000056.1:0-57201 GCA_035519565.1 Gemmatimonadales bacterium | reverse complement strand
GCATGGATGAATTTCCGCATAGAGACGCGCTCCTTCGCCTTAGCGATTGAGTGTCACCGAGAACACGAACGAGCGTGTCTGCGGGGCATTGAAGTAGTCAGCCGACCGGGCGCTGATGTTGCCGCCCAGGTTGGCCTCGGGGTCGTACCCGGAGTAGTTGGACCAGGTGTGCAGGTTCCGCCCTGCGACCCGGACGTCGATGGAGGAAAGCCCCAGGGACTTCTGCACCCAGGGGTAATCCATCGTCCAACCCACGGAGATCTCACGCAGCTTCACGTACCCGCCGTCCTCGATGCACGGGTCGTCGATGCCGGTGAAGGGGCAGGCAGCCACGCCCTGATAGAAGGCTGCGCCGATGGGGATTGCCGTGTTTATACCCTCGCCGACGGTGGGCTGTACAGGGAAACCGTAAACCGCGTCCTTGCCGAGCACCTTGTCGTTGCCCACGCAGCTGCCGGAGACGAAAGTGCAACGCACGGCAGTTTCCGCAGCGGTACCATAGCTGAGGAGTGCGCCCTTGGTGCCGTTCCAGACCTGTCCGCCGTTCTTGACATCGAGCAGGCCGGACACGGTCAACTTCTTCCAACGCACGCTGGTCCGGGCGCTGCCCAGCCAGTTCGGGTTGGGATTGGCCACGACCCGAAGCGTCGGGTCGGCAACCGGGTTGCCGGTCGCATCCAGGTACAACGCGCCTTTGGGCTGGCCGGCGCACATCGTCCCGAGACTGTCCTGACCACCGGCGTTGTTCCCCAGGGTCCCGGTCGGGCTGATACCGCAACGTACCCAGCCCTGGCTGCGGAGCACACCGTACTCCTCACCCGGGATTGCGACCCACTGCACGAACTCGGCAGTGGCTCCCGCCGGATCGGTGCCCACGTACTGGACCCCGTGCGCGATCGAGAGGGTGCGGCTCTTGTTCTTGGACCACTGGAGTCCGACGTCCCAGCTCACGTCCCGAGTCACGACCGGCCGGATGTTGAAGGCGACTTCCGCCCCCTCATTCTTCAGCTTCAGAGCGTTCTGCCACTGGAACAGGTACCCCGAGGAGGGCGCCAGCGGCAGCGGGGCGATCACGTTGTCCGTGATCGAGTGGTAGTACGTGAAGCTGATGTCGGCCCGATCCTTCCAAAATCCGATGTCGGTGCCGAGTTCGGTCTCCTTGCTCACCTCGGCGCCCAAGTTATCGGTGCCGAGCGTGGCATTGGACGACAGACCGGGATTGCCCCCGATCGTGGGGGTAAGCGAGGTCCCCTGTACGGCGCCAAAGAACGGCAGCGCATTGTAGGTATTGTTGAATACATAGGCAGGAGCCTCAGTCCCCGCCTCGCCGTACGCCGCGCGCAGCTTCCCGTAGGTGAGGAACGACCCCTCCGAGAGATGCAACGCCTTGGTGAACTCCCAGCTGGCGCCCACCTTCGGATACCAGCGGTAGCGGTTCTGCGGCGTGAAGGTCGAGGACCCGAACCGCGTCGCCGCGGCCGTGATGTAGAACTGGTTCCACAGGTCGAACGTGGCCTGCCCGAAGAACGACAGGTTGTGGATGTTCGACTGGTTGTCGACTACGGGGTCACGGGTCACCGTGTTGGACAGCCGGAACGGAGGCTCGGTGATCAGAGTCCGGCCCGTGTTGCCCAGGTCCCGGTAGTTCCGGATGTTGAGCGTGGTCCCGACCGTGACGGTACCGGCCAGGTTGGCGTCCTTCCGCCAAGTGGCAGTCCCGTTCAGGTTCTGGTCCAGTGACAGGTTGGTGATCTTGCCTTCCACCACCCGGCCGCCGACCGACACGTCGGACGACTGCTGGCCGGCCGCCGCCATCCGCTCGTCCTGGCTGTAGTCACCACCCAGGGTGTACCCGAACTTCAGGAACTTGGTCGCCTGGTAATCCAGGTTGACGTTCCCGTATACGCGGTTGACCTGCGAGGTGTTCTGTCCCTCGTACAGGGTGTAGAAGGGGTTGTCGAACCCGCGGTTCACCGCAATGTCCGTCGCCGTCGGATGCTGGAACAGGTACGAGCGGTGGGTGCCGGTAACGGGATCGAGATAGGGCAGGTTGTTGAAGTTCGGCGGCGTACGGAGCAGGCCCAGCTGCAGGCCGTTCACGTTGTTACCACGCTGCACGAACTGACCGAAGGTGTTGGCGTAGGACACGTTGGCGCCAACCTTGAACGCCTCGCCGATCCGCTGGGATGCGTTCACGCGGACGGTTCCGCGCTGGAACTTGTTGTTCGGCCCTACGAACACGCCGCGGTTGTACAAGTACTCACCCGAAACGAAGAACGTCGTCCGATCGTTGCCGCCGGACACCGTCGCATTCGTCGTCGAGTTGTAGCCGTCCGTGTACGCTTCCTGCGCGTGATCGTAGACCGTGGTCGGCACGCCCAGGGCCGCCGTGGCCGGATCGGTCAGATCCGGACCCCAGCTGCGCCGGCAGGCGCCGGAAGGCGCGTCGCAGGCAGCCGGGTTGGCGACACGGGGGTCGATCCCGTTGGCGCCCTGACCCCACCGCGTCTGCAGATCGTAGTAGTGCGCAACGTGGTCGCTCGAGTACGAGGTCCCGATGGAGAAGTGCGTCGGCCCGGCGCGTCCACTCTTGGTCTTGATGAGGATCACGCCCGAAGCCGCGCGGGAGCCGTACAGCGCGCTCGCCGCCGCACCCTTCAGGATCTCGACGCTCTCGATGTCATTCGGGTTGATATCCTCGGCCCGGTTCCCGTTCGCCACACCGGCCACCTCGGGGGTGGCCAACTCGTCGGTCGGATTGAACTGACCGGTCGAGTAGGTGTCGTTGTTGACCGGGGTACCGTCTACGACGATCAGCGGCTGCGCATCGCCGTAAATGGTGCGGATACCGCGAATGTTGATGAACGAGCCTGCGCCGGGTTCGCCGGACTGCTGGCTGACCTGGACGCCAGGGGCCTGGGCTGCCAGGGCCTGGATGACGTTGCTCTCGTTCGTCTTGGTGATGGCTTCCCCGCTGACGTTGCTGCGGACGTTGGGAAGCTTTTCGGACTCAGTCGTCGTGCCGGTACCGGTCACGACGATTTCACCCAGCTGCAACGGGTTCGGTGCGAGGGTGAAGTCCTGGGTCTGCTGCCCCGGTGCGATGGTGACCTGCACCGTCATGGGTTTGAAGTTGATCGCGCGGGCGGTGACGCTGACCCGCTGGCCCTGAACCCGTGCGGCGGGGACGGTCACCGTGTACCGCCCGTCCGTCCGCGACGTGGCCCCCAACCCCATCTCGGGGATGGCGATCGTCGCCCCGGGGATCGGCTTTCCGTCCTGGCTCAATACCTGCCCGCCGATGGTGGCGGCTTCCTGTGCCGCCAGTCCAAACGGGAGCAGAGCCACGGCGCCGACCGTTGCGAGCATCCGACGAAGTGCTCGAACCATGGTTCCTCCTGCTAACGAAGGATCAGAGTGAACTGCATGCCTGCTGCTTCAGTGGGGAGCCGAAAACGGGAACGTCGCCTTGCCAACCGTCAAACCGCCGACACATCACCGTGTTCAACGAAGTCGCCTCGCCTGGACATCAACCCCGGACGCCAACGGACCGGGCTGGAGAGGGGTCGAGAAACTTCCGACCTCGTTCCTTACTGGCGGCGATGCTCGATCCGATCCGGAGAAGCTCCGCGGACGAGCTGCCGAAACAAGGGTTTGTGGGGCCTCCGCCTAGACTCCACCCGGGGTCCGGCAATCGCCGGCGGGGGTCCGGAGTACAGGGGAAAAGATTTGTGGGTTGAACACCGAAAAACGACGCACTCGCCTCTGCGGCCCAGAGGCAGCGTCGGCCAATATGCGGTGCGCTAAATCACATGTCAAGTTTGTGTCACATTCGAACGGAGGGCTCCATTCGAAACGGCTTTCCACGTTGCAACACCAGCACTTAGCTCGCCTTGAGAATCAGATTTCTCTGCGGTTCCCGGGGGGTTACGCGGGGTGCTGCGGCCTCCAAATGCACGTTTACTTCGGACCGCATTCCGAACTCGCCCGGCAGGTAAATCCCGGGCTCAACCGAAAACCCGATCCCCGCCACCAGCCGGCGGTCGTCCCGGGTTTCGTAGTCGTCCAGGTGCGGCCCTGAGCCGTGCAGGTCCCGGTCAATCGAATGCCCGGTCCGATGCACGAAGCCCGCTCCCCAACCGGCGCCATCGATCACTCCCCGGGCGGCCTGATCGGCCTCGAAGCCGTAGACTGGCTCCGACGCGCGCCACCGCTCACGGAGCAAGGCAATCGCCGCATCCCGGGCGGAGCGGACGGTCTCCCAGACCCGGAGCACCCGCTCGGTAGGACGCGCCCCGGCGAATCCCATCCAGGTCTGGTCCGCAAACACGGTATCCATTCGGCGGCCGGCCCAGAGGTCCAACAGGACGACGTCTCCTTCCTTCAGCGCGGCGCTCCTTCCGGACTTCGGCTCGTAATGCGGATTCGCCGTGTTGGCCCCGAAGGCGACAATGGGAGGATGATCGAAAACCAGACCCTTGGCCTGGACCGCCGCCGCCACCTTCTGTTGCACTTCGAACTCCGTCACGCCCGCGGGGGATTGCACCGTTTCCGCCACGGCCGCCCGGGCGATCTCCGCCAGGATCTCGGCCGCGAACAGATGATCTTCCAGCTCGGCCCCACTCCAGGTGGCCGCGAAACGGGTGACCAGCGGAGCCGAGGAGATCACGCGCCCGCCCAGGCGCTGGATCAGCTGGACTACTCCATAAGGCACCCGGTCCAGGTACGGCACCGCATCATCCTCGGAGACTTCCATCGCCACGGTTCGCCCGGCGACCAGTCCCTTCAACGCATCCTTCAGTTCCTGCCAGCGCGAGTAGGCGATCACCCGGCCCGGAAAGGCGGCCAGCGGCTGGAGCTCGATCCGGTGAGCGACGGCCACCGCCTCACCGTCCCGCGGCAACAGAACGAAGAGTCGCCGGGTCCCCATCCCCCCCATGCCCAGCACGCGGTCGGCGACCGGGTTGACCCCGCGGAAGGACCACAAGAGCCAGGCATCCGCTCCCATCTGGGCGAGCTGTTCCCTGAGATCTCCCCAATCCACCCGTTCCAACGCCGTCACTGGTATCCTCCCCCCGAAGCGGCCCGCCAATGGCAGACCGAAGCGCCGCGTCCGCGGCAGCTGTCGTGAAGCATGGCTCCCTCGAAACCGGTAAAGCGGCGGAGCAGCTCCCCGAGCGCCGCGCCGTAGAAGGTACAGGCCCGGCCATCGGGATGGGCCATCAGCGAGAGCGGGATGGCGACCCGGGCCGTGGCCCCCTGGGATCCGAATTCGAGGTCGGTGTGCAGGAACCGTCGCGCCACCCCGCGGGCGGCCCGGCCCCCAACTCGACGGCTCAGCGGCCTCGGACTCGCTCGTACCAGAGCCCGCACCGTGAGGGCACTCTGCCGAGCGGCATAACGGGCCGCACGCCGCCCGGCATCGGCGAAGACCAGGGCCGCATCGGGGCGCCTCCCCGCCAGCCGAAAAACCGCGACCGCCTCGTCCAGCGGTACCCGGCCATTGTGTCGGACGGCATCGCGATACCGAAGGATCTGGGCCGCCACCGTCGCGCTCAGCCCCAGCCGCTTGGCAACCATCTCCCCCGCCAGCTCCTCCAGGCCATCCTCTACCGGTGTGTCCAGATTCCGCAGAGCCTCCAGGAGGCTCATCGGGATGATGGCGTGGACCGTCGCGCTTTCGGTCAATGTCTTTGGGGGTTGTGGGTGTTTCAGAAATATGTTTGAACCACTCGGAAAGGTCATGTGAGCGCCCCCTCTTCTCCACTGGTGTCTTTGCTGGCCGGTTCACTGGTGGCCGCCCTGGCCTGGTGGACCGGGGCCCTGTCTCGAGGCGGGGCCCTTGCCGCTGCCGGGATCGGCACCGCCATCCTGAGCGGGACCGGATGGGGCGGGGGGGCCGTCCTGCTCGCCTTTTTCATCCCCTCCACCCTGGTCTCCCGGCTCCTCCCTGACCCAACCAAGGCCCTGCTGGACCCGAGAGACCATGGCCGCGACCACTGGCAGGTACTGGCCAACGGCGGCATCGCCGGACTCGGTGGGCTGCTTGGGCTGCAATTCCCCGGCCCGGCGATCTGGATCGTCACGGCCAGCCTGGCGGCCGCAGCCGCCGATACCTGGGCCACCTCCTGGGGCGCTCGCTCGTCCCGGCCCCCCTATTCGATCATCTCGGGACACCCCGTGCCGGCGGGTACCAGCGGGGGCGTCACCACAATAGGAACGCTGGGCGGAGCCCTGGGTGGCGCCCTGGTGGCGGCCTGCGCCGCGGTCCTGACTCACGACGCTCGGCTTCTGGCAGCGGGCGGAGTAGGTTTCCTGGGCATGGCCGCCGATTCCGTAATCGGGGCCCTTTGGCAAGGGAAGTTTCGATGCAGCACCTGCGATTGCGCGACTGAACGGCGGGTTCACCGGTGCGGGACTCGCTCGACTTCAGTGTCAGGGCTGGGCTGGCTCACCAACGACGGGGTCAACGCATTGGCCACCACCCTCGCAGGGTTGGGGGGTGCGGCATTGTGGCTCTGGTTCTCCTCGCATTGACCGCCTGTTCACCGACCTCGCGACCGCCAACCGGACTGGAAGAAGGAAATGGCGGCGGCACCAGCAGCGGCGGAGGCGGGGGAACCACCGCCATCGTGGGCACCTGGCAAAACGTGTTCCTCGTCACGGTGGTCAATGACGTGCAGCGAATCACGACGACCTTCCGATTCGACACCGGCGGCTCCTGCCTCAAGACCGTCGAGAGCTTCTCCGCCGTGGAAGGATTTCCCCGGATCCACCGCCACGACTGTCGATACCAGCTCGACGGGACCGACATCCTCATTGCGCTGGACGGTGGCACTCCCGAGCGATTCTCGATCTCCTTCGACGACTTCAACCGGAACCGACTGCTGCTCGACGGCGTCCTCTTCACCCGGGTGGCCTGAGTGCTCGATGTCCTGGTGATTGGCGCGGGTCCGGCCGGGAGCGCGCTCGCCACCCATCTCGCTCGGGCCGGACTCAGCGTAATGGTTGCGGATCGAGCCAGCTTTCCGAGAGACAAGGCCTGCTCGGAGTACTTGAGCCCGGAAGCCGTCCGGCGGCTGGACCATCTGGGAATAGTGGGAGATCTGGAGAAAGCAGGCGCACAGCCGCTTCAGGGTACCACGGTAGTCGCCCCCCGGGGGTCCCGGCTCACCGGCCTCTTCGCCCGGGCCGGAGGTCAACCGTTCCGGCCTACAGGACTCTCCGTGGCGCGACGGGTGCTGGATGCCCGGCTGGTGGAGGCGGCCCGGCAGGCCGGCGCCAGACTCGACGAACGACTCAGCGCCGAGGAGCTGTTATATGATGGAGGGGCGGTGGCGGGGGCGCTGCTTCGGGACTCAACGGGAAACCGCCGGCCCCTCCACGCCCGGATTACGGTCGGTGCGGATGGTCTTCGCTCCATCGTGGCCCGGCGCCTGGGGCGGCGCTACCACCGCATCCCTCGACGCCTGGCGTTCGTGGCCCACCTGACCGGTGTCGATGGGCTGGAGGGTGTGGCGGAGCTGCACGTAGGGGACCAGGGCTACGCTGGACTCAATCGGATCGGCCCCGACCTTGCCAACGTGGCGCTGGTGGTCCCCTTTCGGCGAGCGGCGGAGGCGCGCGGGCGGCCGCACCGCTTTTTCTTCCGGCGCCTCGCCGAGTTCCCGGGTATCGCTGGGCGAGTGGACCCGCGCGGCCTGACCGATGAAATCCTGGTGACTGGACCCTTTGCCGCCTGGTCGGGGCGGGTCGTCGCGGATGGGGCGCTGCTGGTGGGCGATGCCGCCGACTTCTTCGACCCGTTCACCGGAGAGGGGATTCACTCGGCATTATTGGGGGCCGAGCTGGCGGCGAAGTGGATCCTGGGCGCGCTCCTGGCTCCCGGAATCCCCAAGGCGGCGAGCCTGGCCGGATACGTCGCCGATCGGCGACGCGCCTTCGCGGGTAAGTGGGCGGTGGAGCGGCTGATCGGCTACGCCATGTGGTTCCCCGGTCTCTTCGATCGCGCGGTTGCCCGGCTGGGACGCCGAGCCGGAATGGCGGACACCCTGATCGGCGTGACGGGCGACTTCGTCCCGGCGCGTGCAGTGCTCAACCCGCTCTTTCTCACCCGGGCCCTCCTGTGAGCGGCAACGACGTCGATCCGGCCAGGTTCCGCCAGCTCCTCGGACGGTTCGCCACCGGCGTGGTGGTGATCACGGCCCGGGACCGGGAGGGCAGGCTCACCGGGATGACCGCGAACAGCCTCGCGTCCGTATCACTTGAGCCGCCGCTCATCTCGATCTGCGTCGAGCACCAGGCGGAGATGTTCAATGTGATGAGCGACACCGACGACTTCGCGATCAACATCCTTTCTTCCCTCCAGGAGACCGTCTCGCGTCGCTTCGCCGGCGGAGGGCAGGAGGACCGCTTCGGAGGAGTGGGGTATTCGGTGAGTCCCCAGGGGCTGGTCATTCTCGAAGGGGCGTTGGCCTACATCGAGTGCACGAAATTCGCGCAGTATCCCCTGGGCGACCACTCACTGTTCGTCGCCCGGGTGACCGGGGGCGGGACCACGGAAGACCCGGCCCATTCTCGACCACTCATTTACTATCGCGGCGGCTACGCGGGGTTGAGTCCCGGATGACCCTGGCGCCGGCACCGGGACAGGAGTTGCTCGACGATCCACACTCCGATCCCAAGGCCGCGGAGGAATCCCTCCGCAACATCGCAAGAGCCAACCGCTGGTTCGGGGGTCGTTCCGCGCTCGAGGATGGTCTGGAGCGGCTTCTGGGGCCTGCTCCACGCGGATCGGTCGTCTCGCTACTCGACATCGGGACCGGCTCGGGAGACCTGCCGGCCACCGCGGTTCGTTGGGGCACGAGCCGGGGCATCCGGATCGTTCCGGTGGGGCTGGAGCGTCACCCCACGGCTGCGCGGCTTGCTCGGGCCAGCGGAGTCCCCGTCGCGGTCGGCTGCGCCGGCATCCCGCCTTTCCGTGATCGGAGTGTGGACGTCGTCCTGGTGAGTCAGCTGGCTCACCACTTCGACGCCGAGGTCCAACGCCGGCTCTTCATCGCCTGCGATCGAATCGCCCGTTGCGGAGTCATCATCTCCGACCTGCGCCGCAGCGAGCTGGCCACGGCGGGGTTCTGGGTCGCGGCCCGGCTGCTCCGGTTTGATCCCGCGACCCGGGCCGACGGCATCACTTCGATTCGCCGCGGCTTCACCGACGGCGAGCTGACGGCGCAGCTGCGCGAGGCCGGCATCCAGGCCTCCGTGGACCGCCGCCCCTGGTTCCGGTTTCTGGTCACCTGGCGAACCGGGGAGCCGTAGTGAGAACCGTCGATACCCTTCGCATGCGCGCCCCTCGTGACCGGGTCTTCCAGGCCGCCGCGGACGTCGAGCGCTGGCCCCGGTTACTCAGCCACTACCGATGGGTCACCATGCTGCAGCGGAGGCCGGACGGTGGGGTGGTAGAAATGGCGGCCTGGCGTCCCTTCGGCCTTCTCAAGTATCCCACTTGGTGGGTCTCGGAGATGTGGATCGACGCCGAGCAGGGCGAGGTGCGCTACCGGCATATCCGTGGCGTCACCAAGGGCATGGACGTCGCCTGGCGGATGACCGAGATGGGTCAGGAGACGGAAGTCAGCGTCGTGCACGACTGGGCCGGCCCGGCGTGGCCCCTGGTAGGAACGGCCGCCGCCGAGTGGGTGATTGGGCCCGTCTTCATTCATGGCATCGCCAGTCGCACCCTGGCGGGCATTCGTCGTTTCGTGGAGGACATCAATGAGTGAGCCCCGGCGAGTCGTGATCACCGGGATCGGCGTCGTCACTCCGATCGGCATCGGAGTCGAGGGCCTCTGGTCAGGATTGCAGCAGCGCAGCTCGGCGGTCCGCACCCTCACCCGGTTCGACCCCACCCCGTTCCGCTCTCACATCGCGGCCGAAGTCGACGGCTTCTTCCCCACCGATCACATCGAGGAGCGGCGGGTCAAACGCCTCGATCGCTATTCCCAATTCAGCATCGCGGCGGCCCGTCTCGCCTTTGCTGACGCGGGAATCGATCCCGCCCGGGAAGACCGGGAGCGTATCGGAGCCATGATGGGTACCGCCCTCGGTGGCGTCGCCTTTGCCGAGTCGCAGTATCCCAAGTACCTGAGTGGAGGTCCGCGGGAGGTGGACCCCGGATTGGCCCTCATGGTCTTCGCCGGGGCCGCCAGCTGCAACATCGCTATCGAGTTCGGCGTGACGGGTCCCAATTCGACCAACGGCATGAGCTGCGCTTCGGGCGCGATCGCGATCGGCGACGGATTCCGGGCCATCGTGCGGGGTGACGCCGACGTGATGGTGGCGGGTGGCGCCGAGGCTCCCTTGTCTCCTCTCTGCTACGGGGCCTTCGCGCTCATTCGCGCCATGTCCACCCGCAACGATGATCCCGCGACTGCCAGCCGGCCGTTCGATCGGGGACGCGACGGATTCGTGATGGGCGAAGGTGCCGCGGTGGTCGTCCTGGAAGAGCGGACCCGGGCCCTCGCCCGCGGAGCCCCGATCTACGCGGAGGTCTGCGGCTATGGGCTCACCAACGACGCCCACCACATGACCGCCCCACGCCCCGACGGCGCCCAGGCGGCGCGTGCCATGCGGATCGCGCTCGAGGACGCGCGAGTCCAGCCTCACGAGATCGGCTACATCAACGCGCACGGCTCCTCGACCCCGCTCAACGATTCCACCGAGACCGGCTCGATCAAGCAGGTCCTGGGGGAGCATGCGCGGAAGGCATCGGTCAGCGGGACCAAGGGGTACTACGGTCACGCGCTGGGTGCCAGCGGCGCGATCGAGGCGGCGATCTGCGCCCTGGCCAGCCGGAGGGGCTGGCTCCCGCCAACGGTCAACCTCCAGACCCCCGATCCCGCCTGCGACCTGGCCTACATCACGGGCGAGGGCAGCTCCGAGCGCCCCGAGTATCTGCTGAGCAACTCGTTCGGATTCGGAGGGATCAACGCGAGCCTGGTACTCCGCCGGGCGAATTAGGAAAGAACCTCTTCCACGCTCGACCCTCGGACGGTAGATTCGGCCCCCCAAATCCGGCTGGACGCTCCGACCCCCCAACGAGGAACGCCATGTACCCGCTGTCGAGTCGCCTCACCGCCGAAGCCTTTGGCACCTTCGGCCTGATCTTCATCGGCTGCAGCTCCGTGCTGGTGAACCCGCTGCCAGGCGCCAGCTACGGACTCCTGGGCATCGCCCTCGCACATGCCCTGGTCCTGGCCATCGGGATCACGGCGACCATGAACATTTCTGGCGGCCACCTCAATCCAGCCGTGACGCTGGGGCTGCTGGCCGGGCGCAAGGTGGACGGCAAGACCGCCGTCTACTATATCGCGGCCCAGCTGGTCGGAGCGGCAATCGCCGCCCTCATGGTCAAGGGGCTGCTCCCCCGCAGCCTGACCGCGGGCACCACGCTCGGAGCTCCGGCGCTCGCGCCGGATGTGAGCATCGGCCAGGGCATCGCCATCGAGGCAGTACTCACCTTCTTCCTGGTCTCCGCGGTTTACGGTACCGCCGTCTCGGCGGATGCGCCCAAGGTTGGAGGGTTCGGCATCGGGCTGGTGCTGCTGTTTGACATCCTGGTCGGCGGACCGCTCACCGGCGCGGCCATGAATCCGGCACGGGCCTTCGGCCCTCAACTGGCCTCGGGGAGATTCATCGCCGCCATCGTCTGGTGGATCGGACCGATCCTGGGAGGGGTCGTGGCAGGACTGCTGTGGAGCATGGTGCTACTGAAGAAGAAGTGATGCAGGACCGGTGCGCGGGATCGAGCGCCCCGCGCACCGGGTTCATCCGATCAAGCGCCCCCCTTCTCCGTGTCGTTCAGGGCCCGCCTCGCCCGCGTCCACAGCGAGAGGGAATAAATCACGTAGATGACCGCGGCAATGACATAGGCCGCGACCATGTACCCACCGTTGGCGGGAGCTTCAGGCATGGCGCCGCGCCTCCTGCGCTTCCGTGGCGAGGGCCAATCCGTACCGCAGGGTGACGAACCCTATATAAAGGAGAGTGAAGACCCCGAACGAGGTGAGCAGGGTACGTAACATCTCCGGGGGCAGGGATGGAGAGCTGGGCTTCATTAGAATCGGCTGAGGGTGAAGGGTCCGAAAGAAGTACACGCTCAGGTGAATGAAGGGAACCAGCAACATCCCCAGGATCCCCACCACCGCAGAGAAGCGGCCTCGTTCCATCGGATCCACAATTGCCCGCCGCAGCACCAGGTAACCCAGGAAGAGAAAGAACAGGAACAGCGTCAGGGTCAGGCGGGCATCCCAGGTCCACCAGGTGCCCCAGATCGGTTTGCCCCAGATCGGCCCGGTAGTCAGCACGACGCAGCAGAAGGCGACGCCGACCTCG
The DNA here is from genome assembly GCA_035519565.1 of Gemmatimonadales bacterium. Taxonomy (GTDB): domain Bacteria; phylum Gemmatimonadota; class Gemmatimonadetes; order Gemmatimonadales; family GWC2-71-9; genus DATIWD01. The sequence goes on along the minus strand of DATIWD010000056.1, from coordinate 44,811 downwards.
GCCGAAGCCGCCGCGAAGCGGTCGAGCCGCGGGTCCCCCAACCAGAGGTAGAGGCCGCTGGCGATCCCCACCAGCACGAACGCCATCATGGCGTTCCAGGCGGCGGGGGCGTGAATGTAGAAGATCTTCTGCGCCAACCCCTGTCGGATATCCGGCGGCGTGAAGCTCAGCGCCATCACATAGATGCCGACGGCGCCGACCACCGCGATCGCGGTCAACCACGCTCCCCGCCGAACGACGCGTTGCGCTTGCGCGAGATCCATGCTCATTCGTCCACAACAAAGGAAAAGGTCATGCCGCAGAGGGTCACGAAGGCCAGATCATAGAGCGCAAGAAACCTAAGCCACCCCATGACCTCGCTCAACGGACGGCCTCCCAGCAGATGGGCCGTGGACTCCGCGGCCGCCATCAAGGGCGGCACCATGAAGGGGAGCAGCAGCACCGGGAGCATCAGCTCGGCGAAACTGGTGCGGATCACCATGGCGCTGAAGACGGTCCCCGCGGCCAGGAATCCCGCCGTCGCCAGAATCGCGACCAGCATGATGCCCCACCAGGAGGTACTCAGGTCCAGGTTGAAGAAGAGGACGAAGAGCGGCAAGGTCACCGCTTCGATGAAAGCGACGAACACGAAATTCGCGAAATACTTCCCCAGGTAGAGGGCGCCCCGAGGCAAGGGAGCCAGGAGGAGGCCATCCAGGGCGGCATTCTCGCGCTCGACCGCAAATCCTCGATTGAGCGTGACGATCGAGGCGAAGGCGTAGGTGACCCAGAGCGCACTCGGCGCCAGGTCCAAGGCGGAGAGGCCGGTCGGATCCCGGGCAAAGTTGAAGATCAACAGGACCAGGGCAGCAAAGACCGTCCCGGAAAGCAGACTGGTCTTGCTCCGGAGCTCGAGCCGGATGTCCTTGGCGGCAACCGCCAGAGCGGAACGCAACCAGTTACCCACGGATCATCGCGTGGTAGCGCCCCAGAAACGCGGACAGGTCGTCGGGCCGCGGCTCATCGAGGGCGAGGCGACCGTCGAGAATCACCCCGACCCGGTTGGTCAGCTCCCAGGCTTCGTCGGGACGGTGCGTGACCAGCAAGGCGGCTCCCCGGCGGCTCCGGAGCTGACCCAGCTGGTCCCGCAAGTGGTGCGCAGCCGATGCGTCCAGCCCCGTGAACGGCTCATCCAGCAGTACCGCCTCCGGTTCGTGCAGGAAGGCTCTCGCCACGGCCGCGCGTTGCACCGCCCCGCGACTCAGCGCCCGAGGCGTATCGTCCGCGCGCTCGGCCAGTCCGGCGTCCGCCAGGGCGGCCCGGGCCGCCGCCCGCGGATCGGGGAGCGCGTAGAGGCGAGCGGCGAACACCAGGTTCTCCATCAGGGTGAGATCGTCGTAGAGGAACGACTGGTGGGCCAGCAAGCCCAGCCGGCGCCGCGCCTGGTGATCGCCACGGCGCAACGTCGTACCCTTCCACCGCACTTCGCCGGACCCCGGTCGTAGCAGCCCGCTCAGGAGCCGGAGCAGGGTACTCTTGCCGGCGCCATTGGGACCCAGGACGACCATCACATCCCCGGGACGCAAGGCGAGACTTACCCCGCGCAGGACGGGGCGACGACCGAATGAACGACTGAGATCCAGGGCTTCGAGAAGCGCACCCTCAGCGGGCGGCATCAATGGACTGACCGAGCTCGTCGAGATCGAAGGGTTTGACGATATAGCCGCTGTACCGGAGATCGAGGACCCTGAGCTGTGGCTCCACGCTCAGATAGGCCGTGGTAATCACCACCGGCAGGTCGGGGAGAAGCTCGCGGATCCGACGCAGGAGGTCAATCCCGTCGGTATCGGGGAGCCGCATATCGAGGACGGCGACGTCCGGACGGCAGGCGGGCAGCAGGGCCATCGCTTCCGCGCCGGTCGCCGCAAAGGCCATCTCGTAGCGCTGCTGAAAGTAGCGCTGATAGCTGGACCGAAGCGAATGCTCGTCTTCGATGAAGAGCACCCGCCGGCGGGTGGGTCCCGCCAGAACTTCACCCATCGCCCTACTCCTCAGGCCGCCGACTCGAGCTGAAAGAGATCGTCCAGCTTGGTCAGGACCAGCAGGAACCGCAGTTCGTCGTTCGCGTTCCGGAGGACCACCGCCTGGCGGCGCTCCGCCGCGCGGCGCTGGACCAGCATCAGAGCCCCAAGTCCCGCCGAATCCACCTGGCGCGTGGCACTGAGATCGATGATGAGCTGGCCGGTCCGCTCAGGAAGCTCCTCGAGCAGGGCGGCCGCCTGTTGCCGGAAGTCGGTCCGGGTGTCGAGCCCCAGATGTTCCGGCGCTGCGAGCATCTTGCTGTTCGGTTGCGTGGTCAGCATACGCTCCTCCACGCCCGAAGCACACCTAGCGCGAAACGCCGCCGTTTTGAGGTTGACGGGCGCATCACGCTTTCGCGCTGCATCCCGCCTTCGGCACCGAGCTATCTCAGCATACCGCTGAGACCTCTAGTTTTGCGGCCCCGGATCACTCCGGGTGTGCTCTTATCGGGCGGATCAGTTGTCGGAGACCTTGTGGCCTCCGGCTGTGTAAATAGCGAACGCCATGCCACAGCTGCAATATATTGCATCACAACGATTTACATGGCATAACTTGCACAAACCGTATCAATGCTGTAGCGGGAAACCGCCACCGCGAGAGGAAATTGCCACGCCTTTGGGACACCCCCAGCGACCCCACTCTTCAGCGACGCTACCCTTGCCCTCCGACCCTGGGGCCGCTTTCGTACCCCCGGGTTACCTTTCCGTCCCGCGCCTTCCCATCAGGCCGCCATGAAAGACCAACTCGCGACCCTGCTCTCCGAGCAACGCCGCTTCCCACCGCCGGCCGACTTCACCCGCCAGGCCGCAGCCACCGAGGCCCTCTATCGGGAAGGGGCCTACAATCGGGAAGCATTCTGGGCAGCCCAGGCCAGCACCCTGGAGTGGATGACCCCCTGGTCCCGGGTATTGGAGTGGAGCCCCCCGCACGCCAAGTGGTTCGTGGGCGGCAAGCTCAACGCCTCTGTCAACTGTCTGGATCGGCACCTGACCACCCCGCGCCGAAACCAGGCCGCCATCGTCTGGGAAGGAGAGCCCGGTGATCGGCGGGTGTTGACCTACTGGGACCTGGCCCGCGAGGTCAGGCGCTGTGGCAATGCGCTCAGAAGCCTCGGCGTGCGTCGAGGAGACCGCGTCGCCATCTACCTCCCCATGATCCCCGAGGCCGCCATCGCGATGCTGGCTTGCGCCCGGATCGGGGCGATCCACTCGGTTGTCTTCGGCGGCTTTTCGGCCGACTCTCTCCGGGACCGGATCAACGACCAGCAGGCCGTCGCCGTCATCACCGCAGACGGCGGCTATCGTCGCGGCCAGGTCCTTCCACTGAAACGGGTAGCCGACGAGGCGTTGCAGCAGTGCCCGTCCGTGCGACATGTCATCGTGGTTCGCCGCCGTCACGGCGACGACGCCGATGAGTCGTTCGTCAACATGACCGAGGGCCGCGATCACTGGTGGCACCGCCTGGTCGACCATGTTCCCGCGGAGTGTGCCCCCGAAGCGATGGACTCGGAGGACATGCTCTTCATCCTCTATACCTCGGGGACCACCGGGAAACCCAAGGGCATCGTCCACACCACCGGCGGGTACCTCACCCAGGCAGCGTGTACCACTCGATACGTCTTCGACCTCCGGGACGGCGATGTCTTCTGGTGCACCGCCGACGTGGGCTGGGTCACCGGCCATTCCTACGTGGTATATGGCCCCCTCGCCATCGGGGCCACCGTGCTGATGTATGAGGGTGCCCCCGACTGGCCCGAGCGGGACCGCTTCTGGCGTCTGATCCACAAGTACGGCGTCACCGTCTTCTACACGGCACCGACCGCGATCCGCGCCTTCATGAAATGGGGTGAGGATCTCCCCGCCAAGCACGACCTCTCGACGCTCAGGCTCCTCGGCTCCGTAGGCGAGCCGATCAATCCCGAGGCCTGGATCTGGTACCACAAACACATCGGGGGCGGGCGCTGCCCGATCGTGGATACCTGGTGGCAAACCGAAACGGGGGGGATCATGATCACGCCGCTCCCAGGCGTGACCACCACCAAGCCCGGGTCCGCCACCATCCCTTTCCCCGGCATCTCGGCGGAGCTGGTGGACACCGCCGGCCAGCCCCTCGAGAAGGGCGGTGGACTGCTGACCATCACCGAGCCGTGGCCGGGCATGCTGCGCACCATCTACGGCGACGATGAGCGATATCGCCAGACCTACTGGTCAAGATTCCCCGGCCGATATTTCGCCGGGGACGGGGCCAAGGTGGACGAGGACGGCTACTGGTGGATCCTCGGCCGGGTAGACGACGTTCTCAATGTGGCGGGACACCGGATCGGCACCATGGAGGTGGAAAGCGCGTTGGTCGATCACCCGGCCGTGGCGGAGGCCGCCGTGGTGGGTAAGGCGCATGATCTCAAAGGCCAGGCGCTGGCGGCCTTTGTCACGCTCAAGGAAGGCCGCAAGCCCACCGCGGAGCTTAAGGATGATCTCAAGGACCACGTGAGCAAGAAGATCGGCGCCATCGCAAGGCCCGATGATATCTTATTCTCAGCCGATCTCCCCAAGACTCGGAGCGGGAAGATCATGCGCCGGCTGCTCAAGGACATCGCGGAGGGCCGGGCCCTGGGAGACACGACGACCCTCGCCGACCCCGCCGTAGTGGGCCGGCTCAAGGACATGTACGAATCGGAGGAAGGGTGATGCGCCTGAAGTCTCGTCTATTGGTGGTGGGGATCCTGCTTGGAGCGCTGGCGGCGTCAGTCTCCGCCGCCCGGCCCACGCCGGCCCCGGAGATGGTGGTTTACAAGTCAGCCAGCTGCGGCTGTTGCAAGCAGTGGGTGGACTACCTGAAGGCCAAGGGCTACAAGGTCACGTCCAAGGACCTCGACGACGCGGCACTCGCAAGCATCAAGGCGGAGCTCGGAGTCACCAGGGGCGTGTCCTCCTGCCACACGGCCGTGATCGCGGGATATGTCATCGAAGGCCACGTACCTGCCGGCGACATCGAACGCCTGCTCCGCGAGCGGCCGAAAGTCCTGGGCCTCGCTGCGCCCGGCATGCCGGGTGCGGCGCCGGGCATGGACACCTCCAAGGATCCCTACGAAGTGCTGACCTTTGACGCGAAGGGAACGACGACGGTCTTTGCGAGGCACTAACAGGGCGGCTCCCCACTCCTGATCCCCGACCCACCTAGAACTGGATCTGCGCCCCCATCTCCACCACCCGATTCGGCGGCAGTCCGAAGAAGGCGGTGGCGGTTTGGGCGTTTGGCGCCATCAGCGTGACGAGGCGTCTCCGCCGGAGCGGCTTCCGATAATCGGAAGTTCGTATAGCCGTCGCTCACGTGGAGCTTCTCGACTCCTGACTCGGGGCGCCCGCCCTCCAATCGAGGACGGCCGCCACGAAGATCAGGGTGATGATCGCCGCGGAGGCGACACACCAGCGGCAGATCGCCTCGATGACGAACAGCTCGACGTAGGTGAGATAGCAGGTGAACACGAGGCCGAGACCCGAACCGGTCAGCAGCAACCGGCCGACCCAGCTGCGCCTCCCGGGCGAGGCCTGCAGCCCAAGCAGGCTCAGGAGCAGCAGGAGGCCGTACCCGCAGATCCCGATCATCGCCACCTCGACGCCGAGGAAGCGGCTGTAGGGGCTCAGCTGGACCGTCTCACAGCTCCCAGTCCCGCAGGCGAGCGTCCCGATCTCGCCGATCTTGTAGAGGTACAGATAGGTGGCCAGCAACAGCCCGACCAGGCTCAGCAGGGCCCCCGCCATCCGATACTTCACGACTTACCTCCCCGCAGGCGGCGGCAGGGAGTCGATGATGGCCTTGAGCGCGTCGTAGGTTTGCACGCCCGAGTACAGCCGCCCTCCGATCAGGAAGGTGGGAGTCGCCTGCACGCCCACCTTCATGCCTTCGTCGAGGCTGGCCTGAATCCGGCCGGCGTACTTCGCCGACTGCATGCAGGCGTCGTAGCGGCCGAGAGCGAGTCCGTTCTGCTTGGCGTAGTCGCGGAAGATGGGGGCGGCGTCCCGCTTGAACGACCAGTCGGGCTGGCCGACATAGATCGCCCGGTGCTGTTCCCAGAACTTGCCCTGTTCATCGGCACAGGCGGCGGAGTGGGCCGCCACCCGCGAGAACTTGTGCTGGGCCAGCGGGAAATCCCGGTAGCGCCAGCGGACTCGTCCGGCCTGAATGAGGCGGTCACGGACGTCCGGAAACTGGATCTCTTCGAAGTGAAGGCAGGAGGGGCACTGATAATCGGCGTACTCCGTGACCTCGACCGGCGCACTGGCGGACCCCAGGACGTAGCCCCGGAACCCAGCGGTGTCCGACGGCTGGACCTTGACGTCCACCGGAATGCTGACCGACGGTGGCCGGGCCACCAGGAACGCCAGAACGGCCAGCCCGGCGGCGGCGACGCCGGCCAGCAGGAGGTAAAACCGCTTCAGTCCGGGCGGTGGGGTCGCCATGGCTCGTCGTCCTCTGGATCATCACTGGTCAGGAAGTCGCTGCGCTGGGCGGAGTCCACGATCCGCCGGTGGTCCGCGATTTCCGGCGTGTCGTAGGTCGAGCGGACTTCATAGTGAAACAATTCGGAGCGAGCGTCTCCCATGAGGCGCAGCAGGTCGGGCACCCGTTGGAGCAGCTGCCCCGACCGGTCGAGCTCCCGGATCAACTCGGCGAGCTCGCGCAGGCGCTCCACCAATCGCTGCGCCCGCTCCTCGCCGTAGACTTCCTCGTCATCGCTCATGGTGATTGCCCCTCGGGAGGGCCATGGTTCCGGCCCGGAAATCTAATGGCGGGGGGAAGTTGGAGGGTCACCGCCCTGAATTGCGCCGCCCGGTGGCATTCTTTTATATTCCGCGCGCCTAGAGGCCCAAAAGGAGAGGATTCGGAATGACGAAGAAGAAACCGCGCCGCACGGCGACGGAGTTCGAGCAGGCTCGTGACGAGATGTTCGGCCACATCCTTCGCTGCGGAGTGCTGGAGGCGCTGCCGGAGCACCAGAAGGAATGGTTCGACGACACCATGCAGTACCTCGGCGAGCGGTATGGGCAGCTCTCGGAAGAGGAGATTGCTCAGCTTCGCCTTCTCGGAGAGCGGTACTGCCAGCCCGTGGTCCGGCGCTCCCCCACCGTCGAGCTGACCACCGAGTAGTCGTCTTCATCTTTCAGGCCATTTCCCAGGATCGCATCGAACGCGTTCACTGGGTGGGAACCCACGTCGGGGGAAATCGGCGCCACCGGAACCCGGCGCTGACCCGCACACCTCCCCCGACCCCCAGCTCCAGCGCCCAGCCAGATCGCCCGCCAGGACTGGCCTCCAGTCCGGCTCCCATCACCAACCAGCCACGTCCAGTCGCTCCGGCCACGCCGGCCACGCCAGCCAGGGCGTAGACCTGTGGCCGCTTGCTCCTCCCGTTGAGGAGGAAGTGGCCGAGCAATTCGCCGCGAAACGCGAATTGTCCATCCTGCACGCCGGGGTTGAGCGTTACCGCGGCCCGGGTCCGGTCCCCGAAGCGCAACGCCCCGTACGGTCCGCCGCCCACGAAGGCCGGATCGGCCAGCGCACCGAGCGCCTGAATCCCCCACTCTTTGATCGTCTGCGCCCCAAGAGGCGTGGCCATCGGAGCAAGGAGGGCTCCGGCAACCACCGCCCACGCGAGAGGTCTGACCGCCACCCGCCTCACGCCACGAGATCGAGGTCGTAGGTCACGCGGAGATCGGGGGCCAGCGAATGCATTACAGAGCAGTACTTCTCGATGGAGAGGTCGATCGCCCGCCGGGCCTTGGCCTCGTCGAGACCCTCGCCCCGGAGATGGTAGACCAGGTGAATGGAGACATAGCGTCGCGGCTCAGCCTCTCGCCGGGTTCCCACCGTGTCGATGCGGAAGTCGCTGAGCGACACCCGCATTTTCTTGAGGATGGAGGCCACGTCCGCCCCGGTGCACCCGGCCACCGCCATGAGCAGGTAGATCACCGGACTGGGAGCCGCCCGGTTGTGTCCATCCACGGTCATTGTCGCTCCAGTTTCCTCCCCGCCTTCGAATAGCTGGTCGTCGAGCCAGCGCAAAGTGACGCGCTTGATGTCCTGCGCCATCGTAGTCTTCCCTTTCTGTTAACGCTTCCGGCCGCCGCTCCCGAACACCCGGAGCAGCCATCGGACCACGCGCGGCTTCCCGCAGATGATCCCGTAGAGCGGGAGCCCCCGATGCCGGCCGCGATAGACGCATTCGTAGCGGCCGCCCGCCTCCTCGATCAGCAGCTGTGTCGCCGCGATGTCCCAGAGCCGGACTCCGTAGTCCACGGCGGCCCCGATCTTCCCCTCGGCGGCCATGGTGTGCGCCAGGCAATCGGTGTAACCCCGCACGTTGGCATGCGCTCGCACCAGCGCGTCGAACGCGCGGGCGCTCCGGCAGAGGACGAACCGCGGCCGGTCCGAGGCCGAGACGATCTCGCGCGGGAGATCCGCCGCCCGCGCGTCGCGTATTCTGAGTCGCCGCCCATCGCACCAGGCGCCCAACCCGAGGCCGGCGCTGTAGCAGACCCCGAGGGCGGGATGATCGATCACCCCCACGATCGGGCGATCGCGGTAGTGCAGGGCGATGATGGTACCGAAGAATGGGATGCCGTGTGTGAAGCTGAGGGTGCCGTCGATGGGATCCAGGATCCACTGGAAATCCGCGTTGGGGAGGATGGCGGGAAACTCCTCTCCGAAAATGCCGTGCTCGGGGAAACGACGGCCGATCTCCCTCCGCAGTACGCGTTCCGCCTCCAGATCCGCATCAGTCACCAGGGTGGCGTCGGCCTTGAGACGCCGGCCATACCCGCGAGCCATTCGCCTGAGAATGGCGCGCCGCGACGCCGTCGCCATGGCGACCGCGGCCCTCAGGTATTTCCGCCGCTCGACCAACGAAGGGAGCCTGCCCGTCATCGTCGCCAGCTCACGCCTTGAGCGACCGGCGGGTCCGCGCGGCCGTGTGCGAGTAGTCCCAGATGGCATAGAGAGCGATGCCCGCCGTCGCCCAGGCGACCGGGCGTACCAGGCTGCTGTCCGTGAGAAAGGCCAACAGCGTGAGGAACTGTCCCAGGGTGACGGCCTTGCCTCCCAGTCGCGCGGGCATGGCCGCGGGCCGCCCGATGAGTGCCGTGTAGAAGAAGGCGACCGAGGCGACCAGGTCCCGGCTCAGCACGCCGGCCACCTCATACCAGGCGAGGCGGTCCGAGAAGAGTACCACTCCGAACGCGGCAGCCATGAAGAGCTTGTCGGCCACCGGATCGAGGAACGACCCCAGGGACGAGCTCCCGAAGTGGCGCGCGATGTATCCGTCGAGGAGGTCGCTGGCGCTCGCGACCAGCAGAATCACCACGCGCCAATCATCGTCGTGTACCAGGACGAAGGCGATCGCGAGCGGGATCCGTAGCGCGGTGAACCCATCGGCGATGGTGAAGCTCGAGCGAACTTGCTCGCCCCCTCCGGCCGGGCTACCTTCGGACGGCATTCCGGACCTTCTCCAGGTACGGCCCGATCATGGATCTCCAGGTCCAGTTGCTCAAGGACACCGCCATCTTTCGGGATCTCGACGAGGCCGAGCTGGCCACCGTCGCCGAGATCTGCAAGGAACAGCAGTTCAAGGCAGGACAGGTCATCTTCAACGAGGGAGAGCCGGGCAACCGCTTCTACATCATTCTCGCCGGTGAAGTCCGCATCAGCCGGAATATCCCCGGATCGGGGGAAGAGGCGCTGGCGGTGCTCTCACCCGGCGCCTGCTTCGGCGAGATGTCGGTGTTCGATCGCTCGGATCGCTCCACGGACGCTGTGGCCAACTCGAGCGCCACCCTGATCACGATCTCGCGCCCGGATTTCGAGATGCTGCTCGATTTCAACCGCGAGATGGCCTACAAGATACTCTGGTCCATGGTTCGGCTCCTGTCGTCGCGCCTCCGGGTAACGAACGACAATCTCCGCTCTCTGCTGGCGATGTCGATGTTCTGACGCCGGCTCGTCCACGATACCATCCTCTATCTCCGAAACCCGCCGCTCAGGTCCACTCAGCTCTGAGAGGCCTTCGTGCTTCCTCGCACGATTCCTTCGACGCGCAGGGCCGGGTCGAGATCGGCCTTGATGAGCGCTTCCACCGACTCGCGGGAGACTCGGCGGTACTGTCCCGCGGGATCGCTCAGGTCGTCCAGACCATTGCCGATCAACCAGGCCTCCAGTATTTCCGCGGCGAGGTCCTGGCCACTCTGTCTCCTGATCAATGCCTGTCCCGAGAGATACTGGATCGCCCGCGCCAGCTCGGATTCGCTCACCCCCTCCCGCCCGAATCGCACCAGCTCGTCCAGCATGGCGTCCCGAGCCTCGACCTCCCGCTCAGGCGACGTGGCGATGTAGGTGACCAGGGCGCCGGCCCGCCCCCGTTGCCAGGCGGAGCCCAGGACCGAGTAGGCCAGGGATCGCCGGTCGCGCAGGGCCTCGAAAAGCCGTCCCCCCAACCCGCTGGCAATCGCCGACCAGATCTCGGCAGCGTGCCGTTGGGGGTCTCGCCGGGACGGCCCCGGAAAGACGAGTGCCAGCGCCGACTGGGCCTTCAGCCGGGGCTCCATGATTTCGCGGGGTCTGGGTCCTGGGGCCCAGGACATCAAGGGCAGCCGCTCCAGCCTTGGCCGAGCCGCGCGGTCACCAAACACACCGGCCAGGCTCGCCGCCGCGCGCTCGGGATCGATGTCTCCCACCGCCAGCACCGTGACTCGGCGAGCCGCCAGCACCCGCTGTTGCTCACGGCGGACGTCCTCGACCGTGATGCGCTCGAGCGTCCCGGGAAGGCCACCGACCGGCAGGCCATAGCCCGCATCGCCGAAGGCCGCACGAAAGGCAAGCTGGAACGGATAGCGGAACATATCGTCCGTGACCTGCCGCGCCTCTTCCACCATGAGACCGCGCTCGCCCGAGACCTCGGACTCCTCGAGCGTCGGGGAATGAAGGACCAGGTCCAGCAGGCTGGCTGCCTCCGCCAGACGATCGGCCAGGACTGTGGTAGTGAATCCCAGCCAGTCCAACGCGATGCTGGTCCCGAGGCTGCCTCCCAGGCGTTCGAGGGCGGTTGCGAGGCTGGCGCCGTTGAACTCGCCGGCACCGCGCAAAGCGCTTCGAATCACCAATGCCCCGAGACCGGCCAACTCCGGAGGGTCGAGAGATTCGCGCAGCGCGTACAGACCCAGGGTGACGGTAGGGACCCCTCGCTTGGTCCGGATCAGCAGGTCCGCGCCCGGAAGGGCGACGTGATGGACTCCCTCACGTTCCGAGCTCGTGATCTTGCGCGCGGCGGGCGGGCTGGGAGATCGAGGCGCCCCGTTGGCTCGACTGGCGGGAGCAGCCCGCTCGAACAATCTCGAGATGTCTGCCACGGTGAGATCTCTGCCAGACTCCCTGGGGACGTAGGCAAGGACCGAGACCGCGGCAGCGGGCAGATACTTGGCGGCCGCTTCGCGCACGGCGTCGCCCCCGATCGAGGCGAGCGCCTGGTACTCCTCGTCCAGCAACTCCACGCTCTTCAGGGCTTCGGCAGCGGCCAGCGCCGAGGCGCGGCCATCCATGGTCTCCTGGGCGCGCATCCAGCGGGTCAGGACCAGGGTTCGGGCTCGCTCGAGCTCCTCGTCCGATGGCCCGTGCGCCGCGAGCCGGGCGACTTCCCCCGCCAGGGCCCCGATCGCTTGTTCGAGACGAGCCGGGTCGAGATCGGCCGTGACGGTGAAGACTCCGAGCTCGGTCGGTGCGTAGTGGTTGGCGCCCACCGATGTGACCAGGCCTCGCTCCCGAAGCTCGCGATAGAGCCAGCTGCCGCGGCCGGCCGATAGCACGCCGGCGACCAGATCCAGCGCATAGGCGTCGGGATGGAGCGGCGGAACCGTCCGCCAGCCAACCGCCAACTCGGCCTGGCGAATGTCACCACGAAGGGTCCGGACCCGCATCTCGCGATGGGGTGGCTCCTCCGGCCCGGTGGGAATCGTATCCGCGGCAGCCGCCCAATCTCCGTAGTAGCGGCCAGCCAGAGCGAGGGCTTTCTCCTCGTCGATATCCCCCACGATGGCGACTGTGGTTCGGGAGGGAGCGTAGCGCGAGCGGTAGTAGGCCCAGAGGTCGTCCCGGGTGAAGCGGGCCAGGGCGGCTTCCTCGCCGATGCGCCAGCGGCGCATCCGGTGGCGGTCGAACATCAGGGCGTAGAGACTCTCCACCGCCAGCGCCGGCGGGGTGTCTCGCTTCCGCTTCGCTTCCTGGATGATGACCTGAAGCTCCCGCGCCAGCTCACCGGCATCAATCAGTGAGTTGCGCAGGGCATCGGCCTGAATCTCCAGCGCCGTCTCGAGGCCCGAGGCCGGAAGCACCATGAAGTACGCCGTACCGTCGTACCCGGTGCTGGCATTGAGGTATCCCCCCGCCGCCTTGGTGGCCCGCGCGATCTCCCCGACGCCGCGCTTCGGCGTCCCCTTGAAGAACATGTGCTCCAGTACGTGGGAGATCCCCACCCACTGGTCGGGTTCGTCGAAGAAGCCCGCCCGGACGTGCGTCACCACCGCAACGACTGGAGCCGAGTCGTCGCGGCGGATCAGCACGGTCAGCCCATTGGAAAGCCGTACCCTCCGGACGCCCTGGGTCCAGGGTCCGGAAGATCGGTGGTCGGTGTCGCGCAGCGGTTCCATGATAGTGGGCGAAAAAAATAGCAGCACCCGGGCGCTGGGCCAGGGCGCTGCTTGGTGAGAGATGATCTCGTCAGTGAAGGATTCGCAACACTCCGGCCTCCGCGCTTCCCCGGATGAACGCTTCGGCGTCGGTCATGGGGATGACGACTCCGGTTTCCGCGGCGCCTCGGCGGGCCAGATCACGCATGAACTCGGTGAGCGGGGCATCCGACCACTCCCGATCGGCCGCCTTCATTTGCAGGAGAATCTCCTCCCAGGAGCCTCGGAAGATCCGCCCCGATAGCGAAGCCACCGCGTGAGGCTCTCCGGTTCCCGGGCGTTTCTGCATCGCCTGCAGCTCGGTGAGCAGCGTGCCGAACAGCTCGAGCTGGTGCGGGTCCCGCACCGAACCGTCGGGATGTTGGGCCTCGACTTCGGCCAGGAGCAGGTCGATGCTGTCAGGCTCGCCAGCAACCTCGCCCAGCCGCGCAAACCAGGGGGCCAGCTCGGGGTCGTTGTCGCGCAGCCGATAGAGATTCTTGCGGAGCTCGAGGTAGCGCCAGATGGCGAGCTCGTCGAAGTGATCCTCCGGCTCGGTACGCTCGAGATGGTGCAGCGCCGCCTCCGTCTCGCCGCGATCGTAGAGCAGGTTGGCGAGGTAGATCCGGGCCTCACAGTAGCGCGGGTCGATCTGGAGCGCCCTGCGGAGCCAATACAGCGCCCCACTTTCATCTCCCAGTCGGTGGCAGGCGTACCCGACACAGGCCGCGGCCTCCGGGGAATCACCTCGGGCGTTCACGGCCAGTTCAAAGAAGCGCTGCGCGTGGCGGAGCAATCCTTCCCGGAACAAGGCGCGTCCCACCTGCAGCATCAGCTCGTGATCCTCCTGGAACCCGAGCTCGAGCAGGCGATTAAAGCGTTCGACTGCCTCCGGCCGCTGCCCCAGCTTGAGCAGCACTTCTCCCTGTCCGGCCAGGGCATCCTCGTGGCCCGCATCCAGCCCGCGCGCCACTTCGAATGCCTGCTGGGCCCACGCATAGTCCTCCCGCGCGAGATAGGCGTAGCCCATCCCCACGTGGAGTTCGACCGCGTTGGGGTAGAGTTCGATCCCCTCTCTTAGAATCTCGAGGGCTGCGTCGTAGCGACCTTCATTGTAGAGCTGGTGGGCCTGTTCGTCGTATTCGTCGGAGCTGAGGAAGGGTTCCGACATTCGGCGAAGCCTCCTGCGGCAAGTGATTGCAAGATAGGGACTTCCCGGTTGTGGATCAAGAGTGGAACCAGAGGGAGGAACGGAGCGCGCTGAAACCTCTTGCGTCACGGGCCGTCATTCCTATATTACCGACCGGTCAGTTAGTAATTTGGAGCCCCCACGATGCCCAAAGCCTCCGTTTCTCGGCGTCCCCGCCGCACCCGCCCTCGTTGGCGGCGCCGGCCGGCGGATCGTCCTGAAGAGATTCTCGATGCCGCCCTCGAACTGTTCGGCGAGCAGGGATTCGCTCGCACCAAGCTCGACGACGTAGCCCGCCGAGCCGGCGTGAGCAAAGGGACGCTCTACCTCTACTTCGATTCCAAGGAATCACTATTCCGGGAAATGGTGCGCACCCGGATCGTCTCGACCGTGGTTCAGAGCGAGGCCATCATCCGCGCCCACACCGGGAGCTATCTGGACCTGCTGGTCACCCTGGCCACCCGCATGTGGCAGCTGGTTCGCGATCCGGCCGCCGCCCGGATCATCCGAGTCGTGCATTCCGAGCTGGGCAATTTCCCCGAGCTGGCCCGCTTCTATTTCGAGGAAGTCATCCTCCGGAGCCGGCGCGCGCTGGAGAGCGTGATCAACCGCGCCGTCGAAGCCGGCGAGTTCCGCCCGGTCGATGCCGCCTGGGCCGCCCGGGCTCTCCCGATCCTCATGGTCCACTCCGCCCAGTTCCAGTGCTTCATGGGCCGCTATGACGCAGCCCCGCTGGGCGACGAGCGGGTCTTCGCCGGAATCCTCGACCTCTTCCTTCACGGCGTCCTCACCCGACCCCAGGCGGCGTCCGGAGTCTAGCCGATGCGCAACCTCACCTTCTTGGCGGCGGCCTTTGTCATCCCCACGAGTCTCGGGTCCGCCCAGGCAACCAGCACTTCGATTCCCTCGCCCCTGACCCTCGCCCAGGCGATCGAACTGGGACGGCAACGCGGCGTGAACGCTGCGCTGGCTCGGCTCAACATCACGGCCGCCGACGCGAAGGTCGGGCAGCGACGGGCCGACCTGCTCCCCACGCTCGACGCCAGTGGGGCCTGGAGCCGTCAGACCCGGAACCTGGACGAAGTGGGTATTCCGTTCGCGATCGGGGTCACTCCCGACTACAACCTCTGGTACTTCCAGGCGCACGGCTCCCAGACGCTGTTCAACGCCAGCCTCTTTGCCCGTTACAAGGCGGCGGTCGACTCGGCCCAGGCGGCCGGGTTCGACGCCCAGGGAATCGGGGAGCTGGCGGCGAGCACCGCGGGGCAAGCCTACCTCCAGGCCATCAGCGCCCACGAAACCGTCCGCGCCCGGGAGGCCGACAGCACCATCGCGGCTTCGCTGCTGGACCAGGCCCGCCAGCTGGTGGCCGCCGGCGTGAGTCCGGTGATCGACGAGACTCGGAGCAGCGTCAACTTCGCAGCCGTAAAGAGTCAGCTGCTAATCGCCCGTAACGAGCGGGACCGGGCGCGACTCGAACTGGCCCGCGTCCTCGAGCTGACCTCGGCTGATTCTCTGGTCCTGGCCGATTCGCTCGGGATGCCCGCGCTGGACCTCCCGCGCGACCCGGCGGCGGCCGTGGCCTTCGCCATCGAGCACCGGGCCGAGACCGCCGCGGAACAACGGCGAACCACCGCCATGACCAAGTCGCTCAAGGCCATCCGCTACGAGAATCTCCCCAACCTGAGCGTTGGCGCGCAGGCGATCGGGAGCGGGCGCGAAAGCGACAACATCGCCTTTTCCTACAACTACGGCGTACAGCTGAGCGTCCCGATTCTCGACGGTTGGAAGCGACCGATGCGCTACAAGGAGCAGGAGGCTCGCCTCGAGGCTCAGAGAGTCCACGAGCAGGACGTGGCCCTCCAGGTCGAAGTCGAGGCACGGCAGGCGCTCCTCGACCTGGCCTCGGCCGAGCAGCAGGTCGCCGTCGCCAAGGAGCGCCTCCAGCTCGCCGAGCAGGAGCTCGCTCAGGCCGAGGAACGGTTCCGCGCCGGTGTGGCGGGATCCGTCGAAACGACCAACGCTCAGGGCTCCGTATTCACGGGACGGAATGCCCTGATTCAGGCCAAAGTCAACTATGGAACCGCGAGGGTCGCCGCCTACCGTGCCCTCGGTGTGCTGAACCAACTCCAGTAGGCAGGACTCGGAACTCATGGCTACTCCACTGCGCCTTTCCCCTGACGCCCAAACGGACAGCAAGCAGTCCGCGACCGAAGTCCCCGCTGCGAAGCGCCGGGCACCCCGATCCGTCTGGATTTTCGGAATTCTGGTTCTGGTCGCCGCGGTCTGGGGGACGACTTACTATCTGCGCACCAGGAATCTGGTCACCACCGACAACGCCCAGGTCGAGGCCCGGATCGCACCGATCGCATCCCGCGTCCAGGCCTTTGTCACCGAGGTGCGGGTCGATGACGATCAGACCGTCAAGGCCGGCGATACGCTGCTGGTGCTGGACGATCGGGATCTCCGTTTGCGCTTGCGCCAGGCCGAAGCCGAGTTGGCCGCCGCCCTGGGAGTGATCGGCGGGCCGCAGGGCACCGGACAGGCCCAGGCGCAGTTGCAGTGGAGTCAGGATGCGGCAGCCAGTGCGACGGCGGCGGTAGCGTCGGCTGAGGCCACTGAACGCAAGGCGGCGGCGGACCTCGCGCGGTACAAGGGGCTGGCCGAGAAACAGATCATTTCGCCGCAGCAGCTGGATGCGGCGCAGGCCGCCTACGATGCTGCGAAAGCGAACCTGGAGTCACTTCGTCGTTCTGCGACCGCGAGTGGCAGCCAGGTAACCGCGTATTCGGCCGCGACCCGGATTGCCCTGGCCCGGCTGGCCGCCGCGCAGACAGCGGTGGACAACGCCCGGCTCCAGCTTAGCTACACGGTAATCACGGCTCCCACCGATGGCATCATCGCCAAGCGGAACGTCGAGTCTGGAATGCTGGTGCAGATCGGCCAGGGGCTGATGTCGCTGGTGCCCGCCAACGAGATCTGGGTGACGGCGAACATGAAGGAGACCCAGGTGGGGAACGTGGCCGTAGGAGATCCCGCCACCTTCACCGTGGACGCGTACCCGGGCAGGACCTTCACCGGCCACGTGATGAGCCTCAGCCCGGCGACGGGGGCCAAGTTCGCGTTGCTGCCTCCCGACAACGCCACGGGCAACTTCACCAAGGTGGTCCAACGGGTCCCGGTCAGGATTGCGGTGGACGGTCCGGCCGACCCGGCGCGGCCGCTGCGGCCGGGCATGTCGGTGATCGTCACGGTAAAGACCAAGTAGAGCCGTGGCCACACTGGCGCTCTCGCTTCCGGCCCGGCGCCGGATTTCCCGGGAGGAGGTGCATCGCGGGCGATACGTCATCGCCTTCGCGGTGACCCTCGCCAGCGTGCTCGAGCTGGTCGACACCAGCATCGTGAACGTGGCGATTCCCCACATGATGGGGAATCTGGGTGCGACCCTGGAGGAGATCGCCTGGGTCAGTACCGGCTATATCGTCGCCAATGTCATCATCCTCCCGATTACCAGCTGGCTGTCCGGGCGGTTCGGGAGGCGGAACTACTACACCGGCTCCATTGCCCTCTTCACCCTCGCCTCGTTCTTCTGCGGCAACGCGCATTCGCTGGAGGGGTTGGTCGCCTGGCGGGTGATCCAGGGCATCGGCGGCGGTGCCCTCATTTCTACCGCCCAGGCCATCCTCTTCGACGTCTTCCCCTACTCGGAGCGGGGAACGGCCATGGCCATTTTCGGCATGGGCGTGATGGTCGGGCCCACCCTGGGGCCAACGCTGGGCGGATGGATCACGGACAACTACTCCTGGCCCTGGATCTTCTACATCAACCTTCCCCTGGGGGTGCTGGCGGGCCTGATGACCTGGCGCTTCGTGCCGGAGCCGGAGCACCCGCCGGAACAGTCCTCGACGGTCGACTGGCTCGGCTTGGCCCTGCTCATCGTGGGCATCGGCGCGCTCCAGATCCTGCTCGAGCGCGGAGAATCCAAGGCCTGGTTCGAGTCCAGCGAGATCGTCACGGAGACCATCATCGCGTCGGCCTGTATCCTGCTCTTTCTCTGGCATGAATTGCGGACCGAGCATCCGGTGGTGGATCTGCGGATCCTGCAGAACCGGCAGCTGGCCGCAGGCGTGGCGTTCGGGACGATCCTGGGCTTCGCTCTGTATTCCAGTGTGTTCGCGCTGCCGGTCTTCCTCCAGGGCCAGGTCGGCTATAGCGCGTGGGATACCGGGCAAGTGATCCTCCCTGGCGCCATCGCGAGCGCCATCACCATGGCCTTGATGGGACGGCTCGGCCCCAAGCTGGACGCGAGGCTGAGCATCATGGTCGGCGTCCTGCTCTTCGCCTGGGCCATGTGGCTCCACTATCACTTCACCCCCGAAATTGGTCGCGGGGACCTGCTGCTTCCCATGATTCTCCGGGGCGTGGGGCTCGGCTGCATCTTCATCCCTCTGACCAATGCGGCGGTGGCCGACCTCCGGCCGCAGCAACTCCCCCAGGGCACCGGCCTCTTCAACCTGTCGCGCCAGCTGGGAGGCAGTTTCGGCATCGCGGTCACCGCCACGCTGATCACCCGCTTCCGGGAGCAGAGCCGGATCGCGCTGCTCCCGCATCTGGCGGCCGACGAGCCGAACGTCAGGACCTGGCTCGACCAGGTCACGGCGCGCATGGCCATGCACGGAGGCTCGCTGGGCGAGGCGCAGCTTAAAGCCGCCCGGTTGCTCGAGTTTCGCCTCCAGCAACAGGCGTCCACCATCGCCTTCGAGAAGATCTTCCTCTTGATGGGAAGCGCCTTCTTCTTTGCTCTCCCCCTTCTTCTATTGATTCGCGTCGGCAAGTCACGTGGGGGAGGCGTGGCCCACTAACTCGTCAGCGAAATGCTTCTCCGGCGTCGCCCGGTCGCGCCACGAACCCTTGCCAGTCGGCTCCACGCTCGGCAACTTCCGTGACGCAACTGGTCGTTCGGTGATGTCACCGAGGAGGTCTCGTCTCGTGTCAGTCCGCAATCCCCCGTCGGTGTTGTGACCTTCCAGCGCAAGCTTCTCCTCGGATTCTCGTTGATGGTGCTACCGCTGCTCCTCGTGGGGGCCGAGGCGATCCGTCGAAACGTGCTCGAACGCCGCGCCCTGGAGACGCTGGGGGAGAGCCTCTCGCGGACGCGCACCTACGCACAGCTCGAGACCGCCATGTTCGATCAGGGCGAAACGATCTGGCGCGGCCTGAGCGGCATGGACCCCCAGGCGCGGAAGGAATTCGAGCTCACCGGCCAGGTAGTGGACTACTGGTTTGATCGCTGGCAGGCGGAGCTGCACCCCGACGAGGCCATGCTGGCCAACAGCGTGCGGGTGATCGCCAACGAGGTGCGGACCGCGGGCGACAGCGTGTTCCGGCTCTACGATGCGGGACAGCGACAAGCCGCCTATCGCCTGGCCCAGATCGAAATCAAGGGCCGGCTGGAGCCCGCGCTGACGGAGATGAACCACGAGATCTACCGGCGGGCGCGCCAGTTCAGCGTCCAGCGCGCGTTTGGCCAGATGGAGGAGCTGGTCGAGACCGAGCGCAAGATTCAGCTCTCCGTTATCGCCCTGTCCCTGATCGCGGGCCTCGTCGCCTCGTGGCTGATCGCGCGGAGCCTCATGCGGCCCATCCACGAGCTCCGGGAAGCGATGGCGGTCGTCGGCGCGGGCCAGTTGGACCGCCGGGTCGAGGTGAACTCGAAGGACGAAATCGGCGATCTGGCTCGCGCGTTCGCGGAGATGACCGAGAGCCTGCGGCAATCCCGGGAACAGACCACGCGGCTGCACGCCGAGCTGGAGACCAAGGTCAAGCTGGCCTCCATCGGCGAGATGGCGGCGGCGGTGGCCCACGGCCTCCGGAACCCTCTGGCCAGCCTCCGCGCCTCCGCGCAACTGGCCCGCCAGCGCCCCGAGTCACCGGCTTCGCGAGAACACCTGCAAGCCATCGTCGAAGAGGTCGATCGCCTGGACCGGCGGATCGGACACCTCCTGAGCTTCTCGAGGCCCGCGCCTTTTCATCCGCTGCGTGAGAGCGTGCCGCAGCTGGTCGAGGGCCTGCTCCCCGGATTCCGCGAGCTGTTCCGGGAACGCCGCGTCGAGCTGGATCTCCAACTCCCGCCCGATCTCCCCGAAGTCGAGATCGACCCCATGCAGGTCGAGCAATCGGTGCTCGAGATCATCTCCAACGCGCTGGACGCGATGCCCAATGGGGGCCGGCTCCGGCTCGCCGCGTCGGCAGAGGGCAATGGCGCCGGCGTGGCCATCGAGATCTCCGATACCGGAGTCGGGATCCCCGAGCAGGTGCTTCCATCCGTTTGCGAGCCGTTCTTCACCACCAGGCCGGAAGGGACCGGTCTCGGCCTGGCCATCGCCAAACGATTCATCGAGCTCAACGGCGGCCGCCTGGAGATCACCAGTCGGCCGGGCGCCGGAACCACGGTGCGCCTGCGCCTTCCGGCCGCGGCGCCTGCAACGGCTGAGACAGGGGCGGCAGGATGAGCGGGTCCACAATTCTCATCGTCGACGACGAGCGAACCCTCGCCAAGGCGGTGAAGGCGTTCCTGAGCGACCATGGGTACGAGGTGGAGGTCGCGCCGGACGCCGAGCGGGCGGTGGAGCTTCTCGATACCCTACGCCCCGACGTGGTATTCGCCGACGTTCGGCTCCCGGGGATGAGTGGAATCGAGCTGCTCCGCCGGGTTCGCGAATTCGACCCGGCGATCGCCGTCGTCATCATGACGGCCTATGGCTCGATCGAAGGCGCGGTCGAGGCGGTCAAGCTGGGTGCGTTCGACTACGTCAAGAAACCGCTGGATCTCGAGGAAGTGCGGCTTCTGGCCGATCGCGCCCGGGAAACCTCGCTCCTCAAGCAGGAGCTCTCGTACTACCGCCAGCGGGCTACCAGCGCTGCCGCCTTTGGAGCGGTGCTGGGCCAGTCGCCGGCCATCCGCGCGGTGCTGGAGCAGGCGCGTCAGATCGCCGCACTCAACGAAACACCCCCGGTTCTGATCACCGGCGAGACCGGAACCGGGAAGGGGCTGGTGGCCCGGACCATCCATTCCTCGGGCCCCCGAAGCTCCAAGCCGTTCATCGAGATCAATTGCACCGCCCTGCCGGCCACCCTGATGGAGGCCGAGCTGTTCGGCTACGAGCGCGGCGCGTTCACTGACGCGAAGACCTCGAAGATCGGGCTCTTCGAGGCCGCAGAGGGTGGCTTCCTCTTCCTCGATGAAGTGGGCGACGTGGAACTCACCCTGCAGGGCAAGCTGCTGCGCGCGATCGAAGACCGCACCGTCCGGCGAGTCGGTGGGCTTCGCGACCGGAAGATCGATGTTCGAATCGTCTCGGCCACCAATCGGGATCTGGAGCGGGAGGTCGAGCGGGACCGCTTCCGAAAGGACCTCTACTTCCGGCTGGCCGTCATTCTCCTGCGTCTGCCCCCGCTTCGCGAGCGAGAGGACGACGTTCTTCTCCTGGCCGAGTACTTCCTCAAGCACTTCAGCCACAAGTACGGGAAGGACGTGCGCAATATCGAGCCGAGGGCGCGCGACCTCCTCCGCGCCTATCCCTGGCCGGGGAATGTCAGGGAGCTGAGCCACGTGATTGAGCGCGCCGTCCTCTGGAGTCGAGGCACCAATGTGGACGTCGACCACCTCTCACTCACTAGCCCGGTCAATCACGCCGCGGAGCCGATACCGGATGCCGCGAAACCGCCCGCCGGAGGGGCATTACCCGCGGCGGGGACCGATCTCGCGCAGTGGGAAAAGGCAATGATCGAGAAGGCGCTTCAGGATGCGGGGGGCAATCAGACCAAAGCGGCTCAGCGCCTGGGCATCAGCCGCGACACCTTGCGATATCGGCTCAAGAAATTCGGCATCCAAGCGTGAGGTTGGGTTTCCCGTGTGGGGGATTTGACCCAAGGCTAGGGGGAGATCACCCAATTCCTACCACCCATCCCCCAACCGATTCCCGCCGGTCGTTGGATTTGTAAGCAACACTGGAATAACAGCTTAACCAGGCATGACGGACTGTTTTCGGGAATGGCACACTGCCTGCATTACCCGAAGTAGTGCGGTGCCGATCCTCGGCAGCGGACAACTGACCTCACTTCAAAGCTGTGGAGGGTAGAAACGATGTCGTGGACCAAGCCTGAGGCTGAAGTCGTGGCAGTCACGATGGAAGTCACTGCCTACGTCGCCACGCTGTAAGCGCGCGCGACGCACCGAGCGGGGCTCGCGTTAAGCGAGCCCCGTTTCGTTTCTATGGACGTGCTTCTTCTGGGGACTGCCGCCGGTGGCGGGTTCCCGCAATGGAATTGCTGGTGTCCCTCCTGCCGGACCGCGAGAACCAATCCACAGCAGGCTCACCCGCGGACCCAATCCTCCGTCGCGATTTCGGCTGACGGGGCCCGGTGGTTTCTGCTCAATGCCTCGCCTGACGTGCGCGACCAGCTCGGCCACCTGAACGGGAAGGCCCCGTCAGGGGTGCGGGCGGTGCCGATCGAAGGCGTGGTGACGACCGATGCCGAGCTCGATCACACGCTGGGCATCGCGCTGTTGCGGGAGGGGCGTGCCTTGCAGCTCTATAGCACCACGGCCGTCCGACGGGTACTCGAGGAAGACTCGAGAATCCTGCCGGTCACTCAGGCCTTTGCGGAGGTGGAGACCCGGGACCTTCCGCTCGACCAGCCGGTTTCCCTCCGGCACCGGAACGGAGAACCGAGTCGGCTGACGGCCCTCGCCTTCGCGGTTCCCGGGGATCCCCCCCGATTCGCGAGGCAGGACCTGCCCGGACATACAGTCGGGCTGCTCGTGAAGGACGAGGCCACCGGTGGGTGCTGTGTCTTCGTCCCGGGGTGCGGCGCGCTGGACGCCGCCATTCTGGAGCGGCTCCGGGAGGCAGACCTGGTGCTCTTCGACGGCACCTTTTTTACTGACGATGAGATGATTCGGTTGGGGATCAGCGATCGCAGAGCACGGGAGCTGGGCCATCTGCCCGTCTCCGGCCCGGGCGGCAGCCTGGAGCAGCTCTCGCGCCTCCCTGGCCGACACAAGGTCTATACCCATATCAACAACTCCAATCCCATGCTGGTCGAAGGGTCTCCCGAACGGACCAGCGTCGAACGCGCCGGGCTACGGGTGGGAGACGACGGCATGAGGTTCACCATTTAATGGGCCGGGATCCCATGCACCGTCCGGCCATCTCTTTCAACCCCGAGAATACCATGACTGCCACTCTCGTGGCCTCCGAGCTCGCCACCCCTCCGCGACCTCCGATCCCTTCTCTGGAACGGGCGTTGAGTCCGGGTGCGCTCGAGGAGGCCCTGCGCGCCTTCCACGGCTCCTACTATATGGAGCACCCCTTCCACAAACTCATGTACGAGGGGAAGCTCTCCCGGCGGCAGTTTCAGGGATGGGTCGCCAACCGCCTGGCCTATCAGCGCGTCGTGCCCCGGAAGGATGCCGCGATTCTCTCCAACTGCCCCGACTCCGCCGTGCGGCGCGAGTGGATCCAGCGGATCATCGACCATGATGGGACCGCGCCGGGGACCGGCGGCATCGAGATGTGGATCCGGCTGGGCGTGGCCCTGGGAGTTCCGCGGGAGGAGATGGAAGACGAGCGCCACGTGCTCCCGGCGGTGCGCCTGATCTGCGAGTCCTATGTGACCTTCTGCCGGACCAAGCCGTGGGTGGAGGCCGCAGCCAGCTCGCTGACCGAGCTGTTCGCGCCCAAGATCCACCAGCAGAGAATCGAGTCGTTCCCCAAGCACTATCCGTGGATCCCGCCCGAGGCCCTGGATTACTTCAAGAGCCGGCTGGTGCAGGCGCCTCGCGACGTGAAGCACGGGCTCTCGATCGTCAAGCAGCACTGCACGACCCCGGAGACGCAGCGACGGGTGTTCGAGGCGCTCAGCTTCAAGCTGGACATGCTGTGGGCGATGATCGACACGATCCACAACGCCTACCGCGAAGGATGACGATGACCATCACGGCCGCCAGCCGGCCCAAGCTCTGGCGCGTGGCGCGGATCGGATTCGATCGGGTCCGACAGCGGCCGGTATTGCTGTATCCGGAAGGGGCGATGTTCCTGAACGAGACCGGCAAGGCGATTCTGGAGCTGTGCGATGGCAACAGAACCGTCGCGGAAATCGTGCGGGAATTGGGAGACCGCTATCACGCCGACGTAGAGCACGATGTGACGGAGTATCTGGCCCGGTTGGCGGATCGCTCCCTGGTCACCGACCTCACGAACTGAGCCAAACGAGACCAAGCGCATGACGACGACTGCCCAACCTACGACACTCCTGGCGGAGCTGACCTATCGCTGTCCGCTCCATTGTCCCTACTGCTCCAACCCGCTCGAGATGACCCGAGCCAGCGCCGAGCTCGGCACGGCTGACTGGAAGCGGGTCTTCACCCAGGCGCGGGACCTCGGCGTCCTGCAGCTGGGGCTTTCCGGTGGCGAGCCACTGGTACGCAAGGATCTGGAGGAGCTGGTGGCTCACGCCCGATCGGAGGGCCTCTACTCCACCCTGGTGACTTCCGCCCTGGGCCTGACCCGTGCGCGGATCCAGCGACTGAAGGAGGCGGGGATCGACCACGTCCAGATCTCCTTCCAGGACGTGGACACGGAGATCGCGGAGAAGATCGCGGGGGTCCGCTCGGTCAAGCAGAAGCAGGAGGCGGCGCGGATGGTGAAGGAGCTGGACCTCGCCTTTTCGGTGAACGTGGTGCTCCACCGCGCCAACCTGGACCGGATCCAGGAGATCATCGACATGGCCGGTGAAATGGGCGCGGATCGGGTAGAGCTGGCCAACACCCAGTATTACGGCTGGGCCCTGAAGAACCGGGAGGCGTTACTGCCGACGCGGACGCAGGTCGAGCATGCGCGAGCGGTCGCCGAGCGGGCGATCGAGACCTACCGTGGCCGCATGCAGATCATCTACGTCATGCCCGATTACTACGAGACCTACCCCAAGCCCTGCTATGGAGGCTGGGGCAACGTCTATGTGCTCGTCACCCCGGATGGGCGGGCCCTTCCCTGCCACGGCGCGACCGAGATCAAAGGGCTGGAGATGGTGAACGTCCGGGACCACGATCTGGGCTGGATCTGGCAGGAAGCCCCGATCTTCAACGCCTTCCGCGGCGATGCCTGGATGAAGGAGCCCTGCCGCAGCTGCCCCCGAAAGGCTCAGGATTTCGGTGGGTGCCGTTGCCAGGCGTTTGCGCTCACCGGCGATGCCACCAACCCGGATCCGGTGTGCACCTTGACCCCGCTACGCTCGATCATCGACAACGTAGTCGCCAAGCCCGCCGGACCCTCGGAGTACATCTACCGCTGGGTTCAGGGAGAGCCGCAACCGGCCTAGGGGCACGAGCGGCCCGGTGCGCGCGCCAGGCTGATCCGCTGGTCCACCCGGGTGTGCACCGCGCGGCGCAGCGGTCCCTGCGCGGGGATAGTCACATCGACCTCCACCTGTCGATTCCAGCCCAGCAGGCCTGCGGCGGGGTCCCAGGTCCAGACGCCGTTCTCGGTTTCCTCTTCCACGACCCTCACCGTCAGCGTGTCCTGCATGGTTCGGGTGCTGGTGATCTTCCGGGTCCGGCTCAGCCGGTAACGTTGGATGCGGCCCTGCTGCCCCACGCTATCCTGCAGCCGGGTGATGGCGGGACGACCGGAATCCGCCAGCGTGACTCCTACCGAGATGGGTGAGAGCGGGAGGAGGGGAAACAGATCGGCCGCCGCGTCCGAAAGGTCGGCAACCGGTCTGATCTCGTCTGGGATGAAAGGGCCCGAGACCAGCCGAAAGCCACCGAACGGGCCTAACCGGCCCTGGTAGCGGCCGCCGACGAGTCCATCGGTATTGGGGGCCTGTCGCTCGCCATTGGTCTCCCGCCAGACCACCAGAGAATCGAACCACCCCTCCAGGGTGATGGAATCCCCCGCGGCGCTAGCTCTGAACGACCAGACGGCATCGCGACCCGCCTGGCCGCGCTCGTTACGGGCCGCGTCCGTTCGCAGGTCGCTGCGAATCTGTTGAATCCAGTTGGAGCATTCGAACTGCTCCGCCTGGTACCGGGGAACCGGACCGGTGTGCGACGCCCAGGCCAGTACCGAGCCCAGCGCCAGGCTCGAGACCGTGAGGCACGCCCCGCTCGAGAAAAGCACGACTCAGCGCTCCCGCCACGAGTTCCAGACAAAGGACACTCCCACCAGGATCATGAACGCCCCGATGCCCCCGAGTAGCGGTCGCCAATCCACATAGATCGAGGGAAGCATCCAGACGCTGGCCCCCATGGTCAGGGCTAGCAGGACTCCGCCGACCATGCGCGACCGCCACGCGACGAGCAAGGACAGAACTCCCAGACCGGCCAGCGCCAGGGTAGTCCAGGGCCACATCGGAGGGTGATCGCTCAACATCATCGCGAGGACCACACCGTAAGCGGTCAGTCCCGCGATTCCGAGCCACCGGCTGATCTCGGTGAGCACGCCCGGTCGCGGCAGGGGCTCCTTCTCAGGTGGAAGGAAGATCTTGGAACCGGTCAACCAGGACCTCGCTTCAGCATCGAGCCGGCGTCCCGGCCCGGGACTGGTGCCTCAGGCGGAAATGTGATATTCGAGGTTGGAGAATCAAGCCGGGCAGTATCGTCTCATCGTATGATCCGCTGCCGAAATCATCGAGGAGTGTACCAATGACCGAGGGTCCGAAAGCTCACTGGCGTCCTTTCGTGTGTGGGGTCGCGCTCCTGGTCGCGACAGCCGGAGGCGCGGCGGCACAACAGCCCGACACCGTTCTCCTGATTCGAGCCGGACGGCTGATCGACGGCCAGTCCGACAAGCCGCAGACCGATCAGGGAATTCTGATCCGGGGCGACCGGATCGCCGCGGTGGGGCCCTTCGCGACCATCGCCGCCCAGGCCCAGGGAGCCAGCACCATCGACCTGAGCGGCATGACCGTTCTCCCCGGCCTGATCGACAACCACACCCACATCCTGCTCCAGGGCGATATCACCGCCGCCGACTACGACGAGCAGCTGCTCAAGGAATCGATCCCCTACCGGACGATCCGCGCGACGGCCGCAGTGCGCACCGCGCTGCTCAACGGGTTCACCACCATGCGGGACCTGGAAACCGAAGGGGCGATGTATGCCGATGTGGACGTCAAGCGCGCCATCGAGCGCGGGGTGATCCCCGGTCCGCGGCTCTTCGTTTCCACGCGGGCCATGAGCGGCACCGGCATGTACCCGCTGCTGGGCTACTCCTGGGAGCTCAAGATGCCCGAAGGGGTGCAGATCGTGGATGGACCGGACGAGATCCGGAAGGCGGTGCGCGAGCAGGTGAAGTACGGGGCGGACTGGATCAAGTTCTACGCGGATCGGGGCTACTACCTCGCTCCCGACGGCCGTCTCCGGAGCAAGGTGAACTTCACCGACGAAGAGATGAAGGCGATCGTGGACGAGGCCCACCGCCTCGGACGACCGGTCGCCGCGCATACGATCGGATGGGACGGGATCGACGCCGCGCTACGGGCAGGGGTGAACAGCATCGAGCACGGGGATGGCCTGACGCCAGACTTGATCGACCGGATGGTCCGGCAGAAGGTGTACTGGTGTCCCACCCTCTTCGTGGGCCGCTACGTCGCCGAGGGTCGAGGGGGGGTCTGGCCCAAGATGGTGGCACTCGAGCGCACCGCATTCGGCGAGGCGCTCAAGCGGGGAGCCTTGCCCTACATCTCCTATGGCACCGACGCGGGCGGCTACGCGTGGACCGAGAACCAGGCCCAGGAGCTCGCAATCATGGTCGAGTACGGCATGACGCCGATGCAGGCGATCCGCTCCGCGACCACCATCGCGGCGACGCTGCTCGACCAGCAAGCCAACCTCGGCGCCGTCTCTTCAGGTCGCTACGCCGATATCATCGCCGTCGCCGGCGATCCTCTGACCGACATCACGCAGCTCCAGCACGTGGTCTTCGTGATGAAGGGAGGGAAGGTCTATAAGAGCAAGGACTGAGGACTCAGGACTGAGTACCGGGTACTGAGTGCCGAGTACACTGTCGGTTCAGGCCTCGCCCATGTAGGGGTACCGGTAGTCCTTGGGTGGATTGAAGGTCTCCTTGATGGTCCGGGGAGACACCCACCGTACCAGGTTCAGGATCGATCCGGCCTTGTCGTTCGTCCCGCTGGCCCGGGCGCCGCCGAATGGCTGCTGGCCTACCACCGCGCCGGTCGGCTTGTCGTTGATGTAGTAATTGCCCGCTGCATGACGCAGCGCCCGGTCCGCCTCGGCCTGCGCGCGGCGATCCTGCGCGAAGACGGCCCCGGTGAGGGCGTAGGGGCTGGTGCGGTTGACCAGGTCGAGCGTCTCCAGCCACTTGGCGTCGGGATAGACGTGGAGACTCAGCACCGGCCCGAAGAGCTCTTCGCACATGGTCCGGTAGTTGGGGTTCTCGACCTGGATCAGGGTCGGCTGGATGAAATATCCGATGGAATCGTCGCACTCACCGCCGGCGATGAAGGTGACCCCAGGTTCCTGCCGAGCGGTATCCAGATAGCCCTTGATCCGATCGTAGGCTCTCCGATCGATCACCGCGCCCATGAAATTCCGGAAGTCGGCCACGTCGCCAACGCGGATGTCCGCGATCAGGTCGCGGAGCCGGGACTTGAGCCGGGGCCACAGGCTGGCCGGCACATAGGCCCGAGAAGCGGCGCTGCACTTCTGCCCCTGGTATTCGAAGGCGCCACGCACCAGGGCCACCGCCAGTGCCTCGAGGTCGGCGCTGGGATGGGCCAGGACGAAGTCCTTCCCGCCGGTCTCTCCGACCAGGCGAGGGTAGGTCGCGTACTCACGAATCCGCTCGGACACGCCTTTCCAGAGCAGCTGGAACACCTGGGTCGAACCGGTGAAGTGGATCCCGGCCAGGGTTCGGTCGGCCAGAAGCATCCCGGTCACCTGCTGGGGATCGCCGGGGATGAAGTTGATCACGCCCGGCGGCAGCCCCGCGGTTTCGAGCAGTTTCAGGATGTAGTAGTTGCTGAGCGAGGCAGTGAAAGATGGCTTCCAGAGAACGACATTCCCCATCAGGGCCGGCGCGGTGGGGAGGTTGCCGCCAATCGCCGTGAAGTTGAAGGGCGTGATGGCGTAGATGAACCCTTCCAGCGGTCGGTGGTCCATCCGATTCCACATGCCGGGGCCGGAGACCGGCTGCTCCCGGTAGAGACGCTCGGCGAAGGTCACGTTCCAGCGCCAGAAGTCGATCAGCTCGCACGCACTGTCGATCTCCGCCTGAAAGGCGGTCTTGCTCTGCCCCAGCATGGTGGCGCCGTTCAGCACCTGGCGCCACGGGCCCGCCAGGAGGTCAGCCGCCTTGAGCAGGACCGCGGCCCGGTCTTCGAATCGCCAGGCCGACCAGTCTCGATAGGCGGCCGCCGAGGCCTGAATCGCCTTCGTGATCGTCGCGGGATCGGCCTGGTGCACCCGGGCCAGCACCCGGTTGTGGCAATGCGGCGAGACGACGTCGACCGTATTCCCGGTCCTGATTTCATGGCCTCCGACCACGATGGGGATGTCCAGCGTCTCGCCGCCGACCGTAGCCAGCGCAGCCTTGAGCGCGGCGCGTTCGGGCGAGCCCGGCGCATAACTCAGGATCGGCTCGTTGACCGGGGGCGGAAGCTGGATCACACTGCTCATGGTCAGTTCCGATAGAGGGAACGGGAGATTAGCCGGGGGTCCGGGGTGCGGCAAGCCTGCGGAACTCCTGGTGGTTGGCTAGAACTCACCGTGCCAGACCACGCTGATACGACCATCGGGCTCGCGCAGGATGGCGGGTGGCCTGATGTGAAAGATCCGCCATCGGCCGTTTACCAGCTTAGCCGAGGTGATTCCGACCGCCGCACCGGCCAGCACGTCGCTGAACCAGTGCGCGTTCTGGTAGATCCGGGACCATGCGCACAAACCTGCCGCAGTATAGAGCGGCACCGTCGCCCACGTGCGCCCGATCTCGTCGGAGGCGGAGGCCGCCAGGGCGAAGGCTACGGTGGTATGTCCGGAGGGGAACGACTCGCTGCCGGAGAAGGGGTGGAACACGTAGGCATTCTCGGTGCTCGAGGGGCGCTCGCGACCGACCAGGTACTTGAGACCAGTGGTCGCCGCCCCGGCCAGGAGCACGGAGGCGGTCATTCTCCCGCCTGCCCGGGCCACCCTGCCGTTGTGGGTAAGCAGCCCGACCCCAATCGTCCCCAGGCCGGCCGTCACGAAAACCTCGGGCTGTCCCATGTGCCGGAAGGCCGAGGCGAGGTCGTCCTGGAACGAGGTCTGGTTGTCCTGGGTATACCGTTGGATCGGTTGGTCGGCCAGCGAGCTGATCACCACCACGCTGAGCATGGTGACGCCTTCCTGCCAGCGGAACTGCATCGGCTCCTGGGCCTCGAGCGATTGCGATCCCGAAAGGGTACCGGCGAAGAGAAGGGCTGCGAGCGTGGGGCGAAACGGATGGAAAACCACGACGGCTCCGAACGGGGACAAATAACAACTTAGTACCGGTCTGCGTCGGGGGCAGGCGGCGGCATGGCGCAGGCATCGCCCGCTGGCGCGCCCCCCCGGCGCGGTCCTAGTTTTCTGCGGCCCCCACCCTGACGAGAGACCATGACCCGTACCGTTGCCGCCCTGCTCCTGCTGCTCGCGCTTGGCGCGTGCCGGGATTACGACTATTACCGACCCATTGCCAGTCAGAAGGGGTTGTTGCCCGCAGACCAGTTCGCGCTCTACGGGAGGGAACAGGCCATCACCGTGGCCATCGGGCGGGAGTTGGCGCGACCCTACAACTCCGGCACCGGGGTCCAGATCCGGCGAGCGATGGAATACGCCCAGAAGTTCCCGGACGTGGTCCAGGTCGAGGGCGACTCGCTGGGCTATCGCCTGACGGTCCTGTTCAAGAACGGCTGGCGCACCGCCGTGGTGCCGATCGCGGACGGGAAGCGGGGA
This sequence comes from Gemmatimonadales bacterium, assembly GCA_035519565.1. Classification (GTDB taxonomy): domain Bacteria; phylum Gemmatimonadota; class Gemmatimonadetes; order Gemmatimonadales; family GWC2-71-9; genus DATIWD01. The sequence continues at coordinate 13,856 of DATIWD010000056.1, read as the reverse complement.
GACGAGACCAAGATTCCCTCGTGAGCGTCGTCCAGGTCACCACCACCTGCGGGTCCCGGGAGGAAGCGGATCGACTCGCCGGAGCCCTGGTCGAGGAACGGTTGGCGGCCTGCGCGCAGGTGACGGGCCCGGTCGGCAGCCGGTACCGCTGGAAAGGGGTCGTCGAACAGGCGGAGGAGTGGGCCTGCCAGCTCAAGACCACTCGACGCCGGCTCCCCGCGCTGATGGCTCGCATCAAGGTCCTTCACTCCTACGAAACGCCGGAGATTCTTGCGACATCCATAGATGATGGCGATCCGGCCTACCTGGCCTGGGTCGAAGAGCAGGTGCAACCGGAGCCGTAGCCGCCGGCCGAGCTCGCCGGCCATCCCCTCTCGTCGAGCGTCACATGCCGACCCGTCCCGAACAGCCACCCCCCGAGCTCCTCTACCTCCTCGCCGGAGACGAAGAGGACTTCATCGCGGCTTCGGCCGATCTGCTCCCCGCCGACATCGCGGAGGCCATGAACGACCTTCCGCCCGAGGGTGCGGCGCGGGTGGTGCAGGCCCTCCCCTTCCATCGCGCGGTCCAGCTCTTCGACGAACCCGAGCTCGAGCGCCGGGGCGAAATCTTCGAGTCCCTGCCCGATGAGCGGGCCATCCCCCTCATCGAGGCGATGTCCTCGGACCAGCAGGTCGAGCTGTTCCGGGAGCTTCGCGAGGCGGACCGGGCCCGGATGCTCCACGTCCTGGACGCTCCCACCCGGGAGGTGCTCAAGCTCCTCATGAGCTACCCGCCACACAGCGCCGGCGGGATCATGACCACAGAGTTTCTGAGCGTCCCCTCGACCTGGAATGCGGCCCAGGTGGTGCGCCACATCCACGAGGTCGGGTCGGCCAAGGAGACGGTGTACGCGATCTACATCGTCGATGAGAAGGACCGCCGTCTGGTTCGCGTCATCTCCCTCCGGGAGGTGATCGCGGCCGGCCCGGAGACCTCGGTGCTCGCGATCGGCGATACCCGGAAGCCGATCACCACCACCCCGCTCACCCACCGGGAGGACGTGGCCCGGCTGATCTCCAAGTACAACCTCCTCGCGATCCCCGTCATGGACGACGGAGGGCACATCCTCGGCATCGTCACGGTGGACGACATCATCGACGCCATCATGAGCGAGACCACCGAGGACGTGCAGAAGTTCGGTGGTATGGAGGCCCTCGATCAGCCCTACATGGAGATCAGCATCGCGGCGATGGTGAAGAAGCGGGCCGGCTGGCTCTGCGCCCTGTTCCTGGGCGAGATGCTCACGGCGACCGCCATGGGATATTTCGAGCACGAAATCAGCAAAGCGGTAGTCCTGGCCCTCTTCATCCCGCTGATCATCAGCTCGGGGGGCAACTCGGGCTCCCAGGCCACGTCGCTCATCATCCGCGCGCTGGCCCTGCGGGAAGTCACGGTCAGGGACTGGTGGCGCGTGGCGCTCCGGGAGATCCCCTCGGGGGTCGCGCTGGGGGTCATCCTCGGCGCGATCGGCCTGTGTCGCATTCTGCTCTGGCAACAGCTGGGCTGGTACGACTACGGGATCCATCACGTCCTGGTCGCCTTGACCGTGGCGGTGGCTCTGGTCGGCGTGGTGCTGTTCGGCTCGCTGGCGGGATCGATGCTTCCCTTTGCGCTCCGGAAGATCGGGTTCGACCCGGCCAGCGCCTCCGCGCCGTTCGTCGCGACCCTGGTAGACGTCACCGGTCTGGTGATCTATTTCACGGTAGGGCTGATCATACTCCGGGGAACCTTGCTCTGAACCGGACTGATGGCTGAACCAACCAAGGTCCAGCGTTAACTTCTGGAGACCACTCATGACCAATCGCGGCAAACTCATCACCATCCTGGCGGTGCTGGCCTTCGTGGCTCTGCTGCTGTACAACACCCTCTCCGCACAGCGGGTGTCCTGCGAGGTTTGCGTCGACTTCGGGGGTGGATCCAATTGCGCTACCGCCTCCCACAGCTCGGAGAAGGACGCGACTCAGGCCGCACAGACCACCGCCTGCGGCGTTCTGGCTCACGGGATGGATCAGAGTATCGCCTGTGGGCGGGTCCAGCCGACGTCAGTTCGCTGCCACCCGCTGTAGGATCCGCCTACCGAAAGACGCAAAGGCGTCCACGGTGAGTGCCGATTCAACAGCGCTGCTCGTCGCCCTCACCCCTTACGGCCCCGGCGGAGGGTGTTAAGATCAGTGACAGCAAGGCCTTGTGGGTGAGGACCCAGGTAGCAGCCGGCCCCTCCAGGCTGGCACCAAGGTTGCACCTCGAGCAGCTGCAAGGATGATTCTCGACCGACATTCAGGTGAAGCATGGGCGATCTGACGATCCGCGAAATGGAACAGGGCGAGGAGTTCGCCGACTGGTTCGCCGAGCTGCTGGTCCGGGAGGAAGACGAGACCGGGGAGCCGGTGCACTTCGAGGACCACTACCTGGTGCTCAGCAACGAAATCGGCGACTGGATCGGAGGCCTGCGCTACTGCCTGCGCGGTGGCGTCGCTCAGCTGCTGGACGTCGTGGTCAAGGCGGAGGAGCGGCATCACGGACACGGGCAGCGGCTGCTGGCGGCCTTCGAGGAGCGGGCTCGCGAAGCGGGCGCTCACCTGATGGAGTTCTGGACCGACGATACCCGGTCGGAGGCGTTGCTCGGCAAGCTGGACTGGCGGACCCTGCTCAAGCGGGACAACTACATCGGGAACCAGACCTGGTACCTCATGGAGAAACGGCTCGGTTAGCCGACCCTCCTCCTCAGGCCCCACCCTTCCATCTACCCGTATAAAGCGTCACATTTGCGTAACCGGCTGGCACTCCGGCCGATACCCTAGCTATTGCATCCCTTTTCTCCCTGGGCTCCATGACGGTGACCGATGGCGTGCGCAAGCTCATGTCGAAGGTCGAGGTCCTGAAGGACCTCGAGGGCGTCGTCACCCAACTCATGGACGTCCACCTTCAGAAACGATCGCTCTGGTTCCCACATGAGCTGCTCGGACCCGCCGAAGGCGAATCCCCGGAACAGCATCGGGCCGACCTGAAGAAGCGCGCTTCCGGGATTCCGGACCCGGTCCGCGCGGCGTTGGCGCTCAACCTCCTCACGGAGGAGGGGCTCCCGCACTTCCATCGCCTCCTGGCGGTGTATCTGGGGGATGACTCCCATTGGCGGCGCTGGAACAACATGTGGACCGCCGAGGAGGATCGTCACGGCACCGTGCTCCGGGACTACGGCCGCGATACCGCGCTATTCGACCAGCGACGATTGGAAGTGATGCAATACGACTATATCGAGGCCGGGTTCCACCCCGAATGGGACCAGGACCCCTATCGTGTCTTTGCCTATACCACCGTGCAGGAGCGGGCCACCCAACACTCTCACGCCGAGACGGGTCGGCGGGTCGGTGAACACGAGCCGTTGCTCGAGTCGATCCTGATCCGCATCGCCACCGAGGAGGCCCGGCATTTCAACTTCTACCGCTCCATCTTCGAGGAAATCCTGGCGCGGGACCCCGATGAGGCCCTGGAGTCCGCTTCTCACATCCTTCCGGGAATCACCATGCCGGGTCATACCATGCCGAGCTTCCGGGAAATCGCCGACGTGATCCGGCGGGCCGGCATCTATGGCCCGCGCGATTACCTGCGCATCGTCCAGGAGCAGTTGCGGTACTGGAAGATCGAGAGCCTCACCGGGCTCGGCGCGCTCGGTCGCAAGGCTCAGGAAAAGCTCCTCGAAATCCCGGCGCGGTTGCAGCGGATCGTGGATCTCATGGAAGCCCGCAGCCGGGCCAAGACGTTCTCCTTCGATGTCGTGTTCAACCGTGAATTCGCGATGGACTAGCCGGCGTTCCTACGCCACCTGGCTGGGCGCAGCGGCCCTGGTGATGCTGGCCTGCCAGGAGAAGCCGAAGCCGGTTCCGCCGGGCGAGGCGCCGCCGGCCGGCCAGCATGACACGGCCACCCAGGCCGAGCAGGATGCGCGGTTCCTGGGCAAGGACCTGGTCGATATCCTCGACCAGGTGCTCAGCTACAAGACGTCCCACCGGGGACGGATCCCCCGCTCCCTCCGGGAAGTCGGCATCGACAGTCTCGGTCCGGCCACCATCCGCCGCCTCAGCGTCGAGAACGGGCAGCCGATAATCACGGTGGTCTACCGCCAGCTCGCGGGGCGCCAGGTGCGGAGCTGCCAGGGTGGCCGCGATGTCCTCGACGAGTCCACTCTGAGTGGCGGCGCATTCACCCTCAATTGCATCCTGGCCGACGGCACCCCATCATCGGTACACGTTCCGGCCCCGCCAATCAACCGTTAGCGCCCCAAGCCCCTCGTCATGCCGCTGGCCCTTCTGATCCAGGTCACGCGGATCACGGTCATCACCTGCTTCGCGGTCGCCTGCCTGGTCGCCATGGCCAGCTGGGCGCTCCGCGCTCGACGCCTGAACCCATTCGGCGCCCCGGCCAGAATGCTCCGGCGGGTAAGCGATCCGATCATGCGTCCCCTCGAACGGCGCGTGATCCGGGCAGGAGGGAATCCCCAGGACGCTCCGCTCTGGCTGGTGGGGATCTCGGTGGTCGGCGGACTGCTCTTGCTGAGCCTGGTCGGCTGGTTGGGAGAGGCGATCGTCGGCCTGATCGGCTCCCTGCATGCTGGTCCCGCCGAAGTGCTGCGCTTCGTAGTGGGCGGAATCTTCTCTCTCCTCATGGCGGCGCTGCTGGTCCGGGTCATCGCCTCCTGGCTCGGGATCTCGCTCTACGGCCGCTGGATGCGACCGATTGCGGCGCTCACCAGCTGGATCGTCGAACCGATCCAGCGAGTCCTGCCCCCGTTCGGCCCGTTCGATTTCAGTCCCATGGTGGCGTACCTGCTGCTGTGGATCGCCCGTACCTTCGTCCTGAGGCTTTGGTGAGGGAGCCGATCGAGGCGAGCGAGGCAGGAGTCCGCTTGCGACTCCGGGTGTTGCCTCGGGCATCGAAATCGGAACTGGCCGGGGTTCGAGGAGACGCCCTCTGCGTTCGCCTCACCGCGCCACCAGTAGAGGGCGCGGCCAACCAGGCACTCCTCCGGTTCCTCGCGGAGCGGCTGGGCGTGAGACCGGCCGCCCTTCGCATCCTATCTGGTCTTACAGGCCGGCAGAAACTGGTGGAGGTAGAGGGGCTCTCACCGGAGGGCGCCAAGGCCAGGTTAGGGTTGTCCTGACTACCGGGCTCGCCCTCGGGGCACGCCCCTTGCTATCTTGAAGGCAAGTTGAAAATTGAAGGGCCGGGAGTTCCGTGGTGATTTGCGCTGCTTGCAGCCACGTTAAACAAGTGCTAAAACGCTGCCCGAGGCCGTTTTAGCCGCGGGCTTTTTGGTTCTTAGGGAGCATCGACTTGACCCTCGCACAACTGAGTCCCACCACCGCCACTGGCACCCGAAGTCGCGCTGAGCGACTGCGGGAGCTGGAGCCGTTGCTCCGGCACCGCATTCTGGTGCTGGATGGCGCCATGGGCACCATGATCCAGTCCTACCGGCTGGCAGAGCGGGACTACCGGGGGGCGCGCTTCGCCGATCATCCCGTGGATCTCAGGGGCAACAACGATCTGCTCTGCCTCACTCAGCCTGATGTCATCCGCGAAATCCACACGGCGTACCTGGACGCGGGCGCCGATTTCCTGGAGACCAACTCCTTCAACGCGACCGCCATCTCGATGGCGGACTACCGGATGGAGTCGCTGGTCTATGAGCTCAACGTGGCGGCGGCCACCCTGGCCCGCGAGGTGGCGAACCGCTTCGAATCCCGGGAGCCGGAACGCCCGCGGTTCGTCGTGGGCGTGCTGGGTCCCACCAACCGGACCGCCTCGATGTCTCCCCGGGTCAACGATCCCGGCTTCCGGAACGTCACGTTCGAGCAGCTGGCCGTGGCCTACGAAGAAGCGGCCCGGGGCCTGCTCGACGGCGGCGCCGATCTCCTCATGGTCGAGACCATTTTCGATACCCTGAACGCCAAGGCGGCGCTGTTCGCGATCGACACGCTCTTCGAGAAGGCCGGGTTCCGGGTGCCGATCATGATTTCAGGCACGATCACCGACGCGAGCGGACGGACATTGTCGGGACAGACGGTGGAGGCGTTCTGGAACTCGGTCGCTCATGCCCATCCCCTGACCGTGGGCCTCAACTGCGCCCTGGGCGCGCAGACCCTTCGACCCTACGTCCAGGATCTGGCCCGGGTCGCTCCGGTCTACGTCAGCACTCACCCCAATGCAGGCCTGCCCAACGAATTCGGCGCGTATGACGAGACGCCGGAGACCATGGCCAGTGTGTTGGGCGAGTTCGCCGCGAGCGGGCTGGTCAACGTCGTGGGCGGCTGCTGCGGGACCACGCCGGCGCATATCCGGGCCATCGCCGAAGCAGTCCGCGGGGCGGCCCCACGCCGGCCGCCGCAGGTACCACGAGCCGCTCGGCTAAGCGGGCTGGAGCCGCTGACCATCGCGCCAGGGCACCTGTTCGTGAACATCGGCGAGCGTACCAACGTCACCGGATCCCGGCGGTTCGCCAAGCTGGTGCTTGAAGGCGGCTATGAAGCGGGGCTCGAAGTGGCTCGGCAGCAGGTCGAGAACGGGGCCCAGATGATCGACGTGAACATGGACGAGGCCATGCTGGACTCGGCCAAGGCCATGACCACGTTCCTCAACCTGATCGGGTCGGAGCCGGACATCAGCCGGGTACCGATCATGGTCGATTCTTCCAAGTGGTCGGTGCTGGAGGCGGGGCTCCGCTGCCTCCAGGGTAAGGGCGTGGTGAACTCGATCAGCCTCAAGGAGGGAGAAGCCGAATTCCTCCGGCAGGCGCGCCTGGTTCGCCGCTACGGCGCCGCCGTGGTGGTGATGGCCTTCGACGAGCGGGGACAGGCCGACACGGTCGAGCGGAAGGTCGAGATCTGCACCCGATGCTACCGGCTCCTGACCGAGCAGGTGGGTTTCCCGCCCGAGGACATCATCTTCGACCCCAACATCTTCGCCATCGCCACCGGGATCGAAGAGCACGCCGCCTACGCCGTCAACTACATCGAAGCGACGCAGCGGATCAAGGCGACCCTGCCCGGTGTCCTAGTAAGTGGAGGGGTGAGCAACGTCTCGTTCTCCTTCCGGGGCAACGACCCGGTACGGGAAGCCATTCACTCGGTCTTCCTGTACCATGCCATCGCCGCGGGGATGGACATGGGGATCGTGAACGCGGGCCAGCTGCCGATCTACGCCGACATCGCACCCGATCTGCTCGAGAAGGTCGAAGACGTGGTCCTGAATCGGCGGCCCGATGCTACGGAGCGCCTGCTGGCCATCGCCGACACGATCCGCGGCACCATCGCGGCCTCGGGGGCCGATCTCTCCTGGCGTGAGGCCCCGGTGGCCGAACGGCTGACCCACGCGCTGGTCGAAGGGATCGGCGACTTCATCATCGAAGACACCGAGGAGGCCCGCCGCCAGGCCGAGCGCCCGCTCGACGTGATCGAAGGGCCGCTGATGGCCGGCATGAACGTGGTGGGAGACCTGTTCGGCGCCGGAAAGATGTTCCTCCCCCAGGTCGTGAAGAGCGCCCGCGTGATGAAAAAGGCGGTGGCGCATCTGGTGCCGTTCATCGAAGCGGAGAAAGAAGGGGGCGCCAGGGCCAAGGGAAAGGTGGTCCTGGCCACGGTGAAAGGTGACGTCCACGACATCGGCAAGAACATCGTGGGGGTAGTGCTCCAGTGTAACAACTACGAGGTCATCGACCTCGGCGTGATGGTGCCTTGCGCGAAAATCCTGGAGACCGCGCGTCGAGAGGGGTGCGACCTGATCGGCCTCAGCGGGTTGATTACGCCCTCGCTGGAGGAGATGTGCTTCGTCGCCGGGGAGATGCAACGCGAGGGGTTCGAGGTTCCGCTTCTCATCGGAGGGGCGACCACGTCGCGGGTGCACACGGCGGTCAAGATCGCCCCCAACTACGAGGGCCCCACCGTTCACGTGCTCGATGCGTCACGCGCGGTCGGGGTGGCCGCATCCCTCTTGAGCGAGGGCCAGCGAGCGGGGTTCGTTCGCCAGGTGAAGGGAGAGTATCAGGCCATCCGCGAGCAACGGGCGGAGCGGGCGTCGGCGGTGCCACGCCCCTCGCTGGCAGAGGCGCGCGCCAACCGACTCCAGATCGACTGGGGAGCAATCTCTCCGCCGGTCCCGCACCGCCTCGGGGTCCAGGCGTTCGACAACTATGCCCTGGAGGAGCTGGTCGGGCGGGTCGACTGGACCCCGTTCTTCCAGACCTGGGAGCTGGCCGGCCACTATCCGGCCATCCTCAAGGATCCGAAGGTGGGACCGGCGGCGACTGCCCTGTATCACGACGCGCGCACGATGCTGGAAGAGATCGTCCGCGGACGGCTGCTCAGAGCCCGCGGGGTGGTGGGCCTGTTCCCCGCCAATAGTGTCGGAGACGACGACATCGCGATCTACGGCGACGAGTCGAGGCAGAATCCGATCGCGGTGGTGCACGGCCTTCGCCAGCAGATGGCGCGGCAGCCGGGCCGACCGCACCTGGCCCTGGCGGACTTCGTCGCTCCACGTGAGTCCGGGATTCGAGACTACATCGGTGCCTTCGCGGTCACCGCCGGGCACGGCGTGGATGAGCTGGTCGCCAAACACCAGGCCAGCCACGACGATTACAGCGCCATCATGGTCAAGGCGCTGGCGGACCGGCTGGCCGAGGCGTTCGCGGAGCGCCTCCACGAACGGGTGCGGCGCGAGTTCTGGGGCTACGCCCCCGAGGAATCCCTGGATAACCAGGCCCTGATCGCGGAGAAGTACCAGGGGATTCGCCCGGCGCCGGGATATCCGGCCTGTCCGGACCACACCGAGAAGGGGACGCTCTTCAAGCTGCTCGACGCCGAGCGCCAGGCGGGGATCACCCTGACCGACAGCTACGCCATGATCCCGGGGGCTTCGGTCAGCGGGTACTACTTCTGGAACCCGCAGGCACGGTACTTCGGCCTGGGCAAGATCGAGCGTGACCAGGTCGAGGACTACGCCCGCCGAAAGGGCATGGACGTCAAGACCATGGAACGCTGGCTGGCGCCCAACCTTGGTTATCAAAGGTGAGTAATCATGCCGACGCTTCGTGAGCTGATCGCCGACGGCCACGTCCACGTCTTCGACGGGGCGATGGGGACCATGCTCTATCAGCGGGGCGTCTTCGTGAACGTCTGCTACGACGAGCTCAGCCTCCGCCAGCCTCAGTTGGTGCGGGAGATTCACCAGGCCTACGTCCAGGCCGGGGCGGAACTCCTGGAGACCAATACCTTCGGCGCCAATCCAGTGAAGCTGGGGCATTACGGCCTGGGCGCCGACACCGAGCGGATCAACGAGGCCGCGGCCCGCCTGGCGAGGGAGGCCGCCGCAGGTCAGGCCTCAGTCGTCGGCGCCATCGGCCCGCTGGGGATCAAGATCGAGCCGTATGGTGAGACCTCGGTGGACCAGGCTGCCGACGCCTTTGCCCGGCAGGCCCAGGGGCTGCTGAACGGCGGCGTCGACGGGTTCATCCTCGAGACCTTCAGCGACCTGGGCGAGATTCAGGCGGCCTATCATGCGGTACGCCGCATCAGCGATTTGCCGATCATCGCCCAGATGACGGTGGGAATCGACGGGAAGACCTACTACGGCACCGATCCGGGTACCTTCGGCCCCGAGCTTGAAGCGCTGGGCGCCGACGTCGTGGGAGTCAACTGCTCGGTCGGCCCGCATGGTGTTCTCGAGGCGATCGAAAAGCTGGCCAAGGTGACCTCGATCCCGCTCTCGGCTCAGCCCAACGCCGGACTCCCGCGAGAGATCGAGGACCGGAAGATCTACATGGCCTCGCCCGAGTACATGGCGGAATACGCTCGGCGGATCGTGGAGGCCGGCGCGCGGTTCGTGGGCGGGTGCTGCGGGACCACTCCCGATCACATCAAGGCCATTGTGAGTTTCGTGCACAGTGTCTCGCCCCGTCACGAGAGCCATCCCGTCGCGGTGCCGGCCCACGCGAGCACGCTCGATCCCCGGCCCCTGGCGCAGCGTTCCCGCCTGGGGGGCAAACTGGCCCGGGGCGAATTCGTCACCACGGTCGAGATCGTGCCCCCCAAGGGCGCGGATCCCAAGCCGATGTTCGAGCAGGTGCGCCAGCTCAAGGCCGCGGGGGTGGACGCGGTCAATGTTCCGGACGGCCCGCGGGCCCAGAGCCGGATGGGAGCCCTACTCTCGGGTCTCCTGATTCAGCGGGAGGTCGGAGTCGAGGCGGTGGTCCACTATGCCTGCCGGGACCGCAACCTGCTGGGCATGCTGTCCGATCTGCTGGGAGCGGCCGCCAGCGACCTGCGCAACCTGCTCATCGTCACCGGGGACCCGCCCAAGATGGGGCCCTATCCCGATGCCACGGCGGTGTTCGACATCGACAGCATCGGCCTGACCAACCTGGTGTCCCGGCTCAACCGCGGTCTCGATCCCGGAGGCAACGCCCTGGGCGGGCAGACGTCGTTCGTGATCGGCGTGGGCGTGAATCCAGCGGCGCCTGACCCCGAGCGGGAGCTCAAGCGGTTCGCCTGGAAGGTGGATGCCGGGGCCGAATTCGCGATGACTCAGCCGGTCTTCGATCTGGACCAGCTGGACCGGTTTCTCAAGCGCGTGGAATCGTTCCGGATTCCGATCATCGCGGGGATCTGGCCCCTGGTGTCGCTTCGGAATGCCGAGTTCCTCGCCAACGAGGTGCCGGGGGTCACGGTGCCGAGGCCGGTGCTCGAGCGGATGCGGGTAGCCAGTGCCCGGGGCAAGGAGGCGGCCCTGGCCGAGGGCGTGAAGATTGCAAAGGAGATGCTAAACGCGATGCGGGGCCGGCTGCAGGGGGCGCAGGTATCGGCGCCGTTGGGGAGGGTACCGGTGGCGATAGAAGTGCTGAGGACTGAGGACTGAGGACTGGGCCGGTCCCAAGTCACAGGTCTCAAGCCGCCGCCTCCGACTCGCAGCTTCTGACTCGTGGCCCTTGGAGACCGGTCCCTGGTGCCAGGGCCTCCACTCAATCGGTTCTCGTCCTGCGCAGGTCTTATATGAGCACTCTGCCGTCGAGATGGGCTGCGGTTCTCAGTGCCATGGCGGGAGCGATTGGCTGGTTTGGGGTCAGCGCGCTGGGCCACCGCCGGGAGGCGTGGGACAGCGAGCTCTACTGGTCGTGGTTCTTTCCGTCGCTCGCGGTGGTCGTGCTGGGACTGGGGTACTTCTCCCCGACCAAGGCCTGGCGCTGGGGCTTCATTCCCTTTCTCGCTCAGGCGGTAGTCGCCTTCGTGCAGGATCCGGGAGGCAGCATGCTGCCGCTGGGTCTGGTGATGTTCGGGATCTTCGGCGCCATCGCCGCGTTGCCTGCCATGCTGGGCGCGGCCGCAAGGAGAAGAGTCGAGCGCGATCAAGCGCCCTAGACCCTCCAGCCTGGCGCTGGGCTTCGCCCTGATCTCTCGGCCCGAGCAGCGCCTCGCCGATCGGGTGGAGTAGCTTGGGAACGCTTCAGCCATCGTTCGCTCGCCCCCGGCCAACCGAAAGGAACCGGCCCGATGCGCCTCACCCCGGTGGATTGGCTGATCGTCGCCTCCTACTTCCTCATCAACCTTGCCATCGGCCTCTACTACAAGGCCCGAGCCGGCCGGAATCTCTCCGAGTTCTTCCTCTCTGCCCGCAACGTCCCCTGGTGGTTGGCCGGCACCTCGATGGTCGCCACGACCTTCGCGGCCGATACTCCGCTGGCGGTGACCGGCATGGTGGCGAAGAACGGCATTGCCGGAAACTGGCTCTGGTGGAATTTCGTGGCGAGCGGGATGCTCACCGTATTCTTCTACGCGCGATTGTGGCGCCGGGCCGGCGTCATGACGGACATGGAGTTCGCCGAGTTGCGCTACGGCGGCCGGCCGGCCGCTTTCCTGCGGGGATTCCGGGCCGTGTACCTCGGCGTGGCCATCAACGCGATTATTCTCGGCTGGGTCAACCTGGCCATGGTGAAGATCCTGGGACTCATCCTTGGCATCACCAAGCTGGAAGCGCTCGTGATGGTCCTCGGTCTCATCGCGCTCACCTCCCTCATTTCGACACTGGCCGGCCTCTGGGGCGTGCTGGTGAGCGATCTGTTTCAGTTCATCATCAAGATGGGGATGGTGATCGTCCTGGCGGTCGTGGCGGTGCGGGCGGTGGGCGGGATCGACGCCATGAAGGCCAAGCTGGCCGTCATCGACCAGACCCGGGCCGCGACGACCGGAAGCCATGGCTCGGTGCTGAGCTTCGTCCCGGACATAGGGTCGGCCTGGATGCCGATGATCACGTTCCTGGTATACATCTCGGTCAACTGGTGGGCGACCTGGTATCCGGGAGCGGAGCCCGGTGGTGGTGGTTATATCGCGCAGCGGATGCTTTCGGCCAAGGACGAAAAACACTCCCTGCTGGCCACCTTGTGGTTCAACGTGGCTCACTATGCCGTGCGTCCCTGGCCCTGGATCCTCGTCGCCCTGGCCTCGCTGATCCTGTTCCCCGACCTGGCCGATCCGGAGACCGGCTATGTGCGGGTGATGATCGACTACCTGCCATCCTCGCTCCGGGGGCTGATGGTGGCCGCGTTCGCCGCCGCTTACATGTCCACCATCGCCACCCAGCTGAACTGGGGCGCCAGCTACCTGGTGAACGACTGCTATCGCCGCTTCCTGCGGCCCCGCGAGAGTGATCGGCACTATGTCGTCGTCGCGCGCTGGGCGACGGTCTTCCTCACCCTGGTCTCCGCGGTGATCACGTTCTACCTCGGCTCGATCGCCGCGGCCTGGAAGGTGCTGCTCGTCACTGGCGCCGGCACCGGTGCTGTCCTGCTGCTTCGCTGGTACTGGTGGCGAATCAATGCCTGGAGTGAGCTGTCCGCGATGATCTCTGCCTTCGTCGTCTCGGTCCTCCTCCAAACCGCGGGCGGGCTCGACAGCGACAAGCCGACCGACTTCGCCTGGATCATGCTCATCACGGTCGCCATTACCACCATGGTATGGCTCAGCGTGACCTTCCTGACGGCACCGGAAACCCGGGAGACGCTGGTCGCCTTCTACCGGCGGACTCGCCCGTCGCGTGCCGGCTGGCGCCCGATCGCGGCGCTGGCACCAGAGGTACCGGTGTCCAGTGACGGACTGCGCAATTTGCTCGATTGGGTGGCCGGCTGCGGGCTGATCTATGGAGTGCTCTTCGGCGTCGGCAAGCTGCTGCTCAAGGAAACCGGGATCGGCCTGCTCCTGCTGGGGCTGGGCCTCCTGGCGGGGGCGGTCATCTACTGGGACCTCTCGCGAAGGGGATGGACCACCGTGGTTGAGTAGCGAGACCGCACCGTTGGACGACCAGGCGGTGTCTCAGTCCGTCTTCAAGCGGTAACCTACCCCCAATTCGGTGAGGAGGAGCCGCGGCCGAGTCGGGTCCTCTTCCAGCTTCTGCCGCAGCTGGTTCATGTAGACCCGCAGATTGTGGATCTGCTCGGTCGCGCCCGTCCCCCAGGCCTCCTTCAGCAGCTGCCGATGGGTGAGGACCTTGCCGGCGTGGCGGACCATGACCTGCAACAGCCGATGCTCGTTAGGCGTGAGGTGCACTTCCTCCTGGTTTCGGAAGACCCGGCGCTGCGCGATGTCTACTCTCAGGCCGCCGGCCTCGAAGACCGGCTCCGCCGGTCCGCCGATGGCCAGTGCGTGGCGCACGGCGACCCGCATGCGGGCGAGGAGCTCGGGCACACTGAAGGGCTTGGTGAGATAGTCGTCCGCCCCCGCGTCCAGGGCCGCGATCTTGTCGCGTTCCTGACCCCGCGCCGAGATGACGATGAT
>DATIWD010000055.1:0-31469 GCA_035519565.1 Gemmatimonadales bacterium | reverse complement strand
TTCTGGCCCAGGGCCGCCTTGACCTTGGCCCAGCGGGGGTCCGCGTGGAACACCTCATACACCGGGTCCTGGGCATCTTCCTGCATGGTGGGGTCATGATCTCGGACCGCGCGGTCCAGCCAGGAGAAGGCCCGGTCCAGGTCTCCGAGCCCCGCATACCCGACCGCAAGCCACGTCCCCGCCACGTATTCACGTTCGGCTCGCGCCTCCAGTTGTGCCAGACGCTTCCGAGCCGAATCCGGCATCCCTCCCTTGGCGAGAGCATAGATGAACCGCCCCACGTACTGGTCCCCCCCCAGCTCCAGCTCTGGAACCGCCTCCCGAAATCGGCCTCGGGCCAGGTAGGCGCTGCCGAGCCCAGCATGGCCGGGACCAAACGAGGGATCCAGCCGGAGCACTTCCCGATAGGCCGAATCGGCGGCGTCGATCCGCCGCAGGTCGAGCAACACATCTCCCGTCACCTTGGCGATGATCCGCGAGAGAGGATCGAGCCGCTGGGCTTGGCGTATTTCCGCGAGGCTCTCATCGAGTCGCCCGCGGCCCGCGAGAAAGTCCGAATACCAATGGTGGCCGGTGGCGTAGTTGGGTCTGGCCTCGATCACCTGCTTGAACAGAGCCTCGGCCCGAGGCCAGTCCCACTCGAAGAGCATGGCGCCATAGGCCTGGACCGCCTGGACCTCGACCAGCGAGCTGTCGAACTGGAGGGCGCGGGCCGCCGCCCTCTTGGCCTTGGCCCAGAGCACGCTGGGCTGCTCGCCACCGCTGTAGAACGGCAGGACGAGGTAGGTCTCGGCCAGTCCCTGGTAGGCCGGGGCGAACTGTGAATCGACCGTGATCGCCTTCTCGAAAAAACGAACTGCTTCCTGCAGAGATACTGCGGTCCGCGCGCTCCAGGCGTAGCGCCCCTTCAGATACAGGTCATGCGCCGCGAGGGTCGCGGTCCCCACGCTCGGTGCCGCGGGCGCGGGAGCGCCCAGGGCCACCCGGAGCGCGCTGGCGGTGGCTCGCGCAATCTCTTCCTGGACCTGGAAGACGTCCTTGAGCTCCCGCGCATAGGTCTCGGACCAGATGGTGAGACCGTCTCCCACGTTCACCAGCTGTACCGTGACCCGGAGCTTGGGGCCCGCGCGGCGCACCGTGCCCTCGAGGACGTTGTTCACGTGGAGCTGGGATCCCACCTCCTGCAGATTGGCTTCCTTTCCCTTAAAAGCAAAGGAGGAGCTGCGGGCGGCAACCCGGAGCCCCGGGATTTTGCCGAGGGCACCGATCAGCTCGTCGGTCATCCCGTCGGCGAAGTATTCCTCTTTCGCGTCCCCGCCGACGTTCACCAGAGGGAGCACGGCGACCGATTTCTCGGCCGAGTTGGAGGCAGCCACCGTGGCATCGACGGTGGGTTTGGTGAGGCGAGGAGCAAGGAGCGACCGGCCGCGCCAGAACCAGGCAACGGCCAGCAGCGCGAGAACGGACGCCGCCACCACATAGGAGCGGGTTCGAATCCGGGGCAGCGCTGCGGAGGGGAACGGCGTCATCGCCTGGGGGGTGAGCCCGGCGGGAGTCGAGAGAGCATCGAGTTGATGGACGAGGTCCCGCGCTGACTGTGGCCGGTCGGCCGGTCGCTTCTCCAGACACCGCATGATCGCGGCGGCCAGGGCTGGAGGACAGGCGGGACGCCGAACGCTGACGTTCTCCGCCGTTTCGGTCGCATGGGCAGCGAGCACCGCCGCGGCCGGTCGCCCGGCGAAGGGCGGCTGCCCCGTGACCAGCTCATAGGCCAGCACGCCGAAGGCGTAGATGTCGGCCCGGTGATCGGTGTTGCGATCGCCTGCCGCCTGCTCCGGCGCCATGTACGCCGGAGTCCCGATCGCTAGGCCGAGCGAGGTCAGGGCGCTGCCACCGGAGGTGGTCGATGCGCTGAGCGCCTTGGCCACTCCGAAGTCAGTCACCATCGCCGCGCCACCGGACATCAGGACGTTATCGGGTTTGATGTCCCGGTGGACCACCCCGTGCTCGTGGGCGTAGGCCAGGGCCAGGGCGATTTCCCGGAGCACGTGGATGACCTCGGAGATCGGCAGCTCCCCGCCCCGGGCCAGGCGGACCCGTAGCGACTCGCCGTCTACGAACGGCATGGTGAAATACGGGACGGCTGGGTCGCCGCCGGAGGCGGCTAGCTCACCCGCAGTGAGGAGAGGGACGATGTGTGGATGCTGGAGCTGGGCTGCCAGCTGGATCTCGCGGCGGAAGCGCTCGCCGCTGACGGCCGGGGCCAGGTCCTGGGGGAGGACCTTGATGACCACCCGCCTCCCCAGGGCCGCCTCGGTGGCCAGGAATACCCGGGACATTCCGCCCCCACCCAACTCCCGCTCCAGGGTGTAGGCCCCGCTCAGGCTCGTCTGCAGACGGTCTCGGAGGTCAGTGGGCACGGGTAGATAATAGGGCGCTGAGAGCCAGGAGCCAGATCCTAAGAGTGCCCCTCACTCAGTCCTCAGTATTCAGGACTCAGTACTGAGTACCTCACTCCTTCCCCTTGCAACCATTACCCCCACGATGATCAATCCCGCCCCCAGAAATTGGACCGGCCCCGGTCTCTCACCCAGCAGGGGCCATCCGACGAACATGGCCACGACTGGAATGCCCGCGCCGAAGAGACTGGCTCGCGCACTTCCCACCACCTGAACCCCGCGATTCCAGAGGATGTAGCCCACCACCAGCGCCAGCACGGTGGCGTAGGCGGTCCCGCCCCAACCCGGAAGGCCGATCGTCCCCCAGTCGAGGCGCCACAGCTCCCGCAGGCCGAGCAGGATCAGGAAGGGAGTGCCTGTGGCCATGGTGAGTGCCGTGACGCGGAGGCTCGACATCGGTTCCCTGATGGCGCGGACCCCGACGGTGTAGGCCGCCCAGCAGGCCGCGGCCCCAAGCACGAAGAGGTCTCCACGCAGCGTTTCGGCGGAGAGCCGCAGGCCGGCGTCCGCCAGGACCAGGCCCACTCCGCCCACCGCCAGGACCACCCCCATCAAAATGCGCGGCGTCGCCCGCTCGACGCCGGATAGGGTGCCGAACAGGGTGACCATGACCGGGGTGAAGGCCACCATGAGGGCGGCGTTGCCTGCGGTGGTCTGATAGACGCCAAGAATGAAGAGCGTCTGGTAGGCGGTGTTGCCGATCAATCCCAGCCAGAGAAGGGTCCAGCCCATCCCACGGGGCCAGTGAATCGGCCCTTCCTTCACTCGGAGGAGCAGCAGCAGCATCGAGGTAGCAATGCCGAACCGGAGCGCCCCGAAGGCCATGGGCGGAATCTCGCCCAACGCCCACTTGATGAAGCTGAAGTTGGCGCCCCAGATGACCACCGTCAGCACCATCCCCGCCTCCACGCGAGCGTGCTCGGCGGGGGAGACCGAGGTGGAGTAGCTCACCGAGCTTGCCGGGCCAGATCGGAGGGCAGCACCAGCCCGAAGTCGGTGACGATGGCCGTCACCAGGGCTGCGGGAGTGACGTCGAAGGCAGGGTTCCAGACGGGTGTGCCGCCGGGCGCCACCACGCGGTCTCCCCAACGGGCAATCTCCTCGGGCCGGCGTTCCTCGATGGGAATCTCATCGCCGGTTGGGGTAGAGAGGTCCACCGTGGATCGGGGTGCCGCCACATAGAACGGGACTCCAGCCGCGCGCGCCGCGAGTGCCACTCCATAGGTACCGACCTTGTTGGCCACATCGCCATTCGCGGCGATCCGGTCGGCGCCCACCAGCACACAGGCCACGTCTCCGCGGCGGAGCCGGCTCGCGGCCATCGAGTCGGCGATCAGGGTGCAGGGGACTCCGGCGCGCTGAAGCTCCCAGGCGGTCAACCGGCTCCCCTGGAGCAGGGGCCGGGTCTCATCAACCACCACGTGCACGCGGCGGCCCCGCTCGTGGGCGAGGTACACGGGCGCGAGAGCGGTTCCCCTCCCCCCAGTCGCCAGGGCGCCGGCGTTGCAGTGGGTAAGGACGGTGGCCCCGTCGGGAATCAACGCCAGTCCCGCCTCGCCGATGCGATCGCACATGGCTCGATCTTCGGCCCAGATCGCATCGGCCTCAGCGATCAAGGCCTCGCGCAGACCGGGAGTCGACCCGTGCCGATCGGCCCGCAGCATCATCCGTCCCAGGGCCCAGGAGAGGTTCACCGCGGTGGGGCGCGCGGCGCTCAGGGCCGCGGCAGCCGCGTGCACCGCCTCCAACGGGCTCAGGCCCGCGACGGGCGTCCCTCCGGTTCCCGTCAGCGCCTGCACCACCCCCATCGCCGCCGCGATCCCGATCAGCGGCGCTCCCCGTACCCGGAGGGAGCGAATGGCCTCGACCATTTCCTCCACGGTCCTGATTTCCAGATACCGCTCCTCTCCGGGGAGGAGGGTCTGGTCGAGCAGCCGGACCCGGAAATCCGGGGTCCACGCGATTGGAGTCGGGAGCGACATGGGAGTGAAGAGTAACCAGGGGCTCAACCACCGGGCCCGGCGGCGAAGCCCGGGGAACTTATCGGAGGCGCCGGGAGGGTGGCTCGCGTCGGGTTATCTTAGGTACCGGTTGGCCGCCCGCTGCCCCTTCTCTCTCTCCGTCACTGCCATGTCCTACTCCTACTCGAGCCTGCTCTACGACCTTCGCGATGGCGTTGCCACCATCACCATCAACCGGCCCGACAAGCTGAATGCCCTGAATGACACGGTGATCGATGAGCTCGGTCAGGCGGTCGGGACGGTAGAGGCGGACGAGGCAGTCAAAGGGGTGATCCTGACGGGGGCGGGGCCCAAGGCCTTCGTGGCCGGGGCGGATATCGCGGAGCTATCCCGCCAGGGGCCGCTGGACGGGAAGGCCCGAGCCCTGGTGGGGCAGACCGTGTTCCGTCGCCTGGAGCGCCTGGGGAAGCCCGTGATTGCGGCCGTCAATGGGTTCGCCCTGGGCGGAGGGTGCGAGTTGGCCATGGCCTGCCATATCCGGATCGCGAGCGACCGGGCCAAGTTCGGGCAACCGGAGGTGAAGCTGGGTATCGGACCGGGGTACGGAGGCACGGTCAGACTCCCCCGCCTGGTGGGGCGAGGCCGGGCGCTGGAGCTGCTCCTGACCGGTGAGGTCATCGACGCCCCGGAGGCCTACCGGATCGGTCTGGTGAACCGGGTGGTCCCGGGGGATCGGCTCCTGGCGGAAGCCGAGGCCCTCCTTCGAACCATCCTGGCGAACGGGCCCGTGGCGGTCCGGCTTTGCCTGGAGGCGGTGGATACCGGGCTCGAGATCCCCTCCGAGGAGGCCCTCAAGCTGGAGGCCAACACCTTCGGGCTGCTGGCCTCCACCCACGACATGCGGGAAGGGATGGCTGCGTTTCTGGAGAAGCGGCCAGCCGCTTTTCGGGGCCGCTGAGGCGGCCGGCCGGGCGCTCCGGGACGGCCAGTTTCATGACCTTCCGCAACTGCAATTCCCCTCGGTAGCGGGCTATTTTTCCAGTGATGTTTTGGGGCGTTTCCGAGGTCGCCTGAGGTGCGCTTTACAAGGCTCTGCGCCCGGGGATTTCGGAACCTTCAACGGGAGCCCCTGACCCTTCCCGCCCCCGGTGTGGTCCTGCTGGGACCCAATGGTCAGGGCAAGACCAACCTGCTGGAGGCCCTCTACTACCCGGTCCTGTTCCGCTCCCTCCGCGGGTCCGGAGACGGCGACCTGGTCCAGTTCGAGGCGGCAGGATTCGAGCTGACCGTAGAGTTCGAGGCAGAGGGCCGCGCGCATCAGGCAGTGGTGCATTACACCTCGAGACCCCGCCGGAAGCGGATTGAGCTGGATGGTGAAGAAGGGCCTCGCCTGACCGAGGCGGCCGGAGTCTGCCTGGCGGTGACTTTTCTCCCCGCCGACGTCGCGCTCGCGGCGGGGCCGGCAGCGATCCGGCGGCGCTATCTCGACCGGACCCTGGCCCTGGCAGACCGGAGATACCTGGTGGCGCTGGCCCGGTATCGCTCCGCGCTGGCGCAACGGAACGCGGCGCTGAGGCAGGGCCAGGGAGCGGTGGCGCGGGCGTTCGACGGAGTGCTGGCGGCGCGGGGGGCCCAGATCACCGCCGCCCGACTCGCCTGGGCAGGCGCCGCATCAGAGGCGTTCCGGGCCGAGCTGGAGGCGATGGGAGAGGCGGGAACCGGGGTGCTCGAGTATACCGGCCCGGTCGAGTTGGCTGATCCCGAGGCCTGGCCCGCAGCGCTCGAACGAAGCTGGGCCAGGGACCAGGCGCGGGGGAGGACAGGGTTGGGTCCGCATCGGGATGATCTGCGGCTGATCCTGGGTGGCAGGCTGGTGCGGGAGTTCGGCTCCACCGGCCAGCAGCGGAGCGCGGCGGTGGCCCTCCGCCTCCTGGAGTTGGCCACGCTGAGGAGAGAGCGTGGGGACGATCCGGCGCTGTTGCTCGATGACATCTTCGCCGAGCTGGATCCGGAGCGTCAGGAGCGGCTGGGACGGCGGTTGTTGGACGGCAGAAGCCAGGTCTTTCTGACCGCGCCCAGGGGAGATGAGCTGCCGGCGGGGCTCGATCTTCCGGTCTGGCGAGTGGACCACGGCGCGATCCGGCCCGAAGGCTGAGGAGTGTGATGACCGTCAAGCGCACGTTGACTCCCCTCGGCGAGGTCCTGGCGAGCTATCTCAAGCGGTCGGGGCTCAACAAGCGCCTGCAACAGACTGACGTGATCGAGCGCTGGGCCGAGCTGGTGGGCCCCCAGATCGCAGCGGTGTCGCAGCCGGAGTCGGTATCGGCCGACGGAGTGCTCCGCGTCCGGGTCGCCACGGCGCCCTGGGCCACCGAGTTGAGTCTCATGACCCCGCGGATCCTGGCGCGGGTCAACGCCGACCGGGAAGGCCGGATCAAGGAGATCCGCTGGATCAGCGGGTAGAGATCGGGAGTTTCACCCTAGCCCTCACGACAGCATGGCGAAGGAAGCGGTAGCGAGAGCCAATGGCGGCGGCCAGTACGGCGCGGAGTCGATCCAGGTCCTCAAGGGACTGGAGGCGGTCCGGCGCCGGCCGGGCATGTACATCGGCTCCACGTCGGAGAGCGGGCTCCATCACCTGGTCTACGAGGTAGTGGACAATTCGATCGACGAGGCGCTGGCCGGCTTCTGCGACAACGTCAGCGTGGTGATTCACGCCGACAACTCGATCACCGTGGCGGACAACGGCCGCGGAATCCCGGTCGACATTCACCCCACCGAGAAGATCCCCGGCGTGGAGCTGGCGCTCACGGTACTCCACGCCGGCGGCAAGTTCGACAAGTCGAACTACAAAGTCTCGGGGGGACTCCACGGGGTCGGCGTCTCGGTCGTGAACGCGCTCTCCGAACGACTCGAAGTGGTGGTCGATCGGGATGGCAAGCGGTACCGGATGGGCTTCGTGCGGGGCCACACGGTGAAGAAGCTCGAAGTCATCGGCAAGGCCCGCGGGACCGGGACCATCGTCCGCTTCAAGCCGGACCCCGAGATCTTCACCGTGCTGGAGTTCAACTACGACACCCTGGCCGACCGTCTACGCCAGCTGGCTTTCCTCAACAAGGGTGTGACCATCTCGCTCAAAGACGAGCGGGACGACAAGGCCAAGGAAGAGACCTTCTTCGCCAAGGGCGGCCTGGTACAGTTCGTCGAGTGGCTCAACCGGAACAAGAAGCCCCTCCACCCCAAGCCCGTCTCCTTCAGCGTGACCCGGGACGAGGTCGAGGTGGACCTGGCCCTGCAGTACGAGGACGGATACAACGAGAACACCTTCACTTTCGTCAACAACATCAATACCCACGAAGGGGGCACCCACCTGACCGGGTTGAAGTCGGCGCTGACCCGGACCATCAACGAGGTGGCCAAGAAGAAGAACGTGCTCAAGCGCGAGGACTTCACGCTGACCGGCGAGGACGTCCGGGAGGGACTCACCTGCGTGCTCCACGTCAAGGTGAAGGAGCCCCAGTTCGAAGGGCAGACCAAGACCAAGCTGGGCAACTCCGAGGTCGAGGGGATCGTCAAGCAGGTCGTGAACGAGCACCTCGGCAATTATCTCGAGGAGAAGCCTGCCGTCGCGAACGCGATCATCGACAAGGCGGTGAGCGCGGCCCGGGCCCGGGAAGCGGCCCGCAAGGCACGAGACCTGGTCCGCAAGAAGTCAGGGCTCGAGGGCGCGGTACTGCCGGGCAAGCTCGCCGACTGCTCGCTGAGCGATCCGGCCCTCTGCGAGATCTACCTGGTCGAGGGCGACTCGGCCGGCGGCAGCGCCAAGCAGGGCCGGGACCGCTCCTTCCAGGCGATTCTCCCGCTCCGCGGCAAGATCCTGAACGTGGAAAAGGCCCGGATCGACAAGATCCTGAGCAATGAAGAAATTCGGGCCATGATCACGGCGATCGGCGCCGGGGTGAAGGAGGAGTTCAACCTCGAGGACTGCCGATACCACAAGATCATCCTGATGACCGACGCCGACGTGGACGGCGCCCACATCCGGACCCTGCTGCTCACCTTCTTCTTCCGCCAGATGCAGGAGCTGATCGAGGCAGGCTACGTCTACATCGCGCAGCCGCCGCTCTTCCGGGTCGCCAAGGGCAAGGAAGAGTTCTATGCCTATACCGAACCCGAGCGGGACGACTACATCAAGCGTCTGAGCAATGGCGAGGGGAAGGGGAACGTCAACGTCCAGCGCTACAAGGGACTGGGCGAGATGAATCCCGACCAACTCTGGCGGACCACGATGGATCCTGCGACCCGCACCATCCTCCGCGTCACCATGGAGGACGCGGTGGAGGCCTCCAAGCTCTTCGACGAGCTGATGGGAGATGAGGTCGAGCCGCGCCGCCTGTTCATCGAGAAGAACGCGAAGTACGTGAGCAATCTGGACGTGTAGAACGAGACATGAGGCACGAGGCAAGGGGTTAGTACTCATGCCTCATGCCCCGTGCCTCCTTCACGAACTCCCCCTCCCCACATGCCTTCCCCCCCAGAGCCCGCTCGCTCACTCGGCATCGAGCGGCAGTTCGCGATCTACCGCGAGGGCCTGGCGGGACGGACCATCTCGGTCCCCGTCTCCCATAAGCTGCTCGAGGCCCGCGCCCGGGAGGTTATGGCCTTCCCGGCGTTCGAGTACGTGTCCGGAGGCGCCGGCGGCGAGGATACCATGCGGGCCAATCGGGAGGCGTTCCGGCGCTGGCGGATCGCGCCGCGGATGCTCCGGAACGTGAGTAGCCGGGACTTGAGCGTGACGGTGCTGGGGCGCCGCTTTCCCGCCCCGCTCTTCCTCGCCCCGGTCGGCGTGCAGGGGATCGTGCACCCCGACGGCGAATTGGCCGTGGCGCGAGCCGCTGCCTCGCTCGGCGTCCCCATGATCCTGAGCACCGTCTCTTCATTCACCCTGGAGCAGGTGGCACAGGCGTTGGGCCCCACGCCCCGCTGGTTCCAGCTCTACTGGAGCAGCGATCCAGACCTGGCCGCCAGCTTCCTCCGGCGGGCCGAGGCGGCCGGGTACGAAGCGGTGGTCGTTACGGTCGATACGCCGATGCTGGCATGGCGCGAGCGGGACCTGGCCGAGGCGTATCTCCCCTTCCTCCAGGGGCACGGCCTCGCCAATTACCTCTCGGATCCGGTATTCCATCAGGCGTTGCCGGAGCCGCCGGAGCGCAACCCCGCCCCCGCCATCGAGCGGTTCGCCGCGGTCTTCGGGAATGCTTCGCTCACCTGGGATGATCTGCCCTGGCTGCGCCGGCACACCCGGCTCCCGGTGCTGATCAAGGGCATCGTCCGGGCAGAGGACGCCGAGCGGGCGGTCAACGCAGGCGTGGACGGGATCATCGTCTCCAACCACGGAGGCCGGCAGGTCGATGGCGCGCTGGCCTCGCTCGACTCACTCGTCGCGGTGGCGGATCGCGTCGGAGGCAAGATCCCGATTCTCTTCGACAGCGGAATCCGCCGAGGAGCCGACGCATTCAAGGCCCTGGCCCTCGGTGCGACCGCTGTGCTGCTGGGCCGGCTCTACGTCTGGGGACTGGGGGTGGCGGGAGAGGTGGGCGTACGCGACGTGCTCCACAACTTCCTGGCGGATTTCGATCTCACGCTGGGTCTCAGCGGGTACGCCTCGGTGGCCGAGCTGGATCGATCGGCGCTGGTCAGGACGGGGAGCTGAGCGCGGCGGCTCGCGACTGAAGCGCTTCCACGCCCTCGGCGGTGACCCGATGGGTGATCAACGCGGGCAGGGTCCCCTTCTCCCCGATGCTGATCGCCCGATCCAGGGCCGCGATCCCGAGCATGATCCCCTCCTCGTCCCGGGCGAAGATGGACGCGATCGGCTCTCCGGCCGCCACGTGATCGCCGGGCTTCACGGTGATCACGAAACCGACCGAGTGGTCGATCGGATCCTCGAGCTGCTGGCGGCCTCCTCCCATGGCCACGATCGCCTCACCGATCACGCGGGCGTCCACCCGCTCGACGAATCCCCGCTGCTGAGCCTGATAGACCTCGACCGCCTGGGCCTGGGGAAGCACACCGGGGTCGTCCACGATGTCGGGGTTCCCGCCCTGGGCCTCGACGATTTCGGCGAACTTGGCGCGGGCCTGGCCGGAGGCGATCGCCGCCTGGAGGCGGGCCCGTGCGGCATCCCGATCGGACTCGACGCCGGCCGCCACCAGCATCTCCGCTCCCAGCGCGTAGGTCAGGTCGGCCAGATCGGGCGGCCCCTGGCCCTCGAGGGCCAGCAGCGCCTCTTCGATCTCGAGCGCGTTGCCGCAAGCCCGGCCCAGAGGCCGGTCCATGGCGGTGACCAGGGCCACGGTGCGGCAGCCGTGCCGCTGGCCCAGCGTCACCATGGTTCGGGCCAGCTCGAGCGCGGCCGGCTGCTCCGGGATGAAGGCCCCCCCGCCCTGCTTCACGTCCAGCACCAGCGCGTTGAGATCTTCGGCCAGCTTCTTGGACATGATGCTGGCGGCGATCAGCGGAATGGAAGAGACGGTCCCGCTCACGTCGCGCAGCGCGTAGATCCGGCGGTCCGCGGGCGCGATCGCACCGCTCTGGGCGAACATGGCGCAGCCGATCCGCTGGACCTGGCGCTCGACTTCGCGCGGTTCCAGCGCGGTCCGGAACCCGGGTATCGACTCCAGCTTGTCGACCGTGCCGCCGGTGTGGCCCAGACTCCGACCGGACATCATGGGGACTGCCACACCGCAACAGGCCGCGAGCGGGGCCAGGACCAGGGAGACCTTGTCCCCCACGCCGCCGGTGGAGTGCTTGTCCACCCGACGAGTGATCCAGGTGCCGAAGTCGAGCCGGTCTCCGCTCGTCATCATCGCCTCGGTGAGCGCCGCCAGCTCGCCCGGCTCGAGGCCCCGCCAAACCACCGCCATGAGGAGGGCGGACATCTGGTATTCGGGGATCTTGCCGGCCAGGAAGTCGGCGAGGACCGCAGCCCATTCGGCATCGGTAAGGGCCCCGCCATCTCGCTTGCGCTCGATCAGCTGCTGGAACACCATAGGGCGGCCCCCGAGGTGAAGGGTCTCGCAAGAGGAGCTCGGCATGCGCCGGCCCGTCATTAAAGCTTCCTTCCTTATTCTCAGCCTGCTACTCGGCCAGGGCCTGGCTCGACCGTCAATCGCGGCTGCCCAGACCGCCCAGCAGCTGGTGGCGGAGGCGCGGGCCCTACCTCCGGAGCGGGAGCCTGTGGTCGCGCTGTCCCTGTTCGAGCAGGCGCTGCAGCTCGACCCGAACAACTATGAAGCGACTTGGCGCGCGGCTCAAGCGCTGGCCGACATCGGGAAGCAGTACCCCGATGAAGGAAAGAACCCAACTCGAGACTCGCTGTACATCCGGGCCGAGTCCCTGGCCCGGATCGCCGTGCAGCTCGACTCTATGGACGCCAACTCGCACTTCATGATGGCGGTGGCGATTGGCCGCACATCGCTGACCAAGGGGGGCAAGGAACGGGTTCGCAACGCCAAGGTTATTCGCGACGAGACCCTGCGTTGCCTTGAAATCGATCCCAACCATGACAAGGCCTGGCATGTGCTGGGGCGCTGGAACGCCGAGATCCGGCGGCTCTCCGGCTTGACCCGGTTCTTCGCCAAGACCTTCCTGGGCGCCGGCATCTTCAATGAAGCCTCCTGGGACAAGGCCGTCGAGTACCTGGAAAAGGCGGTTCAGCTCTCCCCGGAGAACATCTATCACCGACTCGACCTGGCCCTGGTGTACATCGACGTCGAGCAATACACCAAGGCGCGAGAGCAGCTGCAGACGGTACTGGAGCTGCCCGTTTACGACTACATGGACCCCAAGTACCAGGACCAGGCGCGGGACCTGCTCAAGAAAATCGAAGGCAAGAAGGACAAGGAGCAGGAGTCCGCACCGGCCGAATCGCAGTAGCTTGACCCCTCACCGGCGAGGGGGCCAACTTTCACGGCGTCTGGTTCCTTCAACGCAGGAGAACGTATGACGGCGACCGCCCCAACGGACGTGGAGCGCCTTCAGGCCCGGATCCAGGAGCTGGAACAGGACCGCAAGCACCTGCTGGCCCTGATCGAGATCCTGCAGGAGATCGCGGGATCCCTGCATTTCGTGGACATCATGCAGGCCATCGCCCGGCGGCTCGGCGTGGCCTTCGGGCTGGATCGTTGCTCGATCTTCCTGGCCGAGCGGGACGGCAAGACCGTCCGGCTGGTGGCGAGCTACGAAGACCCCAGCATCAAGAATTACGTGGTGGACCTGGAGCGCTATCCCGAGCTGCGCGAGGCGCTCGCGAGCGGGCGGACCGTCTTCATCCCGGATGCCGCTACCGACACCACCCTGGCCCACGTGAAGGGCTCGCTGGCCCACCGCGGGGTCAAGAGCATCACCGTGGTACCCATTACCTGGCGCGGGGTGGCCATCGGCGCGATCCTGCTCCGGACTTTCCGGGACGGCCCCGCGTTCTCGGAGGCGGACGTCGCCTTCTGCCAGGCCGTCGCCAACCTCACGGCCAAGGCCCTGCGCACGGCGCACCGATTCGAGCGGCTGCAGGGACGGACGGGCGAGGGCGGAACCCCCGCCCAGCGCGCCCAGGAACGGGAGCGCGTGGCCCTGATCGGATTTCTCCGGCGTCTGCTCGATGAGTTCGCCACTCGCGAAGGGCCCTGGCGGGAGGGGATCCTGGCGCGCTCCAGTGCCACGGAAATCGAGCGGCTGGTCGGCGTCGCCATGACGGTGCTGGCACAGGAAGCGGCGGCGAGATGAGGCGGGGTCGCAAGTCGCAGGTCGCAAGTCCGAGCTAATCGTCGCAGACCCCTGCGACTTGTGACTTTCGTCTTGTGACCACCCAGTCGTCCCCCGCCCAGCGGGCCGCCAGGCTACGCGAACAGCTCGACCGTGCCAACTACGCCTATTACGTACTCGATGCGCCGGAGATCAGCGACGCCGAGTACGATCGTCTCCTCCGCGAGCTGCAGGCCCTCGAGGCCGAGCATCCCCAACTCCAGACCCCGGACAGTCCCACCCTGCGGGTCGGCGCCGAGCCGGCCTCGGCGCTGGTCAAACACACCCACCGCCGCCCCATGTTCTCCCTCGCCAACGCCTTCGATACCGGGGAGCTGGAGGCCTGGGAGGACCGGAATGCGCGCCTGTCCCCCGAAGTCCGCGAGGCCGGCTACACCACCGAGGTGAAGATCGACGGCTCCGCCGTCAGTCTCACCTATGAGAAGGGCCGATTCGTCGCGGGCGCCACCCGGGGAAACGGAGTGGTCGGTGAGGTCATCACCGAGAATCTCAGGACCATGCCGGATCTCCCGCTCGCGCTCAAGGGAAGCGGCCACCCGGATGTGGTCGAGATCCGGGGAGAGGTCTATCTCTCCCAGGCCGCCTTCACCCGGCTCAACCGCGAGCGGACCAAGGCCGACGAGCCGGTCTTCGCCAACCCCCGGAATGCCGCCGCCGGCAGCCTCCGACAACTGGACCCCCGGATCACCCGCAGTCGTCGCCTGCGGCTGTTCGCGTTTCACCTCGAGGTGATCGACGGGGATCTCGAGGTTCAGTCGCAGTGGGAGGTCCTGGAGCTCCTCGCCGCCTGGGGCTTTCAAGTCGAGCCGCACCGGGCCCGTCACGCCGACCTGGCGAGCGTGGAGCGGAAGATCGCCGAGTACGAACGACTGCTCCCCGATCTGCCGTTCGATGCCGACGGCGTGGTGGTCAAGGTGGACCGGCTCTCGCTCCACGAGGAGCTGGGGATCATCGGCGGCCGAGAGCCGCGCTGGGCCATCGCCCGCAAGTTCGCGCCGGAGACCGCGGTCACCAGGCTCAAGAAAATCGAGATCAACGTCGGCCGGACCGGGACGCTCAATCCATTCGCGATCCTGGAGCCGGTCGAAGTCGGCGGCGTCGTGGTCTCCCACGCCACCCTGCATAACGAGGAGCTGATCGCCCAGAAGGACCTGCGGGAAGGTGACTGGGTGGAGGTGATGCGGGCGGGCGAGGTGATTCCCCAGGTGGTGGGACCGCTCCGGGAGCGCCGAGACGGCACCGAGCGCCCGTACCAGATGCCGGATCAGTGCCCGCGCTGCGGGACCGAGGTGGTCCGGGCCCCGGACGAAGCGATGCGTTACTGCCCCAACGTGAGCTGCCCGGGCCGCGTGCTGGAAGGGATCGTGCACTTCGCCTCGCGGGAAGCGATGGACATCCGGGGACTGGGCTACGAGCGGGTCCGGCAACTCCTCGAGGAGGGGCTGATTCGCGACGTGGGTGACCTGTACGGCCTCACGGTCGACGATCTGGTCAAACTGGAGCGGTTCGCTGACCAATCGGCCTCGCAGCTGGTCGCGGCGATCGAGCAATCCAAGACCCGGCCCCTTTCTACACTCATCTTCGCGCTGGGCATTCACCACGTCGGCAAGACCGTCGCGGTCCTGCTGGCCCGCCGGATCGGTACCATGGAGGCGCTGCTCGGGGCGACCGAAGACGAGCTCAACGCCGTTCCGGGAATCGGCCCGACCATCGCCTCGGCGGTGGTGGCGTTCTTCCATGAGGGAAGGAACCGGCGGCTGGTGGAGCGTCTGGCCGCCGCCGGGGTGAGTCTCACCGAGCCGCGAGCCGTGACCCAGGGCGGGCCGCTCGAAGGCAAGACCTACGTGCTGACCGGGAACCTCCCGACGCTGAGTCGCCAGCAGGCCACCGACCTCATCGAGCAGGCGGGCGGACGCGTGACCGGGAGTGTGAGCAAGAAAACCAACGCGGTAGTGGCCGGGCGGGAACCCGGCGGCAAACTGGAAAAGGCGAAGGGCCTGGGCGTCGAAGTGATTGACGAGCCAGAACTCTTGCGCCGCATCGGGGCGACGGCCTAAGTTGAGCCACCCTTCCCAAGCCACTTCATGAGCCCAGCTCCGTCTCTTTCATCCAGCCACTGCGTCGCACTGGGGCGCCGGGCGCTGCATCAGCTGCGCGCCAGCCTCGAGCGGGATACCGGGCTTCAAAGCGCGACGTACCTGCAGGAGGCCGGGTTCGCCGCCGGTGAAGAGGTCTTTCAGGCCTTTTCCACCTGGTTGCAGGCCTCCTACGGACTGGAGCAACCGGCGCAACTGGACGTCAAACACCTGGGTTCGATTCTCGACAAGTTCTTCCAGGAATCGGGCTGGGGCCCCCTCACGGTCACGCCGCTTGGCCCCGCCGTGGCGCTCGATTCGACCGACTGGTCGGAAGCCGGGCCCTCCGGATCCTCCAGCTATCCCACTTGCCACGTCACCAGCGGGATGCTGGCGGATTTTCTGAGCCGGATGTCAGGAGGATTGGTGGGGGTGATGGAGGTCGAGTGCCGGTCCCGCGGAGACGCCAAGTGCCGATTCCTGGCCGGCGCGCCCGAGACCCTCGATTCCGTCTACGCCGGAATGGCTCAGGGGCAGAGTTACATGGACGCCCTGGGCGTCGTGGGGTAGTCGCTGCACCCTTCCCGGTTCATCACGCTCCAAGCACCGCCACCCCTTCGATGAGCAGGGGCGGTACTGCCATGCTGCCGATCCACTGCGCCTCGGTGCCTAACCCGGCGACGCGTCCCAGCAGCTCGTAGGCGTTGCCCGCCACCGCCGCGTCCTTCACCCGGCCCACGACCTCGCCCTTCACCACCCGATAGGCCAGCCCGACTGGCTGCGAGAACGCCCCCCCGATCACGTTCCCCTGCCCAACGCCGAGCAGGTCGTCCACCAGCAGTCCGTCCTCGATCAGGGCCAGCAGTTCCTTGAATGCGTGGTGACCAGGCTCCACCACCAGGTTGGAGTAGGCCGGCTGCGGTTTGGCGAAGGTGCTGCGCCGACCGTGGCCGGTCGGTTGGGTTCCGGCCCGGGCCGCGGTCTCCAGATCGTAGATGAAGTTCCGGACCACACCCTGCTCGATCAGCGGGAGACGCTGACTGGGAACCCCTTCGTCATCCATCGGCCGTGATCCGCTGCGCCCGTCGGCCAGTGGGTCATCCACCAGGGTGAAGTTCGAGGAGAAGCGCGGCCCATTGGCCTCATCGCCCAGCGGTGAAATACCCTGGAGCACCGCCTTGCCGGAGCAGGCCTGTTGCAGGGGCAGCAGGAGCACGGCGCTGCCGGCGGGGGTGAAGCAGACCGGCAGGTTGCCACTCCGGGGTGGGGTGGCATCGCGCTCGGCCCAGGCGATCCGCTGCAGGAGCCGCTGCACCATCGCCTCCACCTCGGCCAGGGTGGGCGACTCGGCTGCGGCGACGTGGTCTCCCGTGATGAGCACGCTATCGCCGCGGACCTGCACCAGCTCGGCCGACAGGCTCACGGTGGAAACGTCGTAGCTCCCTTCGACTCCGCAACTGTTGGCCAGCCGGACCGAGCCGATGGAACGCTCGACCACCAGGTTGACCTTGACCCCATCGATCGAGAGCCGGTCTACGATCCCCCGTCCCAGCTGGATCAGGTCGACCGCAGAGAGAGTCGCGGCCCGGGGCGAATGGGTGCGTACCGTCGGCAGGGGAGCGGGGGTGGGAAGCTTGATCGCGACCTGGGGTCCGAGCCGGGCAGACGCGAAGGCGGCATCGAGGAGCGCAATGGGATCCTGCCCCGTCGATCCGGCAAAGCCGAGCCGGCCGCCGTGGACCACGCGGAGATTGAAGCCGCATTCCTGCGCCGACGACGTGCTCTTGAGGCGCCCGGAATCGAAGGCCACGGTCAGGGTCTCGTCGGTCTTCATGACCACGTCCGCCGCGTCGGCGCGCCGCGAGGCCTCCTCGATCAGCAGCTCGATCACGCCCCGGGCCTCATTCGATTTCGCCTCCGACCAGGGTGTCGCGCAGCCGGATGTGGGGAGCGCCTTCGCTCACCGGCAGGGGGACCTGTCCCCCCTTTCCGCAACCGCCTCCCATCTGGTTCCAGCGAAAGTCGCCGGCGATCCGGTCGATGCGATCGAGAGTAGCAAAGAGGTTTCCCGCCAGCACCACCGGCTTCACCAGCTCGGCCAGCCGCCCGTCCCGGATCATGTACCCATGGCCCGAGGTGAACGAGAAATCCTCGAGCAGCGTCTGGCCACCGAGGGCATCGCAGGCATAGACTCCGAGCTTGATGTCGCGGAGCAGATCGTCCAGGGTGCCCTTCCCGTTGGCGACGTAGGTATTGGTGAGGCGCACCAGCGGCGGGTGTCGGAAGGAGAGCGCGCGCGCATTGCCGGTGGGCGCCTCTGCCAGCCGGGCGGCGGTCTCGCGGGAATGCAGCCGGCCAACCAGGACACCATTCTGAACCAGGAGGGTATTCTGGGTCGGTGTCCCTTCATCGTCGTAGGGGAGCGTGCCGCGGAGCCCGGCGGCGCTTCCGTCGTCTCCGACGGTGAGAAAGTCCGGCCCGAACCGGCGCCCGATGGTCATCATCGCCTGGGCCTCGGGGTTCTCCGCGACGAAGTCGGCCTCGCAGAGGTGACCCAGCGCCTCATGGATGAATACCCCGGCCAGCCGCGGGTCGAGGACCACCGGATAGGTCCCGCCCTTGACGCGCGGCGCCGTCAGCAGGCCGACGGCCCGTTTCGCCGCATTCCGGAACAACTCCTCCTGATTCTGCACCGAGTGCCAGCCACGGCGGAGCCCGATGGATTCCAGCCCGCGCTCGACCGCCCCGTCCTCGCGCGCCACCGCCACGGCGGAGAGGGTGACGTGGGGGCGGAGCTGGTAGATCATCGAGCCATCCGAGCAGGCAAACCAGTACTCGGTGACTTCGTCGTGGTAGGCGGCCTGGGTATCGGTGATCCGGCGGTCGGCGGCCAGCATCTCGCCATTGAGCCGCTCGAGGAGGGCCTGCTTGTCGGCGAGCGCTACCCCGCGCACGTCCCCGTCGAGATCGAGACGGACCTCGTCGATGCGGATCGGCACCGGGGCGAGCTGGAGCGGGGTATCGCGGGGACTGGCGAGCGAGAGCTCGTGGGCCCGCGTGACCATCGCGGGCAGCCGATCCAGGCCGGTGAAGCTGGAGGCCCCCCACCCATATCCGCGGTTGAGGCAGCGCACGAAGCCACCGGCGTCGAAACTGGTGGTGGCCCCTTCGAGATTGGCTCCGCGATAGGCGACCGCGCTGCTCCAGACCCGTTCCAGACGTATTTCGGTGAAGTCGGCCCGGGAGCCGCGGATGGCGTCCTGCAGGTAATTGCGGAGATCGGTCTCAGCCATGGAGAGGCGCGGCAGATCGAGCGACGGAGCGCCCGGTTCGCCGCCCGGACTGCGTCACTCCCCGGCGCCCTTGAGCCGGGCGGCGTAATCCGGGCGCATGATCACCTCGCCGTTCTGGATGATCTCCCGGTCCCAGGGAAGGATGATGAAGTTCTCGGTCTCGAAGGCGAAGTAGTCGGGCTTGTAGGGGCCGGTCTTGAAGGAGACGGCGGTACGCACCTCTTTCGGCTTGAGGGCGCGCACCTCGCTGAGGGCCAGCTTGAGGGTACTGCCGGTGTCGCAGGTTTCGTCGACCACCAGGACGCGCCGGCCCGTCATGGTCGGGGGCGGCCCGGCGACCAGGACCGGGGCGCCGCCCTCGCTCCGCCGGGTGACCACCATGGAGCTGAACTCGCGCTGGAGAATCGACGCGACCACCGCGCCCGGAATCACCCCGGCCTTGGCCACCCCGAGGACCACCTCGGGGTCGTAGTCGCGCGCAACCTTGAGGGCGAGGGCCCGGGCGATCTCGCCGAAGAAGGCCCAATCGACTTCGAGGACACCACGCGGCGTAACAGGGGGCTGGCGCATGCGAAAGAGGAAGCTAGACCGGGGTGATTCGCCGAGCAACCGCGTTGCGACCGCCGGAGAGCGGGACTATCTTAGGACCGATCCGTCACCCGACCGGCACCAGCGAGGCAACGGGATCCGCATGAGCATCTGGCGACGGTGGCTGGGCGGCACCCGAGACAACGCGCTACGCCCCCAGCGCCTGGATTATCTCAACGAAGCACTGGCGTTGGAACGCCAGGGGGACTTCGAAGCCGCCCTCACCTCCTATCGCCTGGCCCTGCGGGACAATCCGAACGATCCGCGAATCCTCCAGAACATGGCGATCGCATTCACCAAGACCGGCCAGCAGGACGAGGCGATCCGTCACTACCGCCGCGCCCTCGAGCTGGACGAGTCGCTGGTAGGGGCTCATTACGGCGTGGCCTTCCTGCTCAAGAACCGGGGTGACCTGGCGCGCGCCGCCAAACACCTGCGCGCCTTTCTCTCCCGCCCCCCCAAGGGCGCCGACGCCGAGCGGTGGATCCGTCACGCGGAGACCACCCTTCGGGAGCTCGAGACGAGCACGGCCTCCGAGACTTCGTGAGACGCTCCTATTCCGCGATCCTGATTCTCATGATGGGGTGCAGCAACCTGAGCGGTGATGCCAACAGCGTCGTCTCCCTGGAGTTGCGGACCCCGGTCCTTCCCATCGTGGAAGTCGGCGACACGCTGCAGCTCGCGGCTCGGGCCCTCGACAAGGAAGGCGACACCGTCTCCGTCCCCATCCGCTGGCATACGCCGGATACGACGGTAGCGCTCGATACCATGACCGGCCGGATGACGCCGGTGGATTCCGCCGGGAGCGCCAGAGTGCAGGCGACCTACGCCGGGTTCACCACCGACTTCGTCATCTTCAACATCGTGGCCCGGGCCGATACCCTGGTCGTGCGACCCGATACCCTGGTGGTACTGGTCGACTCCACCAGCTCGCCCCCGCTCGATGCGCTGGACTCTTCCTTTGCCCTGGGTACCCAGCCGGGGCGGCGGCTCACCTATCTGGTCACCAGCCCGACCGATGGGAGCGTGGCCTTGAACGGGGGCGTGCAGGTCCTCGGCGTGACCACCTCCTTCTCGGGGGTGCCGATTCCGTCGGTGGTGCTGAGCCGGGTCACCCGGCCCAGCCCCACCGCGGCCACCGTCGAGGTCCGCTCGTACCGGCCCAGCGGCCGGCTGGTTCCCGGCTCGGGGCAACAGTTCGTGGTCCGGTTCGACAACTAGGAGAGCAGCGGATGCCTGACCCGCGTACCCTCAACGAGCTGTTCTTCGGCGCGATGGATCGCTTCGGCCAGCGACCGGTGATCATGCGCGTGAAGCGCGAGGGGGCCTGGGTCGACCTCAGTTACCGCGACGTGCTGGACCAGGTCCAGGGACTGAGCCTCGGCCTCAAGAGCCTGGGCGTGCAGCCCGCCGATCGGGTAGCCATTCTCTCGGAGAACCGCCCCGAGTGGGCCATCGCCGACTACGCCTGCCTGGCGGCCCGCGCCACCGACGTTCCGGTCTACCCCACGCTCCCCTCGAAGCAGATCGAGTACATCCTCAAGGACTCCGGCGCGGTCGCCATCCTGGTCTCCGGCCAGTCCCAGCTCGACAAGATCCTGGAGATCCGGGACGGGGTCCCGGGGCTCCGGCAGGTGATCGTGTTTGACAAGGAGGCGAGGGGATCCGGGGTGCTGCCGCTGGAGGATCTGATCAACAAGGGAAGGGCGATCGCCACGCGGGACACCGGTTGGCGGGCCGAGGCCCTCCGGAGCACGCCGGACGACCTGGCAACCCTGATCTACACCTCGGGCACTACCGGCGACCCCAAGGGCGTGATGCTGACCCACGGCAACATCACCTCCAACGTGGTCTGCGGGCTCCAGGTATTGCCAGTCACCGAGACCGACGAGTGCCTCTCCTTCCTTCCGCTCTCCCATATCTTCGAGCGGATGGCGGGACACTACATCATGATGCACGCCGGCGCGATCATCAATTACGCGGTGAGCATCGACACCGTCTCCAACGACATCGCCGACCGGCAGCCGACCGTCGTGCTTTCGGTCCCTCGGCTGTACGAGAAGATCTACGCCCGGGTGCTGGAGGGCGCGCTCTCGGGGAGCGGGGTCAAGAAGCGGATCTTCTTCTGGGCCAAGCGTACCGGCGAGCTCCGGGCCGAGTATGTGCTCGCCAAGCGGCCGGTGCCGGGGCCCCTCGCGTTCAAGCACAACCTGGCCGACCGCCTGGTCTTCTCCAAGATCCGGACCCGCACCGGAGGACGGCTCAGGTATTTCGTTTCCGGCGGGGCACCGTTGTCGCCTGAAATCGCCAAATTCTTCTTCGCCGCCGGGCTCCCCATCCTCGAGGGCTACGGCCTCACCGAGACGTCCCCGGTGATCACCGTCAACAGCTTCGAGCACTTGAAGATCGGGACGGTGGGCCGGGCGATCCCGGGCGTGGAGGTGAAGATCGCCCCCGATGGAGAGGTGCTTTCGAGGGGACCCCACATCATGAAGGGGTACTACCGGAAGCCGGACGCCACCGCCGAGGCGATCGATGCCGACGGCTGGTTCCACACCGGGGACATCGGGGTGATCGACACCGACGGTTTCCTGCGGATCACCGACCGGAAGAAGGACATCATCGTAACCGCGGGCGGCAAGAACATTGCGCCGCAGCCGATCGAGAACCGGGTCAAGACCAGCAAGTACGTCAGCAATGCGGTGATGCTGGGAGACAAGCGGAAGTTCCCCATCATCCTGGTGGTGCCCAACATCGAGAATCTCCGGGCCTGGGCCGTGCAGCGCGGGCTCAAGTTCACCGACGATAAGAGCCTGATCGCGCTCTCGGAGTCAGTGGACAAGGTCGAGCAGGAGGTCAAGAAGACGCTCCGGGACCTGGCCCACTTCGAAATGCCCAAGAAGGTGATGCTGGTCGCACGGGACTTCACGATCGAAAGCGGCGAGCTGACCCCGACCCTCAAGGTCAAGCGGCGGGTCGTCGAGCGGAACTACCAGACTCAGATCGAGGCGTTGTACAACGACAAGTCGGTGACCGGCGAGTACTAATTCAGCGCTTCTTTCCGACCCACCAGCCCCCCGCGTCCCCCAGCAGCTCCAGCTCCGCCGGCAGCGAGGCAATCCCTACCCCAACCACTCGAAGCCCCGGGAGCACGGCCCGCGCCGCTTCGTGTTCCCAGTAGGAATTTTCCCCGTACCCCTGCCCCAGTACCACACCGCGAAGTGAGCGGCTCAGGACCGGAATCAACGGCGCTTCCAGCGAGCTGACGCCCTCCTGCTCGCGCACATCCGGAGGTGGGTTTACGGCGACCCACTGGACGCCCGGGAGCAGGGCCCGCATTCCAGGCGCGAAGCGTGCCGCCGATCCCACCAGTGCCGCGTAACCACCGGGGCCCTCGATACCGAGGAACGCCTGGAGCGCTCCAGGATCGACCGGATCGCCGACCGAAGAGGTGGGAACGGCAGGCCCCCCGCTCAACGGCAACCCGAACCGGGCGATCCCTTCTTCGATGGGAAACTCGCGATGACAGACCGGGCAGCCGAGACGCCCGCGACGCACGAAACGGCCCTGCATCTCGTCCGGCAGCAGGACCAGGAACGACTCGGCGTGATCCGCCGGGCAGCGAAGCAGGTCGGTGAGCTCGATGAACACGGGAAAATCCGGAGAGACGCGGCCCGAGGCCGTCAGGGACGGAACACCACCCAGGTCAGTTTTCCGGCCTCCACATTCACCTTACGGAAGACCCGCTTGGTGCCGATGGTAACCCCGAGCAGATAGCTGCCCGGGAGCACGTCGCTGACCGCGAAATGTTCGTTGTAGAGCGGATGCGAGTGCGCCTTGTCCCCGTAGGTCTCCGCGTAGGCGTAGGGCGTCTCTAGCGGCTCCGGCTTGGTAAGCCCGTAGATCCGCGCCTGCGGGACAGGAATACCCTTGGCGTCCCACACCTGCCCCACCACGATGCCGGTGCCGGACAGGGGCTCGATCCAGAGCTCGGGGTTCGTGGTGTAGGGCGGGAAACGCTGGAGCGAATCCACGATCAGCTCGATGGAATCCACAGGGGCGGCGTGGATCTCGAGATGCAGATGCTCGTTGGTGGCGCGCCCGGTGCTGCCGACCCGCGCGATGATCTGACCGGGGACCACCCGCTGGCCGAACTTGGCCACCAGGGCGCTGTTGTGATAGTAGACCGAGTAGATCAGGTAGCGCCCGGAAATCGTGCTGAGGGTCGAGTCGTGACGGATCGCGATGGTCAGGGCCCCCTGTTCGGCCGGGCCGGCATAGACCACGGTGCCGCTGCCGATGGCCCGCACCGGCGTCCCTTCCGGATTGTTGAACTCGACGCCCTGGTGCTGCTGAAACACACCGCCCATGGTCGAGCCGTAGCGGTAGGTCTGGTCGATGGCGGCGTTGTCGCCT
The DNA here is from genome assembly GCA_035519565.1 of Gemmatimonadales bacterium. Lineage (GTDB taxonomy): Bacteria > Gemmatimonadota > Gemmatimonadetes > Gemmatimonadales > GWC2-71-9 > DATIWD01. Next base: position 7,854 of record DATIWD010000055.1, on the reverse strand, counting down.
CGATCGATGGGGCGGCGGAACCAGATCGTGAGCGGCTGCTTCGGGGCCTCCGCGAGCGGGGCGTTTCGGTTATAGCAAGGGATGGTGTCGCTGGAGAGGCGAAGCCCGCAGATGGTGCCTTTCACCAGGACACCTCCGATCAGCAGGCTGTTGAGCGGGCTGAACGAGGCGGTCATGAGGGGCGTGCTGGTCCACCCGTCGGGCGTGAACATGAGCCGCTGGTTCCCTCTGAGGGTGGTAACCAGGAGGCCGCGCCGATCGGTCCCCAGGCGCCGGACATACTGACTCTGCAGCAGCGCGATGGCGCTGTCGGCCGGACCCTTGTGCTGGAGACTCGAGGAGTCGGTCAGGGCGACATAGTGCTCGCCATCGTCAGCGGTGAGCTGAATCCCGTCCGCGGTCCCGATGTAGACGGTGTCACCGCGGAGCACGATGCCGCTCGGGGCGACGTAGAGCCATTCTCGCCCCAGCTCCGTCGCAGTCCAGTTCTTCCAGGTATGCCCGTCGTCCCGGGAAAGCCCCCAGCCGCTCCCGATGGTGCCGTACCAGATCTCGCCCCGGGGGCCGAACGCGAAGGCCTGGACGAAGTCTCCGGAGATCGAGCTGGGCGAGAGAGAGTCGTGGCGAATCGGCTCCCAGGTCTTGCTCCCGGGCCGAAGCCGGAGGATGCCCTGGCCGTAGGTGCCGACCCAGACACTGCCCCTGGGGTCTCTCGCGATCGTAAGCGTCTGCACGCCCCACCCCGTGGTATCGGGGAGCGGCGGCAGCGGCGTCTGCGCGGCAGCCGGGGTCGCGAGCAGGAGCAGGAGGAGGCTGTGGCGGCGAAGCATTTCAGACCGTTCCCATGCGAAGCCAATCCACCTGGACGCGCTCCGGACGCGTAGCGACGAAGAGCACGGCCTCGGCCACATCGTCGGGGCGCAGCATCCCGGGCCGAGGCGGCAGATCGGGGTGCCGTGAGAAGTCTACTGGATCCCAGACCGAAGTGTCGGTGGCCCCCGGCGAGATCAGCGTGATCCGCACCCCGGTGCCCCGGTATTCGGCGACCAGCGTCTCATGAAGACCGCGGAGCCCGTACTTGCTGGCCGCATAGGCCGAGTTCTCCGCCAGCCCCGTGTGGTCAGCGACACTGCCGATGTTGATCAGGAGACCGCGGCCGGCCCGGCGCATGGCAGGGAGAAAGGCGCGGGCGACCAGATAGGGGGCCCGCAGGTTGATGGCGATCTGGGTCTCCAACTCGGCCGGCGAGGTCTGTTCCAGGGATTTCAACAGAAACGCGCCGGCGTTGCTGACCACCAGATCGGGAACGCCCTGTTCGCGGAGGATCGCCGTGGCGGCCTGCTCCACACGGGCCGGTTCGGTCAGATCACATGCCACGTCTACGAACCGCGCGTCGCTCCCGGGCTTGAGGCTCCGTGCGATCCGCACCACTCTGGCGCCCTGGCCCGCGAGTGCCGCGGCCAGGGTGGCCCCGATGCCCCGGGAGGCGCCGGTCACGATCGCCAACCGACCCGCCAGCGTCACTCCGAGAGCCGTCCTCCGTGCACCAGGCGGAGGAACTCGTCGCGGGTCTTGGGGTCATCCCGGAAGATCCCGCGCAGGGCACTGGTGACCGTCTTGGAGTTCTGCTTCTCGACGCCGCGCATGATCATGCAGAAATGGGCCGCCTCGATCACCACGCCGACGCCGTGCGGCTCCAGCACCTCCATGACCGCATCGGCGATCTGGTCGGTGAGGCGCTCCTGGACCTGCAGCCGCCGTGCGAAGACCTCGACGATGCGAGGGAGTTTGGAGAGCCCGATGATCCGGCCGTCCGGGATGTAGGCCACGTGCGCCCGGCCGAAGAACGGCAGCAGATGGTGCTCGCACATCGAGTAGAGATCGATATCGCGCACCAGGATCATGCTGGCGTGCTTCTCCTCGAAGACGGCGTCCCCCACGACCTCCGACACCGAGAGCTGATAGCCGCGAGTGACCCAGCGATACATGGCCTCCACGCGGGACGGGGTCTTTCGCAGGCCTTCGCGGTCGGGATCTTCTCCCAGGGCGACGATGACCTCGCGAATCTGGCTGGCGAAGCCGGGTCTGGCGGCCTTCATGGTCGACATAGGTCCTCGAAGTCTTCCGGAGCTTCTTCCGTCGCCGTTCGGGACACCGAGGCGTCCGCGGGGACCCCGAGGGGGGTCGAGACCGGCGCAAAGTGTTCGGAGTGCCGAAGGGGCTCCAGAGCGTTGGAAGATGCCCACCCCGGAGGGGGAGTCAAGTTCCGGGGCGGGCCGCCAACTGAAAGCGCCGGCCCGCAGGCCGGCGCTGGTCAGAGGTGCGGTAGTGATGGAGGATTATTGAAGCCCGATAAGAAAGCGCGGAACCCTCACCATAACGTCTGTCTTCCCCCGAGGGGCATGACATCGGCCACAGCATGTGGGCCCATTACCGGACCTGTTGGCTCAATAATTTGACTCCCCCACTACCGCTCTACTGGGAGTTCAAGATATGATCCGGTACCCGACCCGTCAACCATTTTTGAGAGTGAACAAGCTATGTCGCTCATGTTGATCGCGGGGCTCGTGTCACTCCTCGTGTGGGTCCTCATCACCTTCGTCTTTCCACTAGGCGTCGGCGCGGTCCATATCCCGCTGGGGCTGGGTGTCACCCTGCTGGTCTGGTGGTGGGCCCTGCGAAAACCGGCGGCCACGACCTAGGGAAAAGGCGCGTCCCCATCTTGTGGGCGTCTCACCCGCGCTTCAGCTTACGGCCGGACCTCATCTACCACCGTGAGGGTCGGGGTTGCCCAATCCCAAACAGCAAGTCATCGCCGAGATCGAGAACGCCCGGAGCGCATTGGAAGCGGCGTTGGAGGATCTCGAGAAACTCCCCGCCTTCGATCCGGGGACGGCCGTCTACACCGCCCACGCGCTCACCAATTACCTCCAGGTCAGCGGGGCCACAGTGCATCTCCTGATGAATGCCCTGGAGAACCATCCGGATCCGCAGGTGCGCGCCTGGCTGGAAGGGCTTCAGCACGCCACGAACCTGATGACCCACACGGTCACCCAGCTGATGCAGGTCTCCGAACCGACCGAGGCCCCGCTCCGCCATGACTCGGTCGATCTCTCGATGATGCTCTGGCGGGCGGTCGCCTTCTACCAGCGGATCGCCGACCGCAAGCAGATTCAACTCCGGATCGAGGGTGGCGAAACCGTACCCTCCGTCCTGGCCGATCGCGTCGCCGTGGCGGCGGTGCTCGACAACCTGCTCTCCAACGCCATCAAGTACTCGCCGCCCGCCAAGGTGGTCTGGGTCTGGCTCACCGTCGAGCCGGGCCACCTGGTTTGTGCGGTTCAGGATCAGGGACCCGGGATCAAGCCGGAGGACCAGACCCGTCTGTTCCAGCGCGGAGTGAAGCTGGGCCACCAGCCCACCGGGAACGAGCCTTCCACCGGCTACGGCCTCGCGGTCGCCAAGGACCTCATCGACAAGATGAGCGGAGAGATCTGGTGCGAGAGCCGCCATGGCGAGGGCTCCACCTTCGCATTCCGTCTTCCCCTTGCCTCCACCAGACCATGACACGCTACTCGACGGCAGCCCTGCTCCTGATGCTCGTCGCCCTGACGACCTCGGCCTGTACCGAGAGCCGGACCGCCGGGACGGGACGCACCGAGCGGGAGAAAGACAGCCTCATCGGTCAATCCAAGATCCCGGGGGCCAGCGCGGTCAAGAGAGCGATGGCCGCATCCGACTCGGCGCAGAATCGCGCGACGCAAGAGGACTCGGCCTCGACGTCGCCCTGAGGACCTGTGCCGCTCACTCCGCTTGCCGGCTTGTTGGCCATCCTGGCGTCCGCTGTTGGCAGCTCCAAGACGCCACCGGCGCCCCTGGGAACGGTGACGATTCTCTACGACGCGTTCGGCGAGAACCATCGGCTCACGCCCGACTGGGGGTTTTCGGCGCTGGTCGAGTACGCGGGCAAGCGGATACTCTTCGACACCGGCAATAACGCCGAGATCTTCGAGCACAACGTCAAAGCCCTCGGAGTCGATCTCAAACGACTCGATTTTGCGGTGATCTCCCACCGTCATGGAGATCACATTGCCGGGTTGAATTACCTGCTCAAGGTGAACCCCAAGGTCAGGATCTACGCGCCCAGGGAAGGGTTCGGGGTCTTCGGGAGCGCGATTCCCGGCACCTTCCTTCGCACCGACTCCACCCTGCCCGCGAAAATGCGCTACTTCGCCGGTGCGCATCCGGAGCAGCTTCGGGGCGGGACTCCCTGGCCCGCGGCAAATTTCACCTGGATCGATAGTGTGACCCAGATCGTGCCCGGCGTCACCATTGTCTCGACCGTTTCCCAGAATCCCGGCACCCTGGAGCTGCGGGAGCTTTCTCTCGCCATCGAGACCCCCGACGGCCTGGTGATCCTGGTCGGGTGCTCGCACCCCGGCATCGAGACCATTCTGGAGGCCTCACGCCGAGTGGATCCCCACGTCCATCTGATCTTCGGCGGCCTCCACCTGGTGAATACGCCCGATCCCGAGATCGCGCGCCTGTCAGTAGCGCTCCGCGATCAGTGGAAGGTGGATTTCATCGCCCCGGGTCACTGCACCGGTGAGCCGGCCTTCGCGGCGCTGCTTCAGAGCTTCGGCCCGCGGTATGTCTACGCCGGACTGGGCACCGTGGTCCCGATCCCATGAGCGAGAAGCATGGCATCGACCCTCGCGTCGACATCGGGCACGCTCACCTCAAGGTGGCGGACCTGGAGCGCGCCATTGCCTTCTACCAGGGGGTGCTCGGCTTCGAGCTGATGCAGCGCTACGGCACCGAGGCGGCGTTCCTCTCCGCCGGCGGTTATCACCACCACATCGGCTTGAACACCTGGGAGAGCAAGGGTGGCGGGCCACCGCCGCCCGGGACGACCGGCCTCTACCACGTCGCGATTCGCTATCCCGACCGGCGCAGCCTGGGCGACGCGCTCCGCCGATTACGGGACGCGGGAATTCGTCTCGATGGAGCGGCAGATCACGGGGTCAGCGAGGCGCTTTACCTGCGGGATCCCGACGGCAACGGGCTGGAGCTCTATCGGGATCGGCCGCCCGACGAGTGGCCGAAGACACCGGACGGGAAGCTGGCGATGGTGACCCAGAGACTCGATATCCAGGCCCTGCTCAAGGAGGCCGAATCTGCCTCGTAGCGGGCAGAATATTGACAAGCGCGTCACAAAGTGGTACATGAATCGTGCTCGACCGGTCCCGTGCCTTCCCTTCTACCACCACCCACGAGCCCTAGGAGCGATCGGCTCCGCTGACGGCTCGGCCACGAAAGGGGAGTTGCCATGACACAGCTGGTCGCCCTGTCGCTGAGTATCGGGCTGCTCGGTGGAGTCGCCACGTTCCTCTATCGGGCGATAGGCCTGATGATCTGGGCCGGCTTCATCGCCTGGGCCTGCTTCTTCCACTCGGGAGGAGACACCAAGGCCCTCAAGCACACCATCGCAGGGAACATCTTCGGCTCCGTCCTCGCCTACATCGCGCTCTGGATCATTCTGAACAATGGGCTCGGCGAGATCGGGATCGCCCTGGTAGTGGCGGTCACCGTCTTCGCGCTCTGCATGGGCGCACACATCGAGCTGTTCTCGGTGATTCCGGCCGGCGTATACGGTTACGCGGCCACCGTGGCCTACTTTCTCCTGGTCGTCCAAAAGGCGGTGTTGGCCGATCTGATGGGGGTCAGCTTTGCATCGAACCCGATGCTGGGCGTCAATGCCTCGTTGGTGCTCGGAGCGTTGTTCGGCCTGGCTTCGGCGAAGATGGCGGCCGCGCTGACGAAGAAGTGATTTAGCGGAGGACCGGAAGTCCACGAGGGTCGGGGCAGAGCGTGGCTCTGCTCCGACCCTCGCAGTCTTTATAGTAGTGAGTACTGAGTCCTGAGTGCCTGGTCCCAGGTCCCAGCCGGCCCCGTTCCAGATCCTCGGCCCCTCGTGCTAGATCGAGAAGCCGAAGATGATCCGGATATCCTGGTACTTGACGTCGCTCCCGTTGGAGACCGTGATCAGCCCGCCGTCCACGCTGGGGTTCCCGAAATTGGGAACGTTCTGGGTCGGGGCACTTCCCCAACCGTAGCCGCCGCCCAGGGTGAATTCCCACTTCTTGACCGCGAACGACACACCGGCCTGGATCAGGTTGATATCCCAGGTGGAGACCGCGATCTGCGACTGCTGCCCGGGCAGTGAGGACTTGTCGGTCGTGTAACTGAGGAACCCTTTTGTCCGCTCGGCGAAGGCGTGTTCGACCCCGCCCCCGAAGTTGAAGACGCTCTTCGCGGAGGTCGTGACCTGGAGTGGTGCCGCGGCGCCGGTCGCCTGGTCCACGGACGGAGCCACCTCCAGCACCGAGTAGGACGGAATGCTGTTGAACCATTCCCCGCTGGCGTACAGCGTGTTGTTCTTGAGCCGGAACGCGGCGCCTCCACCGATGGAAAGGGGAGTCTTGTAACGGCCCGAGAGGCTGCTCTGGTAGGAGGCGATGAACTGGTTGTCGGGAATCCCGTCCCCGGTGAAGTCCTGACCCGTGATGAACGAGTCGAACAGCGCGTCTCCGCTGAAGATGAACTTGAGGGTCGGGGTGGTCAGCGTCGCTCCGAGGTCCACCTTGTCGAAGTGCGCCATCACGCCGATCTTGGTCAGCGTTCCCCACTGGTTGTAGTTGAAACTGGAAATCTGGGTCGTGTTCGCGGTCGCCCCGTTGGAGGCCAACGATTGGCCGGTGATGCCGCGCCGGACCGACTGGCTGCGGACCGAGACGTACTGGCTGAGTCCTACCGCCCAGCGCCCTCCGAGCTTCCTCGACCAGGTGACCCCGACCCAGGTGTCGTTCAGATCCTGCTCCAACCGCCCTTCCGCCGCGAAGGGTTCGTTCCCCGGGACCGTGGGAAAGACATCCACCACGCTACCGGTTCTTCCGGTCAAATCGAACTGCGCCTGCTGCCGGGTGAAGATGGAGTATCCGAGAGCGTTGCTGCCGAGGAAGTGAATCGGCACCGTGCCCCCGAAGAAGGTAGGAAGGATCGAGGACCTGGAATTGGTGAACGTGACGCCCGGTCCCGCGCCACTGGCCAACCCGAAGCTCGCGAAGTCGAAGGCCTTGACGGTCAGGATTCCCCCATTGGTCAGGGTGGCCTGACCTGCCGGGTTATAAAAGGAGGTGCTGAGATCCACCGCACTCCCGATCACCGTGCCGCCCAGCAGCAGCGCTCGAGTGCCGTACTTCTGGGTCCAGTAATGGGCATCCTGAGCTGACGCAGTGCCACTGAGCATGGCCAACCCCATCGCGGTGGCCAGGAGGGTGCGCCGCATGTTTGCCTCTTTCTTGATGGATGAGACCGCGCCGGCGATAACGTAGGGCGCGGCCGACCTCCCCGCAACCCAAGGAATTTTGAAGTTTTCCAGAAGAAGGTTTCAGATTTCCCAGTTGGAGAGCAGCACCCCGGACGGCGGCGGCTCGGGAAAGCCGCGCAGCGTCATCCGGAGATCGGTCCAGTGGACCCGGAATCCCTGCTCGAGCAGCCAGGAGTAGGCCTCCTGGAAGCGGCTCTGGCAGCGAATCGCGATGCGGCGGATCCCGGCGGAGGCCGCGGCAGCCTGCACCCCATGGACCACGGCCTCGAAGGCCCGCAGATCCTCAGCGACCAGCTTGAGCACCCGGACTTCATCCTGTGGGCGCCCACCCGCCAGCGGGGCCGAATGCCAGAGCGCGAAGCCCCGTACCCCCTGGCCGCCCGGATCTCGAATGAGCACGGTGTCCCCGATCGCGAGATCGAGCGACAGCGTCAGCTCCCGGGTGAAATCGGTCCCCGGCGCCA
>DATIWD010000054.1:0-16392 GCA_035519565.1 Gemmatimonadales bacterium | reverse complement strand
CCATCCCGCGCGGGAATAGCCAATGTGAATGGCCATTTCCGTTGAGTTAGGGCCGGGGATCAGGTTGGTGGCGCCCAGGAGGTCGAGAAATTCGTCGTGGGTCAGCCACCCGCGCCGCCGCACGACCTCCTCCTCCATCATCGCGATGTGCACGGCGGGGCCACCGAAGGCCGTGCTGCCGAGGCGAAGAAAGAGCCGAGCGAGCTGGCCGAGGTCACCCCGGTCCGCCGGGCGGGGCGCTGCCGGTGGGGGCACAACGCTCACGACTTGGCCGCCGCCACGAATCCTTCGAGCTGCTGGGTGAACCAGGAGATTCCCCGGGTCGCGATCGCCCAGTCGGCGTCGGATATCTCCAGGTCTCCGGACTTGGTTGCGTGAGTGAGGCGGTGCCGGAGTCCCATGGCGACGCCCAGGTCCCGCCAGCCCGGCTGATCGACCGCCAGATCGAATGAGACCCCGAACGACTTGGCGCCAACCAGAAAGGAGAACTTGACCAGGCGGTGGGCGGAGTAGAACGCGGGCCGGAGGCGTGGGGTCCCGTCGTCCACCAGGTCGGCGGCTTCGCCGTGGAGCAAGGCCGCCTGCGGGGGAGCGAGGGCGATCCGACCCGCTTCGAGGTCGGCCTTGGCGATCGCGCGGAGGGCCGATGTGGCGCCGTCTACCAGCGCGAGCCCGGCCCGGAGCTGGGCCCGTCGCGCGGCAGCTTCCTGTCCGCGCGTCACCGCGTCAGTCGCGAGCCGGTAGTCGGCCACGAGGACCTGGACCAGGGATCGGAGATTATCGAGGGCGGCGACGTGAAGCGGGTCCATGTCGCGAGCAGACTTACCGCCCGAGGCGGGTGCTGGCTAGGCCTTGGCTTCGTCGTCGGGTAACAGGTGCACCGTCAGCAGCATCTCGCTGGGCGCCACCGCGCGAACCGAGTGGGAAATGCCGGGGGCCAGGGCCATCAGTTCTCCCGCCTTGAGCTCGTGCCCCTCGTCCTCCGCCAGGATCTGGAGCCGGCCGGCCAACACCTGAATGGTCACCTCACCCTCCGCGCGATGCTCCTTGATGAAGCCGTCGGCCTCGAAGACGAAGAGAATGATGGTCACCGGTCCATGCCGCGCGATGGCGATCTGCCGATGACCGGCGATGGCGGGATGGGGCTCGGCCCGGAGCTGCGCGGCAGCGGCCTTGAGGTCCACCACCATCACGGGAAAGGCGATCCGGTTCTCGGGATGCGCGCGAAGTCGTTCAGGAGCGTTCATAGGCACCGATCGGACTTGCAAGTGAACCGCAGGCGCTCAAAGAGAATCTTACCACGGAGACACGGAGACACGGAGGTCCACGGAGAATTGCGGTACTTACCCAACCCCACCCATCTCATCACCTGGCCTCCTCGGCTGTTGGTCTATGACAAGTGAGTGTGTTCTCCCCCCGCGGTGTCGATTGAGGACTCCTTATCGGTCACACCAGTGGAGGCACTGGGGCAGGGTGGGGAAACAACAACCCCTCCGTAGTTCTCCGTGTACTCCGGGCCTCCGTGGTGAACAGTTCTCTGCGCTCTCTGCCCTCTCTGCGTCCTCTGCGTTTCGCAGTTTCACTCTAGCCGCCGGCCATGGCCCCAATGACGTGGAACGGCTCCGAGCCCGTGGCCACCGGGTGGGGCAGGGGGGCGTCGATCGGCTCGTGGGACAGATCCACCTCGCACGCGAAGAACCGCACGAAGGCACGCCGCTTGAACGTGGTCTGATCCCGGATCGTGCCGCGGAGCATCGGATACCGAGCCTCGAGCGCGTCCAGCACCGAGCGCTGGGTCGGCTCGCCGGGGACCTCGAGTACTATTTCGTGGCTGGCCCGGGCCAGGGTCTGCAAGTGTGCCGGTAACGTCACCCGGATCATTGCAGGGTCTGGACCTCGACCGAGAGCACCGACGGCAGGTCGTGCACGATGGCATCCCAGCTGTTGCCCGCGTCCGCGGACGCGTAGACCTGGCCTCCAGTGGTACCGAAGTAGATGCCGCAGGACTCGAGCGTATCCACCGACATGGCATCCCGCAGCACGTTGACGTAGCAGTCCTTCTGAGGCAGCCCCTTGGTGAGCGGCTTCCACTCGTTCCCGCCGGTCTTGCTCCGATAGACTCGCAACTTCCCATCGGGCGGATAGTGCTCCGAGTCACTCTTGATGGGAACCACGTAGATGGTCTCCGGCTCGTGGGCATGCACGTCGATCGGGAAGCCGAAATCGGTCGGGAGGTTGCCGCTGATCTTGTGCCACTGATCGCCGGCGTTGTCGCTCCGAAGCACGTCCCAGTGTTTCTGCATGAACAACACGTTGGGTCGGGAGCGGTGAAAGGCGATCCGGTGGACGCAGTGGCCCACTTCGGCATCGGGGTCGGGAAGGGCGTACTTGGATTCCAGTCCCTTGTTGATCGGCCGCCAGGTCTTGCCGGCATCGTCGCTGCGAAACGCGCCGGCGGCGGAGATCGCGATGTAGATCCGCTTGGGGTTGGTAGGGTCGAGGAGAATGGTGTGGAGCCCCATCCCGCCTGCTCCCGGCTGCCAGAGATGGCCCTTGCCGTGGTTTCGGAGGCCCGGGAGTTCGTGCCAGGTCTGCCCCGCGTCGGTCGAGCGGAACATGGCCGCATCTTCGACCCCGGCGTAGATCGTGTCGGGATCGGTGAGCGAAGGCTCCAGGTGCCAGACTCGCTTGAACTCCCAGGGGTGCTGGGTCCCATCGTACCACTGGTGGGTCCCGGTCTGGCCGTCGTAGGCGAACTTGTTTCCCACCGGCTCCCAGGTCTTGCCCCCGTCCTTGGACCGCTGGATCACCTGTCCGAACCATCCGCTGGTCTGCGACGCATACAGGCGGTCGGGATCGGCCGGCGAGCCCTTGAGGTGGTAGATCTCCCATCCCGCGAAGTGGGGGCCGGCGACCTTCCACTTCTCACGCTTGGCGTCCGACGTCAGGATGAAGGCGCCCTTCTTGGTGCCGACCAGTACTCGTACCCCTTTCTTCATCGCTGGCTCCTGTTCAGGCGGCTCTCAGGCCGGGGTCTCAGAGATTCGTTCCGACAATCTACCGCGTCATGCGAAATGGCACGAATGGCCATGCCCCGGCCCTTACGGAGGGCAGCGGCGGGTGGTGACAGCGGGATCGCGGGCGTATTCGATCGCCTGGGAGATCTGATCCGCCATCCAGGCCGCTCCCCGGTCGATCAGATGCTCGGCCAGCTCCGGGGTCAGCTCCAGCCCCTTCAGCTCCACGATGCGATTGCTCACCAGAGTGGTGTCTTTGACCCGAACCACGTGGGCCTGGAGGTCCGAGGCCCAGGCCGTGGCCCGGTTCAGTCGCGGGATGATCACCCAGTCGGCGCCCGAATGCGCGGCCAGGGCCGCGGCCACATCCGGATGCTGGTAGAAGTACTCGGCGGCGAGATGAGCCTCGGCCTCGGTGGCGGTGTCGACGGTCACCAGCTCGTAGCCACAGGGGCCGCCCAGTCGCGCGCGCAGGGCGATTCCCAGGCGGCTGATTCGCCCTGCCAACGAGGTGTCGGGATCGGTCTTGTGGAGATTGTTGAGCTCGATGGAGAGCACCGCGACGCGGGGTGCGGGATCTCTCCACGATGTCGCGGCGGGAAGCGCCACCAGGGTGGCAAGCAGGATCGGAGTCTTCTTCATCATGGGTTCGCCGCGTTACAACCGTGGCGCTACCTGGGCCTGGACCTGCGCGGAGGTAAGCACCGGCAGCACCTCGAAGTCGACCAGGTCGGACCATCGCGCCATCCACTGATCGAGGAGCGCTCGGTCCTCGCATTCCATCACCTGGTAACAGCAGGCCAGGTCGGCCGTGATCCAGCTCGAGACGTAGTTGAGTCCCTCGGGGGCGAGGCGGCCGCGGTCACGAAACCGGCGGTAGACCGGCACCGGATCCTGGTTCTTGAATCGCTCGATGATGAGGTAATACACGGAAGGCTTCGGGAGTGGCCGCGGTGACGCGCCGCGATCGGGAACAGGCTTTCGACTGCTAGTGAAGCGCTTGGCCGTGTTCCGGTTCCGTCAACGCCCGGACGATGTCGGGCTCGATGTCGCCGGGGGAGAACTTGGGGGCGTATCGGTGCACGACCTTGCCGCTCCGGTCCACCAGGAACTTGGTGAAGTTCCATTCGATGGCGCCCTGCTCTTCCACCGGGGGTTCCTCTTCCTTGAGAAACTTGTAGAGGGCGTGGGTCTGGGGGCCGTTGACCTCGATCTTCGAGAACAGCGGAAATGAAACTTCGAATTCTCGGAGGCAGAACCCCAGAATCTCCGCCTCCGCCGCGGGCTCTTCGCCACCGAACTGGTTGCAGGGAAAACCCAGAACTGAAAAGCCCTCGGGGTGGTGCTTCCGGTAGAGCAGCTCCAGCGCCGAGTACTGCGAGGTGTACCGGCAGCGGCTGGCCACGTTGACGATGAGCAGGACTTGATTCTGGTAGGGCGCGAGGGTTCCAGGCTTTCCGTATATGGTGGTGACGGGGATCTGGTAGATGTTCACGGGTGCCTCCTCAGGGTCCACCGCTGACCCGTCATAAGCTGCGGCCGGGTCCACGACCCGGCAAGCCGACCCTTACTGCCCCGGTTCACCACCCGGGAAGTTGTTCACGTAGCCCCCCGCCTTCACCGTCCGGCTCACCCGGTCGGCGAAGCTCCGCACTCCGATCCGCACCATCGGCCCCGGATCGCCCTTGAGCTCGGTCGAATCATCGAGCACGATGTCGCCGGTCGAGACTCGAATCAATTGGGCGGAGAGGAGCCAGATCAGGTTGCTGGTCTTGCTGACCTTGGTCATCACCACCCATCCGGCTCCCGATCGCTTACCGACCAGGATCGCGCAGGCCACCTTCACGTGGCAGGCCACCGCGCCCGCCGTCGCGACCGCCTCGGGCGAATCGGCCAGCGAATCGACCACCGCGTAGGCGATGATCTGGTTCCCCAGGTCCTGGGCCAGCCGCTCGCGGAGGACCGTGGTCGCGATGGTAGACTGTGCCGAGTCGCTCGCCTCGCGGAGATTGGCTTGGTCGTTGTAGAGCGCGGCGGTCAGCACCGCCACCCGGGCGGTGGGAGACTCGGGGCCCAGGTGCGCGGTCTGAGCTGGGAGCGAGGGAGCGCCGAGCAGTGCGGGGAAGGCCAGGAGCAGGGTTCTGTAGTTCATTGCCGTGGGTCGGGACGTGTAAGCGGAACCGCAAGTACTGGTATAGTACCCGGCGTGGGCTCGGCAGCTCAAGGCCGTGGTCAGCGTAACTCGAGGCGGCCCTTCGCCGTCTTGAGCGTTGCAATGAGTGCTGGCACTGGACCCGGCCCTACCGAAAGTTCGAGATCTAGTTCCGCGAGCATCCGGGTGATTCCTTCGGCGTCCGGATGCTCTGCCCGCAGATCCACCAAGGTGCAAGGCGGAGTTCCGTCGCCGGCGGGGTGGGGGCTTTCGCCCCAGTCGATCAGAAAGGGCACCAGCCCGTCGCCGACCACGGTGGCAGGATCGGTGAACCGCCAGCGCAACCGGGTCCCATCGGGTTGCGAGCGACTCCCGGTCATGATCGGCCCGAGTCGCACACCGCGTAAGCGAGCTTGGCCAGCCGTTTCCTCCAGGCGAGTCGCACTCGCCGCCCAGGTGACGAGCCGGGGCTGGCTCACGGAGTCGACGCTGAACCAGCGGGGGTAGGTCGGAGGAGGCTGGCTCGCGTCGGGCCCTACGACCTCGAGATAGCACCGAGCGCCGAGCGAAATAATGGCGTTCCGGGTTCCGCGACCTGGATGTTGGCCTCCCGGCGTGGCGCGGCATCCCAATCGGCGCTCGAGGTCGGCTACCGTCTGGTCGAGGTCACGGGTCGCGTACACCAGGTGATCGACGCGTGCCAGTACACTGGGACGGCCGCTTTCCATCTCGATGGCCCCTAGGATGGATCCTCGAGGACCGCGTCGGCCTCGATCTCGACCAACCAGTCGGGGTCAATGAAGCGAGAGACCTGCATGACCGTGTTGGCGGGGCGGATGTCGCGGAAGAACTCGCCGTGAACCTGCGTCACGGCCTGCCAGTCCTCGATCCGGGTCAACAGGATCCGGGTGCGCACGACCTGACGCAGGGAAGCTCCGGCTGATTCCAGGGCGGCAGCAATGATCTCGAAGCAGCGTCGAGCCTGCGCAGACGGATCGCCCCGACCCACGGTGTGGCCATCGGGGCCGATCGGTGCGGTGCCGGCCACGGAGATGACGGGGCCGACTCGCACCGCGCGGGAGATCCCGATCTTGGGTTCGTAGGGACTGCCGCTGGAAACCAGTTTGCGCATCGCCGAAGCAGACTCAGTTCGCAGTCGAATTGGGTGGACTACGCCTGGCCCACAGGGTTTGGAGAAAGAGAGCACACCCGAAGAGGAGTGCCCATACCACGCCGATCAGAAAGGTGGCCTTGACCCAGGCCTCCACATAGAGCGTGAGATAATAGATCGCGATCGGGATCCAGACCCCGCCGTCTGGGCTCATCAGCGGAACCGTGGTGAAGCCGAGCGCCACCACCGCGAGGACCAGGGCCAGACGCCGTTTCGGGGACTGGATCCGCCGGCTCAGGCGCCAGGCCAGGAGCGTGGCCAGCGCGGCCCCGCCGTACCAGAGCGCGTAGAACCAGGGAGACAAGGCTAGGCCCCCGCCGGGACTCCGTCGAAGAAGTCGACGACACCGGTCTCCAGACAGTACTCGGCGCCGACGATCAGCAACCCCTCCCGTTCGATATGCCGTTCCAGCATGGCCGAACCATGACGGAGATGATTCGCCGCGGCCCTGATGTTGGATCGCACCGCTTGCGCCACCAGCTGATCGTCCCTCTGAGCCAGCGGAGTGCTGAGGAGCGGTTCGACGGCAGGACGGACCCGGTCTACGATCGCTCTGAGATTGGGCGACTGGTGGTCAGCCGGTTGGCGAAGCTCCTCCAGGGTGGCCAGGATGGCGCCGCACTGCGTGTGACCCAGCACGACCACCAGGCGGGTGCCGAACCGCGCGGCCGCGAATTCGACGCTGCCCACCTGCGAGGGCGCCACGATATTCCCCGCGACCCGGATCACGAACAGGTCGCCGAAGCCCTGTCCGAACACCAGCTCGGCGGGCACGCGCGAGTCGGAACAGCCGAGGATCACGGCGAAAGGGTTCTGCTCTCGCGGCAGCGTAAGCGGGTGGGCCGGACCCATCCGTCCGAAGGGGTCCTGCATTCCGGCCACGAATCGCTGGTTGCCTTCGCGCAGGCGGGCGAGCGCCTCACGGCCCGGGATCACCGCGGGGCTCGCCGAATCAGGCTGGGCTCCAGTCCGATCACTATTCTCCCTCCACCTTGAAGAGGCCGCCCAGCGACAACCCCCTGCGCACGCGCCGAGCGTCGCGAGCAGCCTGGAGCCGGGGCGCGTGAGCGGCCAGCAGGTCGCTGCGCGAGACGATCCCCACCACTTTCCTCGGCGCATCGCGGCGGACGACGGGGAGCCGGCCCACTTCCTCGAGTACCATCTGGTCGGCCGCATCGCGGAGGGTGTTGTCTTCGAAAACCACCACGGCTGGCCGGCGTACCAGATCGGGGAGGCGGGCCGCGCCATCGCGATCGGAATCGATCAGGTCGCGACGGGTGAGGACACCGACCAGGAGGCCCTTTGCGTCGAGGACCGGGAAGCCCTGGTGGGTGGTCCCCGGGGCGCCGGAGGCGAGCCACTCGCGGGCTTCGCCTACGGTCTGGTCGGACCGCAAGGTGGCCACCTCGGTGCTCATCTCGTCCCTGACGACGACGTGGGAGAGGTAATCCACCGCGTACTCGGTCCGAAGGCTCGCGCCGCGACGGGCCAGCTTCTCGGTCATGATCGAGTGGCGGTTGATCATCAGGGCGGCCAGGTAGGAGGCGGTGCACCCGGCCAACAGGGGCAGCAGTCCCACCGGCTGGCGCGTGGTCTCGAAGGCCATGACCACGGAAGCCAGCAGGGCGTGGGAGGCGCCCGCGAAGATGGCGGCCATCCCTACCAGTCCCGCCACGCTGGCGTTCATCCCCAGCCACGGGGCCAGCTGGGCGGCGGCCGCGCCGATGCAGGCACCCAGACTGGCCCCGATGGTGAAGAGCGGAGCCATGGTGCCGCCCGAGGTTCCGCTGCTCAGCGAGATGGCCCAGGAGAGGAGCTTGAGCAGCCCCAGGGCCAGCAGGGCATAGCCCACGACGGACCCCGAGATCACGTCCACGATGTTCTCATAGCCCACGCCCAGGGTCCGCGGTTCGATCAGTCCGATCACGCCCACGGCCACCGCGCCAAAGGCGGGCCACCACATCCAGTGAATGTGGAACCGGTGGCCGAACCGCTCGAATCCGTCCTCCAGGCGATAGGTCAGTCGCGTGATCCCGGCGGCGACCAGACCGATCAGGATCCCGAGCACCGTGTAGCCCACCAGGGCGGTTCCGCTGGGCTGAGCCAGCGCCGGGATGGGGAAGACCGGCGCGGTTCCGTGGAAGACGATCCGTACCATGGCCGCCACCGCTGCGGCGAGCGCCACCGGCACCAGCGACCGGGCCCGGTACTCGAAGAGCAGCAGCTCCACGCTCATCAGCACGGCGCTGACCGGAGTCCCGAAGGTCGCGGCCATACCGGCAGCGGCACCCGAGGCGAGCAGGACCTTGCGCTCGTCGGCCGTGATCCGGAGGTGTTGGCCGGCCAGGGAGCCGAGTGCGCCGCCGGTGGCCATGATGGGGCCCTCGGCGCCGAAAGGGCCGCCGGTCCCGATCGCGATGGCGGCGGAGAGGGGCTTGAGAATGAAGACCCGGGCGGGGATCCGGCTTTCTCCGAACAAGACCTTCTCCATGATCTCCGGGATCCCGTGGCCTCGGATGGCGGCGGAGCCGTAGCGGGCCATGAGCCCGACGATCACAGCCCCGAGGATCGGAATCAGGAGAATCGCGGCGGGGGCGCGATGCCCTCCGCCCGGCGAGACGAATTCGGTAGAGATCCGGCCGTAGAAGGCGGCGTTGGTGACCAGGCCGATCAGGGCGGTCAGGACCTGGGCGGCCAATCCGGCGCCCAGCGCGATCACGACGGCGAGTCCCGAGATCAGTACGGTCCGCCCGTCGATGGGGGTGTATTCCGCCGGGGTGCGGGGGGCGTGGCGGACCCCGGACGGGGTGGCGTCGGTCACGCGGTCAATCGCTGGTCGAGCATCGGGTCCAAATGTACTCGATGCCGGGGCGAATGTCGCACCGCGGTAATCAGTCGCCGGTTGGGGCGATCGCGGCGGTCTCCACCATCAGGATCACGGTGCGCTCCGGCGCGCGTGGCCGATGCATGACTCCCTTCGGGAGTACGAAGCCCTGTTCCGGATCGAGCACGACCGAGCGCCCCTCGAGACCGATGATGGACTGGCCCGAGACCACGTAGGAGAATTCGTCGTCCTGGTCGTGCTTATGCCAGTGATACTCGCCCTGGACCACACCGAGCCGGACCACCGAATCGTTCACGCGACAGAGGGTCTGGTTGTACCAGGGGAACCGGCAGGCGTCCACCAGTGGCCGGAGGTCGATCTTCTCGAGGGCGGTAAACAGGACATTGAGTCGGGTCTCGTAGGGGAAGTCCGGCTGAGTCGCCACGGCTGCCGTCTCCAGGAAGGAGGAGGGATGTTGGCAGCATAGGATAGTGAATGCGCTCCAGACCACAACGATCGTCCCACGCTGGGACGGCCCTGGGTTCTCTGCCGAGGCGCGACTCATCCGGCACTCGGTTCATCGAACGGCGCTCAGGATTCGGGTGGATCGTCCCGCTTCAGTGGCCAGGGCATCTCGAATTGGTGGACCCGCTCGGTCAGACTCCCCTTACGAATGCGAAAAGTGGCCGGATCGAGGTCGCCGATCGCCCCACCCAGCTGGATTTCGAGCCCCGCCGACTTGGAGAGGCCGAGTTTCTGGCTGGCGTAGACACTGCGATGCCCGACCATCAGGAACGCGGTGGCGGCGGAAAGCGCGGCGTAGATCCCTTCCGGGGCTGGAAGCAGTTCAATGGCCATGACGGCAGCGGCGATGGGGGTGTTGGCGGCGGCGGCCAAGACTGCGACGAATCCGTATGCGGCGAGCAGCGGCTGGGGCAGTTTCAGGACGTGGGCGATCGCAGCGCCGCTGGTGGCCCCGATGAAGAACACCGGCGTGATGATCCCCCCGCTTCCTCCCGTCTCCAAGGTGGTGGCCGTGGCCACGATTTTCAGGACGAAGGCTCCAGTGGCGACCGTGAGAGTCCCCGCCAGCACGCCGGCGATGGTGTCGGTGCCCAGTCCGGCGTACTGCTCACCCGCCAGCGCATAGAGCAGGGCCAGTGCCGCCCCGCCGCCGGCTGCCACCAGATAGGGTCGGTGTTCGAAGCGCCGCAACCCGTGCTCCAATCCTCGCATGGTTTCGATCAGCAGAAGCGCCACCAGGCCGAATGCGGCCCCGGAACCCAGGGCGAGCAGAATGGTGACAACACGCCCAAGATCGGGCGTGGTATCCTGGAGTGCCGGAAAGGGCGCCTGGGCTCCACAGGCCAGATGGCCCACGATCCCGGCCACCATCGCCGGGAAGATCACCGAATAATCGATCTGCCCCAGATAGAGCACCTCAATGCCGAACAAGGCGCCGGAGATCGGGGTGCCGAACACCGCGGCGAACCCCGCGCTGATACCGCAGATCACCAGCCTCCGTCGATCCTCGTCGCTCAGGCGGAACAGGTCGGCGAACATGCTGGTGAGCGCCGCGCCGATCTGGGCGGCCGGCCCTTCCTTCCCGACCGACCCGCCGAACGCGAGCGTCAGGACGGTCGCGCCCAATTTTACCGGAGCGATTATCCAGTCGATGCGCCCCGAGCGCTGGTGGATTGCGGCGATGACGGCCTCGGTGCCGTGCCCTCTCGCCTCGGGGGCAAAGACCCGGATCAGCCAGACGCAGGCCGGAAGTGCGAGCGGGAGCAGGAGGTAAGGCGCGAAGTGGCCGCCCGTGAGGCGGTGCACCATGTCGGAGGAGGCGCCGATGCTCCACAAGAAGCCGCGAGTGCCGAGACCGACACAGACCCCGGCCGCCGCGCCCAGAGAGGCCCACTTGAGCGTGCTGATGAACAGGGCGGCGTGCTCGGTATACCAGCGGCTTTCGTCGGCCAGGCGCGGCGGTGTGTTCCTGGCTTCCTCTCCGCGAATGCTGTCGAACAACCGGCGCAGGGCCCCCATCATGCCGGGCCCTCTTCGCCGACCAGGGACGAGGAAAAGGCGGGGTGGAGGACCTGCCGATCGGATCCCGGCCAGGTTGTCAGGAAGGGTTTGAGCTGCCGACGAATGTACTCCAGGAGGTTACAGGCTTTCACCGCCACCATCAGGTTGTGCGGGTAAGGGACGCGCACGCGAGCCACGGGGAATAGCGCGGACCAACGGGTTCCGGGCCGACCCTGCTGGCGCTGGCGGGCGATTGGCCGCCGCATGGAATCGCCGGGTCGGAGGAGCCGGTGCTTCGAATGGTGGACTGGGTCAGGTCCCGGCGCAACCCCTTACCTCCATCGGACTCGTGCCGGCGCGTGATCGTCAACTCACGCCCTTCCTCGCGATCAGCATGAGATTCTCATCCCACCAGCGAATGTTCTGCAAGTCGGGGAAGTGTCGGCGCAGGTTGATCTGGAACGTCTGCAAGGCCCGCTCGAACTCCCGCGGTCCATACAGGCTGAAGGTCGAATAGTGCCGGGCCCGGGCCTGGGCGACCAGGCGTTCGATGGTGCTGGCCCGCTCGTACTGGTAGGAGTGCACCGCTTGAAGCTGGAGCTGGGGAACACCGCCGAGAGCCGCTTCCAGCTCGGGCAACTCGTAGAGGCGGGTCTCCTTCTCCTTGAAGAGGGGGAACAAGCGGCCCCAGATGTTGCGCGCGTTCTGGCTTCTGGTGCGGGTGTACATGAACAGGTACCCGCCATGCTGGAGCACCCGCGCGGTCTCGCGGAGGAAGAGCGGGAGCTTGAAGTGATGGAGTGCATTGAAGGTGAGCACGCCGGTCAGGGAGAGCGAGGGGATCGGCAGGGCCATGGCGGAGGCCTTGAGCGTGCTGAACCCCTTGATCCCCTGCTGGGTGAGGTGTTCCCCCAGCTGCTGCAACATCGCCGCACTCGAGTCCACGCAATCGATATGGCGGACCCGATTGGCCAGGAAGCGAAGCAGCTCGAGGGTATAGCGCCCCGCGCCGCAGCCGATGTCGGCCAGCGTGATGATGGGAAGGGCCAGCAGGTAGTGGGCGATCTGGGCTATCGGCTTGAGGTCAGTGGTTCTCAGGTCGCGATAGCTGGGCGCGATGCGCCGAAAGTGCTCCCGCATGCTGGATGGTTTCATACGGCACCATTGTGACTGAGGTGATTCGATTAGGCACCCTCGGGGATCCGGCGTAGACGCGCGATCAGCATGCCGGTGCGAGGTGCCCACGGGATTGAATCGCCGGCTGGGAACTCGGAGTTACTGGCAATGATGGGGCTGGATCGGCGGACTCGCAACCCCTTTCCTCGCCCCTGCGTTCACCTGCGCGCGAGCAGTCTCTTGCGCTCGAGGAGGATGAACGAGGATGCGTAGACCGAGCCGAGCAGGAGAACCAGGCCGAACATCGCCGCGAGGGCGCGGAGCGCGGTGCCCGACAGCTGAACCAATCCCAGGATCGAGATGTTGAGACCCAGTGGGAAGATCAGCAGGATGCTGGTGAGGAGGAGGGCCAGGGCTCCGCGCCAATCGGTGCGGTAGAGAACGCTCAAGGCCATGGCGGTGGCCAGAGTGAACGCGAGCATCATCGGCAGAGTGCGCTTGATGAGCGGAATCGGCGGCTGCCTGGTGTGCAACAGCTCGCCGATCGTAGTCACGGGTTCGAAGACCAGCAGTGACACGAGGCCGAGAACCATCAACACCACCACGTAGAGGGCGTTGTATCGGACCCAGCCGGCGCGTGAGGGAGCCTTCGCGACCAGGGCGTAGCTCCAGCCGAGACTGGCGCCACAGACGCTACCCACAGCCAGCATCATCGTCAGCGAGTCCCAGATGTCGCTGATCCAGAGATTGTGGATCACGGTGAAGGCCAGCACTGAGAGCGCGCCGGCGATGATTCCGGAGAGGGCGGCGCGGGCGGACTTCAAGTCTGGGGCGGGGGCAAGGTGTCGACCCAGGCCAAGAAGATGAGCAAGGCGGCGGCGACGCCGAGGCAAAGCCACAGATTGAGCGGCCGGGCGCCACCCGCCTTTCGAAAGTCGTCCAGCTGGGCGGACTCCGATGCTAGTAAGGGTGCCGCGATGCGATTGGCGAACCGGAAGTACCAGTAGGTCCCGAAGACTCCGAAGGTGACCATGATGGCCACCAAGAGCGCGTTATCAACTGCGGGAGGTACCTCGACGCCGATCATCTCCGTGGCCACCACTTCCAGAAAGCCCAGGGCGAAGCAGACGCCGAAACCGATCCAGAAGGCGCGATACATCCTTCGATAGAGCAGCCAGGCCAGGCCACCAAAGAAGGCGCCCCAATTGAATCCCGCGACCATCTTGCCCTCAGCCTCGAGCTGGCGCCAGCGGGGGAGATAGTAGTTGCCGCGCGGGCCGATAAAGGCCAACGCCTGCTGGTCGGTGAATGTTGTCTCGCTCATCCTAGCTCGATAGGGTTGTCGCTATCAGGGCCAGGGCACCGACCACGATGAGACTCCCCGCCCAGAGCAGATCAAAGTTGAACCAGACTCGCTGCAACAGCTTGAGCCCCAGGTACCGATAGACCACCCAGGCCAGCAGTCCGCCCGTGAGCAGCATCGCCACCGTGTGAACCAGCGCCATGAGCGAGGCGGTCGCAATTCCCTCGGCAGCCATCAACGGCATCGTCGCGTGGTTCACGCCCGGATCCGATCCGGCACTCACCGCCAGGTAGACGGGGACCAGCATCAACCCGGCGCCGTGCGCGGTGGCCATCAGAAAGGACCAGAGGATCAGCCGCCCCGACCCGATTCGGGCGAGGACCCGGGGGTGTCGCCGATTGACGAGCTTATAGACCCCAAAGCCGATCAGGAGCGCCGCAGCCAGCAGCCGGAGGGACCGAATTTGCTGGACGTAGGCGGTGAGCAGCGCCACCGGCAGCAGGATCACCGCCATCGCCAACCAGTGCCCCAGTGCGATCGGAGGCAGCGCCGTGAACACCGCCAGCCCCCGCCGCTCCTGCATCCCGTTGGAGACCGCGAACAGCCACCCCATCCCCGGGTTGATCCCGTGGTACCACCCGAGGCCGACGATTGCGAGCCAGGCTCCGGTTCCGCCCGACAGGGTCACCCGGCCTTAGGCCGATGGAAAGCAGAACGAATCAGTTGAACAGTCTCCGCCCTCGAGGCGGACCTGATGGGAGCGATATCCCGCCGGGAACTCGACGAACAGGTCTCGATCCATCTCGATGCCACCGCCGGGCTTCACGTTGGCCATCACCTGCACACCGGTCATGCCCATGGGGTAGAACTGGTCGTCCCAAGTGCTGTAGAGCGAATTGGTGAAATAGACCCGCTTCCCATCGCGACTGATCTCGACCATCTGGGGGCCAGCGCCGAACGGTTTGCCGTTGGGGTGTGGGGTGTGGTTGGCGATCCCGCCGATCCGGATCGATCCGGCCAGTTTGGGACTCATCGGATCCGAGACGTCGTATTGCCGCAATTCGCCGGTGCCCCAACAGGCGGCGTAGAGGTACTTGTCGTCGAGCGAGAGGTCGATGTCGCTGAGCAGCGGCGGCACCGCCTTGAAGCCCTTGAGCATGTCGGGTAGCACGGCGGGGTCGGCCGGCTCGGGAGGGATGGTCGCGGTCTTGACCGCCTTGAACTTTCCTTTCTCCCGGTACCAGGTCCAGATCGACGCCTCGAGGTTAGTGGTGTCCACCACCACGCCGACGAAGCCGTAGTCCTTGGTCGGCTCGTGTGCCGGCCGGACTTCCAGCGCCATTTGATGATTGGCGCCCAGATCGATGGTCTGGACGTTCTTCCGGGCGCGGAGATCCCAGAAGTGGAGCTGGTGGCCGTACTTGTTCCCCAGCAGGTCTTCGGGGACCAGGCCATTCTCGAACTGGGGGGGCAGGGCCCATTCGCTCGAGACCATGTAGTCCTTCGAGATATTCCACCAGAAGTCGTAGCTCAACCGCTGCGGTCCGCGATCCAGTTCCCAGGGGCCGATGATCTCGAAGTTCTCGCAGTCCATCAAGAACACGCCCGGAACGCCCTTGGTGCCGTCGGCGCCGGCGCCCCCCAGGGTGCTGATGTAGATCCCTTCGGGGCCGCAGTGGACTGTGTGGGGTCTCGAGTAACCGGTCTTGGCGATCACCTCCTCCGGCTCGATCACCTTCACGATCTTGGCCTTGGTCGGATCCGGCTTGGTATCGATAATGTAGATCCGGGACGATCGCATGCCTGGCACGATGAGGTAGCGCCGCTCCACGAACGGGTGGGCGGCTAGCGGGCAGAGCATCGAGCTGCAGGCGTTCCAGCCGAAGTGGTGCAGCTCGTCTCCCTTGTGGGTGAGCTCGACCTGGTGCACCACCTTGCCGAAGCTCTTGGAGCCCCGGGCCACATCGACTACGGCGATGGCGTCGGGTCGGGAGCGGTCGGGGCGCAAGAGTGCGGCATAGGCATAGCGCTCCACGGGCGCCTCCATGGCGATCTTCGGCGAAGGATAAAACGTGGGATCGGGTCTGAGTTTGGTGGCCATGATGTCCTCTTGGTAACGGGCCCGTCGGCGGCGCATCGATCGGCCGCCTCGTTGCTAAGCTGTCGCCCGAAAGAGAGGGAGACAAGGGCGACTGTTAACCGAGGCCGCGAGCTCCCACTCGGAGCAGCCAGCCCAGCCCCGCCATTGACCGGAACACCGAAATACCCGCCAGGAGCCCCATGCCCAACGACTGCCCGCCCCAGACCACGGGGGCGAAGCCCCCGGCGATCCCGCACCCCACCGCAAAGCCTCCGATCATCAGAAGGTTCCGCCGGCGACCCCAAAACGCGGTCGCGACGCTCAGGAAGCCGAGGAGACCATAGATGAGCTGCGCATACGTCTGGACTCGACGCCCTACCGTATTCGCATGCGGCCACTGGTCCTTGAGGCCGAGGAACCCGGTCCCGGCCAGCGCCAGCACCAACACCACGCACCCACCAACACCACTCGGCGTCCACTCGGGGTCAACGGCATGAGAATTCGCTCAGCTCACTTGGCCGCGTACTTCTCCGCCATCTGGCGAACCGTGTTGACTCCCCGCAGGGTGCTGCGAACGCCGAGGGTCTTTTCCAGGACCGCGTTGGAGAAGGTGGACTTCCCCTGCCGGGTCGTGCACAACCAGTAGACCTCGCGATCGTGAGTGGCGAAGTCGTCGATGGCGGTCTTGAGCGCCTGGAGCTTAC
>DATIWD010000053.1:0-19377 GCA_035519565.1 Gemmatimonadales bacterium | reverse complement strand
CCCGCGACCTCCTTCATCGCCTCCGCGCCCTGTTGAGGATCAGGCAGGTGTGGCACCGGCCAGACCAGGTCGATCCCGGACAGTCGCTTGATGGCGTCGGCGTTCGAGCCGGTCGAAGAGTCCGGCTGGGCGGGTGTGGTGAGAATTACCCCGATCACCGGGATCTTCTCTGTCTGCAGCACCCGCAGCGTGAGCAGCGTGTGGTTGATGGTACCGACCCGGTCGCTGGCGACCACCAGCACCCGCGCTTCGAGCCCGTGGGCCAGGTCGAGGATGTTGTCGTGCCAGGTTAGGGGCGCCAGCAGCCCGCCGGCGCCCTCTACGATGGTCAGGTCATAGGACTTGGCGTAACCCTTGATCCGGTCGATCAAGGGCGCCAGGTCGATGGTGACGCCTTCCATCTCCGCCGCGACCGCTGCCGACACCGGCTCCCGCAGTCGAACCAGTGCCGCGGTCGGTTCCGACTGCCGGGTGGCCGCCGCCAGCATCACGCCGTCTTCGGCGGGAGAGATCGTGGGTCCGCATCCGGTCTCGATCGGTTTGATGGCGACGACCCGCTGTCCCGCGGCGCTCAGGGCCCGCGCGATGGCGCAGGTGATCCAGGTCTTGCCCACGCCGGTGTCGGTCCCGGTGACGAGGGTGATCGGGGGATGCTCGGGCGCGGCCTCTTCGTCGGCGCGACGAGAGGGCCGAGGACTGGGGCGTCGAGGGCGGGGGGCGGTCATGCGGATAGGAACGGAAGAAGCGAGCCGGCTCCGGTTGGTTCACTACGGCAGGGTTGGCTCGCCCGGGTACGGTACCTCAGGGTTGGGCATCCTTGGGCGGGTGCATCAGGAGGATCTGTTGCACCGTGCGGAGCCTGGCCTCGTAGTCCATGGCCGCCATGTCGAACACCTCGTCGTCGCCGCCGGTGAGGGCATTCATCGCTCCCCCGCCGGCGCCCTCGCCCATGCGGACCTCGGTCTTGGCGATCCGGCGGACTTCGGAGATCTTGGCGACCGGCGCCCGGCCGAGCGTATCGGCCTGGCGAAAGACCAGCTGGTCGCCGTCGAGGCGAACGAGTGCGATGTCCCAGGCGTAGCTGCCGTCATCCATGGTGAGCTGCCAACGATCGGGGCTGGAGCTGGGGGTCTGCGCGGCCACGCCGACGGCGAGCAGCGTCAGCAGGGCGATGAGTTGCAGCGATCGAGTCATGGCGTTCGCACTTCCGCCGAAGTGTTTCTCGGGGCCTTGAGTTTCCCTCGGACCCCCGGCACGTTTGGGGCCATCGAGGGCGTAGCTCAACAGGTAGAGCAAGAGACTTTTAATCTCTAGGTAGTGGGTTCGAGTCCCACCGCCCTCATCGCGGCTCGGTCAGTCGCCGTTCCCGCCTTCCCTTCCCAGCGCCTGCAACACCTCGCGATCGAACTGCGCCGACAGACACTCCCGCTGGGAATAGGGACCCGGCGTATAGACCCGGGACTCGACCCCCAGCTGGCTCAGCTCGCAGATGTGCCAGTCCTGCCGATTGGTCATGTCCCAGAAGTCTACGCCGTCGTCCGGATTGTAGTCGGCCGTTCCCAGCGAATCGGGGTGGAACAGGAAGCCGCACACGATCCGCGTCCGCCCGGTGTCCACCGGCCAGAGCGTGTGGAACATGACGTAGTCGGGGTGCAGGCTCAGCAACATGTTGGGGAAGATCGAGTAGTAGTACACCCGGACCATCTCTTCCGCCTCGAGCTCCGCGACCGGTACGCCACAGGCGCGGCCGGTCATGGACATGCTGCCGGTCCCCTCGTTCAGGACCATGTAGCCGCCCAGCAGGGCTCCCTCGAAGAGGTCGTTTTCGCCGCTGGTGGGTGGCGTCAGCTTGGCCAGCGCCGGATGCACCGGCGAGCAGTGATAGCACTCCGAGTAGTTCTGGACGATCAGCTTCCAGTTGGCGGCCACGTCGTAGGTGATCTGCCGGTGCACCTTGAGCGCCGGAAGATTGTAGCGGCTCACCCGGTCATCGAGGCCGGCCAGGGCCTCGCTCAGCGGCTCGGGGTGAGGTTCGAGATTGACGAAGACAAAGCCTTCCCAGGTCTCCACGGCGACGCGATGCAGGGGGTAGTCCGCCTTGTTGAACCCCACGATGTCCTGCGTGGAAGGCGCGCCCACCAGGCGTCCGTCGAGACCGTAGGCCCAGGAGTGGTAGGGACAGAGGATGGTGCCGGAGAAGCGTCCGTGGGATTCCTCGCACAGGCGAGTCCCGCGGTGACGGCAGACGTTGTAGAAAGCGCGAACCGCCCCGCCCTGATCGCGAACGATAATGATGCTTTCCTTGCCGATCGTGGCGACCACATAATCTCCGGCGGCGGGAATCTGGTCCTCGCGGCCGATGCAGTTCCAGCGGCGGTAGAAGATCCGCTCGCGCTCTTCAGCGAAGATCTCCGGAGAGCTGTAGTACTCCCGGGGCAGGGTCTTCGCTCCCCGGATGTCGATCTCGCTCCGCTTCACGAACGTGGTCACTCGATCCTCAATAGATGTTGGCGTAGTGAATAATGTGCCACCACGCCCGAATGTTGGGAAGTAGCGCAGCCCTCATCCCAGCGCCCTTGCTTCGCGCAAGACCATCTCCGGAACGTTGGTGATGATCCCGCAGACTCCACGCTGCCAGAGCCGGCTGGCCAGCCCCGGCTGGTTCACGGTCCAGACGTGGACCGGACAGCCGAGTCGGCGTGCTGCCCGGACGAAGCGGCGGGTCGGGACCGGGAGGCCGCGATGGCGCACCGGTACCGAGAGCAGGCGATAGGGTACCGTCGCCGGTGCCACGCCAAACAGGGTGCCGAAGTAGAGGCGCTTGATGTCCTCACCCGAGGCAGCGACCAGGAAGGGAGGCGACCGGAATGCCTCGAGCGCGGCGGCGTCTTCCGATGCGACCACGCTACGCGCGGACGCGTTCCGCTGGAGCAGGAGCTGCCGGACGGCGTTCTGGGCCGCGGCTTCCTTGAGCTCGATGAGCAGCGGCGTCTCGGGGAAACGATCGAGGACTTCGGCCAGCGTCGGGATCCGGACCCCGCGGCCCCGCCAGGGGTGGGTGGCCCCTCCATCAGGGGTAAATTGTGCGCCGGCGTCGGCCTCCCGCGCTTCGGCCGCCGAGATCATGGCGAGGAGGCCGCTCCGGTCGGTGGTCCGATCGAGTGCCGGGTCGTGGAGCACCAGTGGCACGCCGTCGGCGCTGACCCGGACGTCCAGTTCCAGGGCATGCGCCCCCTGGGCCAGGGCCAGCTCGAAGGCGGGCAGGGTGTTCTCCGGCGCCTCCCCCGAGGCCCCGCGGTGGCCGATGACCGGCCGGGCGGCGAGATCCAGCAGCGGATTTATTACATTACCCCCAGGGTCCGTCTTCCAACCTGGCAGAGGTGACATGACCGAACCCTCCTCACCGCTCTCTGTGACCGGGACTCGCCGACCTTCGCGGCGGGCTCACTACCGCATCCAGTATCCCAGCGCGGCCCGGCCCCGGCTCCTCATCGAGGGGCATACTTTCGAGGTGCTGGACATCTCCGAGGGCGGCCTGCGGTACCATCGCGGTCCCCATCCTTCGCCCGGCATCGGTACCACCTTCAGGGGTACGGTACGGGTCCGGCGCGGGGAGTTGATCCACACCCACGGCAGCGTGGTGCGGACCAGCAATGGGGACGTGGCCGCTCGCCTGGTGGTCGGAATCCCGTTCCAGACGATCATGGAGGAGCAGCGGTACGTGTTCGAGCAATTTGCCGGAGTGGACGCGTAGGCGTTACCGGCCCCCGAAGTAGATGTAGCTGATTTCGTCTCCGGGGCTCAGAACCAGGGGCGGCAGGGGGGGGTAGCCTGGCGCGGTGACCGTCACGGTGGGGCTCCTGCAGCCCGTGGCGAGTCTCATGGGCAGCCTCAACAGAAAATACCCCTTGCTGTCACTCCACGTTTCGTAGCGCTCGTTCAAGACCTGAAGATGGGCATTGGGTATGGGGATCCCTCTACGATCTCCGTAGACGTAGCCCCGGAAGACCCCCATTGTGTCTCCCCCCTGCGTGAGCTCCTCTAACGTCGGACACTTCTGTTGCTTCCCAAAAGTGGGATTCCACGCGTCTGCCTTCTCTTCTGACGTCCCGCGCGAGAGCTTCCTCATCAGGTCCTGCGTCGCCGACTCGATATCCTTTTTCCCTTGGGCGGCTTCAGCGGTGGACGGTGGTTTCGCCTCGGTAATTCCGGGTATGGGTACTGCTGCCGCCACTTCCTCCCGTTTCTGCTCGGCTGCGGGCGGCGATTCAGCCGAGGGCGACTCCTCTGCCGGTGCCGAGTTCGGCGCCCCAGGCGGCACTCCGTGTGGCACAGCAGTCTCTGCGCCCCCAACCGATGGGGGTGGAGCTATGAACAGCTCGGCTGGGGGTGGTGGCGGCCGCGGAGGCGGGGGCGGGACGTAGAACAGGACCGGCGCCTGGGTCTCCTTGGGCCGCTCCTTCGCCTGTTGCTGTTGCCGGTGCACGACCCCAATTAGCATCAGAAACAGGAGCGCGTGCAGCGACACGCTCACGGCAAGGCTTCCCGGCTGAACCGCGCGGGGGCGCTTCAGCTGTCCGAAGACTGTGTAGCCCGTAGATTTCGGCTCGCGAGGGGAATCCTCTGGATCCCCGCGAAAAAAGTCAGCCCACGAGCGATTGAACGGAGACCGGTTCTGCCTTCCGTAAACCTGATACGCCATGTATGAAAGACCCCTACATCAATAAGCTGGACACCCCTGAAAAATATCCCGGGACGACGGGATTCGCCTCGTAGCGGCCGCATGAAGCGTCCGGACGTCATCGTCGTGGGCCTGGGTGCCATGGGGAGCGCCGCCGCCTATCAGCTTACGCGCCGGGGCCTGAAGGTGCTGGGCCTGGACCGGGATCATCCGCCGCACACCAACGGCTCTTCACACGGGCTCTCCCGGATCATTCGCGAGGCCTACTACGAGCACCCACTGTACGTCCCCCTGGTGCAGCGGGCCTACCAGGCCTGGGCCAAGCTGGAGGAGCGCTCCGGACGCCGGCTGCTGACCGTGACCGGAGGACTGATGATCGGTCGGCCCGACGGCACTCTGGTGGCCGGGGCGAGGCGCAGTGCCGTTGACCACGCCCTTCCTTACGAGGAGTTGTCTGCAAAGCAGATTCGCCAGCGGTTCCCGGGGTTTCACCTCGCCACCGACGAGGTTGGCCTGCTGGAGCCTCGCGCCGGTGTGCTCAATCCCGAGGAGTGCATCCGGGCCTCCCTGGAGCAGGCTCGCCTGGGCGGCGCCGAGCTCCGGCTGGGTGAGACGGTGTCTGGCTGGGACGTGAAGGATGGCTTCGCCACCGTCACGACCGAGGGCGACACCTATCAGGCCAAGCATCTCGTCCTGGCCGCCGGTTCCTGGATGGCCGGCGCGCTCCCGAAGACCAGGCTGGGTCTCTCGGTCGAGCGTCAGGTGCTGTTCTGGTTCGCCCCGACGCGGGCGGGCGGGCTGGGACCCGGGGAGCTCCCCATCTTCATCTGGGAATGGGCGCCCGATCGGTTCATCTACGGATTCCCCGACCTTGGAGACGGCGTCAAGGTGGCCCGGCACCACGAGGGAGAGCCGGCCGATCCCGATCGGCCCCGCCGGGCCATGGATGCCTTGGAAGAAGCAGGAGTTCGTAAAGTCCTCTCAGGCAGGTTGCCGGAAGCCAATGGTCCACTGCTGCAATCGGCGGTCTGTCTTTATACCAACTCCCCCGATGGTCATTTCACGCTTGGTCCCCACCCGGAGTTTCCGCAGGTGTTCCTGGTGAGCCCATGCTCCGGTCACGGGTTCAAGTTCGCCAGCGTAATCGGCGAGATCGTTGCCGACCTGGTGACCGAGGGCGGGACCACGTTCGATCTGTCGCCGTTCCGGGTGGGGAGGGGTGGCGGAATGGGGGAGTGAGAGAATTGGGGAATGGGGGATTGTGGGGAATGGTGGATTGTAAGGAATGGGCGAATGGGGGATTGACCGATTGCTGATTCCCGATTGCCGATTGGAGGCTACTTCTGACTCCTCCATCTTCCCAACTCCCTCATTCCCCCATTCCCAAGCCGACTTCTTCAATCGACACTGGAGCTCCCTATGCCATATACGCGCGACCAGGTACGGGATGCTGTAAACCGGGCGGGAGACGAGCACATGATGGCCTTGCGTGCCCACCACGAGGACGCCTACCCCGCCAGCCGGCCAACCCCTGGCGACGTGTGCCGCAACGAGGCCGAGCGGCTCAACGCGATGGGTCTGGGAGAGGCGAAGGAATTCACCCTGGAGGAGACTCGGGTCGAGCGGGTCGGTGACGAAGTGAAGCTCAGCCACGTGTTGCGCTACGCGCCGCTCAACCTGCGCCTCTGGACCGAGCCCTTCGTGAACTACCGGGAATAGAAAGAAGGCAGGCTACTTCCAGCGGAAGATCAGCAGGGCGATCGAAAAGGAGACTATCGCCCAGACGACGATCACGGCCAACTCCGGCATCAAACCCACCAGCCCCACTCCTTCCAGCATGATGCCTCGCAGGGCATCGACGACCGCGGTGAGCGGTAGCGCCTTGATGAACGGCTGGGCGACGGCCGGAAACTTGTTGGAGGCGAAGAAGACCCCGGAGAAGATCCACTGCGGCATCATGACCACGTTCATGATGCCGGAGGCGCCCTCGATGGTGGTGGGTCGCGCGGCGATGAGGAGCCCCAGCCCCCCGAAGCACAGCGCGGCGAGCAGGCAGGTCAGGGCCAGCGTGATGATCGACCCCCTGAGCGGGACCTGGAACACCAGCATCCCGAATCCCAGGAGCAGGGTCACCTCGATGATGAGCAAAGTGAGCCGCGAGACCACGAACGAGGCGAGATACTCCCACTTGGACATCGGCGTCGCGAGGAACCGCTTGAGCAGCCGTTTGCGTCGCGCATCGACCACACTGAACCCGATCCCCCAGACCCCGCTCCCCAGCAGGTTCAACCCGAGCAACCCGGGCAGGACGAAATCGATGTAGCGGGACCCCGGCTCGCGCACCAGGTCCTCGCGCGATGCGACCGGATCGTGGCGGCCCGCGCCCCGCTGCAACGCGTCGTCCACCAGAAACCGCGCCGTCCGCGCGTCGGGCCGGGTGTCGTCGAAGCGATACGTCACCTGTCCCGGCCCCTCGGGCACCACGACCAGCGCCAGTCGGCCGATCCGAAGGCCGCGCGCCGCGGCGGAATCGTCGATCACCTCCACCGTCATCGCGTGGTCGGCCTCCAGCGCCGCGCGGACCTGCTCGGTGCCCGGGCGTCCGGCCGCCACACCCACGTTCACGATATCGGTCGGGCGATTGCGAAAGGCGATCCCGAGCCCGGTGGCCAGCAGCAGCGGGAAGATGAAAACCCAGAAGACAGCCTCCGGCTCGCGCCGGAACTCCCGGTACCGGACCAGGGTGAGCTCCACCAGCGCCGCCCCCCTACGCATCGCGGAGATGTCTCCCCGTCAGCGAGACGAAGAGGTCCTCGAGGGTAGCGGTGTGGGTGCGAAGCTCAGCCAGCGTCGCGCCGCGCCGCTGCAGCTCGGCCAGCAGGGCGGGCACCACCCGGTGGATCCCGGCCGCCTGCAGCCGGATCAGGCCGTCCTCCCGTTGAACGGCGAGAACACCGTCGAGGCGCTGGAGGACCTGATCCTCGATCTGCTGGTCTCCCGCCAGGGCGAACTCCACCACGTGCTCGGCCCCCATCGACTCGATCAATTCGCGCGGTTCGCCGAGGGCGATGACCTTGCCATGGTCCACGATGGCGACCCGGTCGCACAAACGCTCCGCCTCGTCCATGTAATGCGTGGTGATCACCACGGTGCGACCCGCGGCCTTGAACCCCGCAATCAGCTCCCAGAGCTGTCGCCGGGATTGGGGGTCCAGACCGGTGGTCGGCTCATCGAGAAAGAAGAGGTCCGGTTCCCCGACCAGGGCGCAGGCCAGCGCGAGCCGTTGTCGCTGCCCGCCTGACAGCTGGCCGACCCGGGATCGGCGCTTTTCGGTCAGCTGCACCGCCTCGATCACCTCGTCCACCGGCCGCCCCTTTTGATAGAAGCTCCGGAACAGGCGGACCGTCTCCTCGACGGTCAGCTTCTCCTGGAGCTGCGTTTCCTGGAGCGAGACCCCCAGCCGCTCGCGCAGTTCGTGCGCATGGGAATCCCAGCGTCGGCCCAGGACCTCGACCTCACCGGAGTCCGGATCGGTGAGCCCTTCGCAGATCTCGATGGTCGTGGTCTTCCCGGCTCCGTTGGGGCCAAGCAGCCCAAAGCACTCGCCGGTCTTGACCTCGAGGTCGAGATGGTCCACCGCCACCACGTCCCCGTAGGTCTTGCGGAGGCCTCGAATGGAAAGCGCGGTGGCCATCAGGGATCGGTGGAGGAGGTGGGAGTGAGGATCGCCTCGGCCACGGTGCCATTCCGGATGGCGTGGAGATACCTGAGCATCTCCACCGTCCGGCGGAACACCAGGACCTCCGGCCTTGCCAGGGCTCGCTCTCTCGGCTCCAGCTTGAGGTCGAGGTGAGGCCGGCGCTTGAGTTGCAAGGCGCGATCTGGAGCGCCGATCAGGAGCCGGAAGGCTTCGAGCTCGGCCACACTGTCGGTCGTGGAAACGACGTGAGACCAACCGGCTGCGTAGAGGTTTTCCACGTCCATGAGGAGCATGATTGGTCGGGCCAGAGGTGGTAGGGATCTTGGTCGAGCAGGTCACGAGTCACAAGTCACAGGTCGCAGGGAGCTAGGAGCCAGGAGCTGGGAGTTGGGAGCCGCAAGTCGCGTGCGGAAAGGTCGCAGGTCACAGGTCTCAAGTCACAAGCGCCCCGCGGTGGCAGCTCGGGCCATAGACTACCTGTCACCTCGATTCGTTGTCGTCTCCGGGCAATCGTCTCCCAAACCCTTGCCAATACATCATGCGTGCCCAGAGCCACCAACTAGCAGCGATGAAGGGACACTTGCAACCAGCCAAATGGCGAAGTAGGAGAGAAACCTCTTAGGAGTAACTTCCTCCCCTGATTCATGATAGGCCATTAGGGCAGCGATTATGAGCGCCGATGGTATGCCCGCCCGCAATATCGCCCACCGAGCAAAGCGCGCTCGCTGAGGATCGTCTGTGTCGCTCACAGAATCCCGCCTCCTTTCGTTGCCTCCCGCCACCCAG
This sequence comes from Gemmatimonadales bacterium, assembly GCA_035519565.1. Taxonomy (GTDB): domain Bacteria; phylum Gemmatimonadota; class Gemmatimonadetes; order Gemmatimonadales; family GWC2-71-9; genus DATIWD01. Next base: position 10,210 of record DATIWD010000053.1, on the reverse strand, counting down.
GCTGAGCCTGGGTCAGTGCCCCCAGCCCGAGGCCAGACCTGAGGCGATCGCCGATTCCGCTGTGCCTCCCGTGACAACAGAATACATCTAACTACTTTCCATAGGTTTCGCGCGGGGCTCCGCCCTGAGGCGGGGCCACTACCGGGAGAGCGTTGCCAGCGATGTCCACTCAGCTTTGCGCCTGCGGGGCCCAGTACGACGCCGAGATCGACGCCGAGGTCAAGGCGCACGATCAGCGCCACCAGGCGTGGACCAACGGGATCGCTGTGCCCTTGCTGCCGAGTGACCTGGTGGTCTCGCGCCTGGACGAGACCGAGATCTTGATGGTCACGGCAGGAGCCTCGGCTGATCAGCGGAAGCGGGCCGCGGCCGCCGCCGAGCGAGCCATGCAGGACACGCCTTTTCACACCCCGGCCTACAGCATGGACGACCCCGATCCCGACGTGCGGATCTTCATGGCCCGGCAATCGGGACGCTGCATCGGCCTGGCCGTGTTGCGGCCCCGGGCTCGTTGGGGATGGTGGTCGTGGGACGAATACGACGATGAGCACCGGCCTTCGACCGCGGTGGCTCCGCTGACGACCTGGGCGGTGGATCTGATCTGGACCCTGGCACGGGCGCAGCAGCGCGGGTTGGCCCAGGGTCTCCTGGAGGTGGCTTCCTCCATCGTCGATCAGCCGATCCCCTCGTTCGGCTGGCGGCGCCCCTTCACCCCGTCCGGCGAGGCCTTTGTACGCCGCCTCTGTCCGGAAGGGTTCTGGATCCCGGCCTAGACTCTTCCTTACCTGCTCTCCTTGCCGAAGGGGAGCCGGTCGAGGGCCACTCGCCCGTTGCTGACCACGATCTCCACGTCCAGAAGCGCGCGGACATCCTCGAGCGGGTTCCCTTCCACCACAATCAGATCGGCCTCGTAGCCGGGCTGGATGCTTCCGGTGCGCCGCTCGATACCCAGCAGCTCCGCGGCGGCTGAAGTGGCTGAGCGAATGGCGTCGAACGGCGACATCCCCATGTCCACGAAGTTCACCACCTCGGTGGAGATCCTGGTGAGGCTCTTCGGTCCGTAGTCGGTATCCGCTCCGGTCGCGATGCGGACCCCCATCTTGTAGGCGTGCTGGAACATCTTCCGGGCCACCGGAATCATGCTTTTCCCCCGCAGCTCGAGCACCGGGTCGTCGTAGTCGCCGCCCGGCTCGCTCAGGTCCACGATGGTCGAGTAGGTCGGGACCAGCCAGGTTCCTTTGCGTTTCATGAGCGCCAGCGTGGAGTCCGAGAGATACGTCCCATGCTCGATGCTCCGGACGCCGGCCCGGACGGCGGCGAGCGCGCCTTCGTCGCCGTGTGCATGCACCATCACCCCCAGCCCGCCGGCCGCCGCCGCTTCCACGATGACGCGGAGCTGTGCCTCGGTGTAGACCTGCTTGCGCGGATCGGTGTTGGGGAGGCCGGCCCGCTCCGTCGCGCGGGTCTTGATCACATCGACGCCGTGGTTGAGGTTGACCTGCACCACCCGGCGCAGCTCCTCGTCGCTATTCACTCCACCATAGAGCGGCGCGAGGGCGGTATCCGCCAGGATGCTCTCGCCCAGGTCCGGGGTCACGAACAGCCCCGCGGCCAGCACCTCGGGGCCGGGCAGCGCCCCACTCCTGACCAGTTCCCGCAGCCCGACGTCCTGAAACGCCATCGTACTCGCGCTTCTGACCGTGGTCACGCCGGACTCCAAGGCGCGGCGCGCGCTGGTGAGCGAGCTGATGTGGGTATGCGCGTCGATCAGACCGGGGAGCAGGTAACGGCCCTGAAGGTCGATCACCTGGGCGCCCGCCGGTGGCTCCTTCGAACCGGTCTCGATCCGCGTGATGGTTCGTCCGGTCACAACGACCATCGCGTTGGCGATCGGCCTGGGATGAATCGCATCGATCACGTTGGCATGGATGAGAACCAGAGACGGACGGCCTTCCTGGGCGACGGCGGGCGATACGGCGCACAGGGCCGAGGCAACAGAAACTGGGACGAACGCCACGAATGCTGGGACGAATTGCCGAATCACGGTTTCCTCATGGAGCGTGTGAAACAAATGAACGGTTTGAAACACCCGAAGCGTGTGAAACATCTGCAGCGTTCGAAACACGATTTTCTCGCGCGACGTAAGAGCGGCAAGCTACGGCGTACATCGAAGGACCTCAAGCCGACGTCACTCCGCGTCGGCTCTCCAACACACGATCTTCTCCGTACAAGGGTGACTCTATGCGAAAGACACTTGTTGCGCTCCTGGTGGCGGGTCTCGCCGTTGGTGCCTCGGCTTGCAGCGATAGCAGTTCGTCCGGGGGAGGAGGCAGTTCCGGCCTCACCAGATGGGCGGGTCTGGTTCAGGGAGGCGACGGGGTCGAATCGGGGTCCGTGGCTATTGCCGTCTTGTCCTCGAGTCCGAGCGTTGTCGGCGCCGGCAACGGTATCATGCTCGCGCCCGGGGATATCTCGGCGGCCGCGGTCTACTCGCGGGGTGCCCCCACGCAAGCCACGCTGAATCTCAGCGGCACCTACAATCCTTCCAACAAGACCCTCAGCGTCTCAGGCAGTGGCTATACATTCACCGGGACCTATGACGGCCAGTCTCAGCTGGATGGCAACTTCAGCGGCCCGACCACCAACGGGACCTTTGTCACGTTGCAAGGCGCCGAGCTGGCGGAAGCCTTCTGCGGCACCTACTCGGGCGGGGATAATGGCAGCTGGAGCTTCATTATCAAGGGGACCGAGGTACGCGGTCAGGCACAATCCTCCTCGGAGGGAGCGCCGATTACTCTCGAGGGAGTGGTGGGGCGGAAGGACAGCCTGACCTTCTACGTCCCGGGAACCCAGGACGTGATGGGCACAGGTACCGTTACCACCCAGGGCGTAATAACGCCTTTCGCCGAGGGAGACTGGTCGGAACCTGGGACTCAGGTCTCAGGGACCTGGGAGGCCGATCAGTGCTTTGTGGAGACGGCAGGGTAACTGCCAGGATGCGGGCACGGCCTGCCGGGCCTGGGTTCACGCATTACATTGCCCCGTATGCGGGGCACGTACAAACACCGTTCAATCTGGGCGCTCCCCTTGCTGGTATTGGGGACAACGGGCCATACGTCCGTCCCGGATACCGGTTATCCCTTCGCGGTTGGCGAGGACCTCAAGTATTCGGCCGTGCTCGGGTACATCCCGATCGGGACGGCGGAGCTCACCGTGCCCCGGGTGGTGAAGGTGCGGGATGCCGACACCTATGTCTTGAACCTGGTCGCGGAAGGAGGGCCCCCGGGATTCGCGGTCAAGTACCAGTTGACCTCCTGGGTCGGAACCCAGCAGTTCACCTCCCGCCGCTTCGACCGGATCATTACGCAGAACGGAACCACGGAGAAGCACCGCTTCGAGATCCTGCCGGACTCGGGTCGCTATCGCGAGGTCGGCTCTCCAGCCGAGTACATGACGCCGCGGGATGCGCTCGACGAGTTGGCATTGCTGTATTACCTGCGCTTCGCACCGCTCACCGTAGGGCAGACCTTCACGCTCGCGCGCCACTTCCAGGCCAGCGTCAATCCGATCACGGTCTCGGTCAAGGGGCGGGAGTCGGTACCCGTGGGCTCGGGTGGAAAGCAGCCTTGCCTCGCCACCGAAGTGACCTTCCTGGGAAAACTCACGCAGGTGTGGTTCACGGACGACGCGCGCCGAATTCCGGTGCAGTTCACGGTTCCGCTTCCCTATGGAAGCGTCACCCTGGTGTTGCAGGCGATTCCCCCGTCGAACTGAGGAGCCCGTGACCGCTCCGTAGCTCTGCTGGGCGTTTCGTCGAGCGTGGTTTCCTGTGCCGTCTCAGCCATCCCCGTCGTCACCTCTCCTATCGATGCCCACACGCGCAGAGGCCCCCGCCTCAGACGTTCACGCGGGAGGATAACCGTGTCTCGATCCTACAGCCGCTTGGCGACGACGGGCTGGATTGCCGGGACCGCAATGCTCCTGGCCGGCGGTACTCAATGCAGCAACACGATGGGTCCGAGCCTGGCCTCCCACGACGTCACCATCGTGCAGGGCGCACAGACCATGGGGAGCAACGCCTTCTCCCCGAATCCCTTTACCGTCAGGCTCGCGGCGGGCGGCCGAGTGGTCTGGGGCAACGCCGATTTCAGCAGTGGCTCGTACGGGACCAGCGGCACCACCCACACGGTCACGTCCGACAACCCCGTCTGGGACTCGGGCGATGTCGCTCCCTCCCACACCTATTCGTTCACCTTCACCAGCGTCGGGACCTACACCTACCATTGCACGCATCACCCCACGATGGTGGGGACCATCACCGTCACGCCCTGACCTCGCCGGCTGCTCTCGGTTCTCGTCTTCATGATCCGGGGGGAAGGCCAATTCGGGTCTTCCTCGGGATTCCTTCACGATGATAGGTCGCGGGGCTTACGGGGAATTGACTCGACTGGTACATTCGCCCGATCCCGAACCAGGAGCAGTCCATGAAGACAGCGCTTCGAGCGCTGGCTCTCGTCGCGCTTGTCGCGGCGAGCGCGTGTACCAGCGACTCCAAGAGTAGCGGCGGCGGGGGCAGTACGACCACCACATGGGTTGGCCTTGTGCAGGGCTCCGACGGCGTGGAGTCCGGGTCGCTGAGCGTCACGGCCCAGACCGCGAGTCCGGCGATGGGGCGGCCGGGTGGCGGGATCTCGCTCGCGGCGGGGGATGTCACGGCCACCGGGATCTACAAGCGGGTCACTCCCACCGCGGCCACCGTGGACCTGTCCGGCACCTACAATCCTGACAGCGACCAGCTCGATCTGGCTGGCAGCGGCTACACGTTTACCGGCGGCTTCGACGGACAGTCCCGGCTCGAGGGGAACTTTACCGGTCCCAACGGGGACGGGAACTTTGTCACCGAGAAGCAAACCGGAAGCGCGCAGGTATTCTGTGGAACGTACTCCGGCGATGATTCGGGTACCTGGAGCTTCGTGGTCAGCAACGGCACCCTCCACGGGCAAGCCCAGTCGGACGTCGAAGGTGTGGCGGCTATCCCGTTGGACGGGACCGTGAATTCCCAGGGGCACGTGACCATCTATGCCCCCGGCAGCACTACGGTGGTCCTTGCCACAGGCGATGTCACCGGAACCAGCGCCTCTGGAGACTGGACCGACCCGGAATCTGGTGATACGGGGACCTGGACGAGCAGCTCCTCCTGCGCCCCATAGATCAGTCTGGAGGTACGCCGTGGCCGCCGCGGGTTCGGCTCGAGTTCCCGAGTCGGACCGCGGCGGCGCTGCGGGCTGCTGAAACCCGACGCCTTCCAGCGCTCCCGGCTCTGCCGGGGCTGACTGGCCCTCATCCCACCGATAGATTGCGCCCATCGTCTGTAAGGAGTAGTCCAATGAAGACGGCGCTTCGGGCGCTGGCTCTCGTCACGCTCGTCGTGGCAGCGGCGTGTACCGGCGACAGCACCAGTGGAGGTGGCGCCACCAGCACCACCTGGGTGGGGCTCGTGGTGGGCTCCGATGGCATCGAATCGGGATCGCTCACGGTGACGGCACAAACGATGAGCCCAGCCGTGGGCAGGCCGGACGGCGGGATCGCGCTGGCCGAAGGCGATGTCTCGACCGCCGGGATCTACAAGCGGGTCACGCCCAACGCGGCCACCGTCAACTTGAGCGGAACCTACAACCCCGGGACCGATCAGCTCTCGGTGAGTGGGAGCGGATACACCTTCACCGGCGCCTTCGATGGCCAGTCCCGGCTGGAGGGCACCTTCACTGGTCCCACCACGGACGGGAGCTTCATCACCGAGGTGAGCACCGGAACCGCGCAGACCTTCTGCGGGTCCTACTCCGGCGATGACCAGGGCACCTGGAGCTTCGTCGTGACCGGCGGCGAGGTGCACGGCCTGGCCCAATCGAGCATCAGTGGCTCGGCGCCGATTCCGCTCAACGGCGTCGTGGATTCCCAGGGGCACATCACGATCTACCTCCCCGGGACCCAGACCGTTTTCGCAGAAGGAACCATCACCGGGACCTCGGCCAGCGGGACATGGACCGACCCCGAGAGTGGGGACTCGGGGACCTGGGGTGGCAACACCGCTTGCGACTGAAATAGGCAAAGGGGTAGACTGCGACCGCCGCGGGTGCCGGCTCGATTTCCCGGGCCGGGCCGCGGCGGCCGTGTGTTCCGACCTGCCAGGAGCCATCATGGGAAGACCGCCTCGCACGCTGGTGCTGCTCGCGATATCCGCTGCCGTCTCCTGCTCCCCTCCTACCGGCAACACGGGCACCAGCGGGGGCGGTTCCACGAATTGGGAGGGCTTCGCCCTTGGAAATGACGGGGTCGAGTCCGGCTCGCTCAGCCTTAGCGCGAGCACCGCAAGCCCCAGGATCTCGGGGCCAGGCGGCGGCATCAGCCTGGCAACGACGGATATCGCAGCCAGCGGGACGTACAAGCGGAGCACCCCGACGGCGGCCACGGTGGTGCTGGACGGGGTATATAACCCCAATACCAATCAGATCGACGTGTCGGGAAGTGGGTACGAATTCGCCGGCGTCTTTGATGGAGATTCGCGGCTGAGCGGGAGCTTCACGGGGCCCGGGGGAGTCGTCGGAGCCTTTCTTACCGAAGAGACGGGTGCGACCGTCAGGGTGTTCTGTGGAACTTTTACCGGGGATGATTTCGGGACCTGGAATTTCGTGGTTACCAACCTAGAGGCTCACGGTTTTGCGCAGTCCGCTACCGCCGGACCGCCTCCCACCGCATTGGACGGCACCGTGGACGTAACCGGTCACGTCATCTTCTATTTGCCCGGAGGCGTCATCCCGTTTGCCGCGGGAGACATCACCGGGAACGTCGTCACCGGTGACTGGGCGATCCCCGGAACCGGCGATTCCGGGACCTGGCGTGGCGACACCTCCTGCGACTAGGGCCTAGGGGTAGGCCGGGGCCGCGGCGGGCCGGGGCTCCGCCTCGTGGACGCGACGCCGGCGGAAGCGCTGCTGCAAGGCGTCCAGGTAGGTGTAGAAGACCGGAGTCACGTACAGCGTGACCAGCTGAGAGAAGGCCAGGCCCCCCACCACCGCGACACCCAGCGGGCGCCGGGACTCCGCTCCCGCCCCGGTCCCCAGCGCGATCGGCAGGGTCCCCATCAGCGCCGACATCGTGGTCATCATGATCGGCCGGAACCGCACACCGCAGGCCTCGAGGATCGCGTCCCGCGGGGACTTGCCTTCCTTCCGCTCCGCCTCGATCGCGAAGTCGATCATCATGATCGCGTTCTTCTTGACCAACCCCACCAGCATGATGATGCCCACGAAGGCGTAGACGCTGAGCTCCATCTTGAAGAGGATCAGGGCCAGCAGCGCCCCGAATCCGGCGAAGGGCAGCCCGGAGAGAATCGTGAGCGGATGCACGAAGCTCTCGTAGAGGATCCCCAAGACCAGGTAGATCACCAGGATCGCAATGAAGAGCAGGCTCAACAGGCCGGCCTGGGCGGCCTGGAAGGCCTGCGCGGTCCCCGAGAATCCGGTCGTGATGCTGGAGGGCAGCGTCTGGGCCGCGACCTTGCTGACCCGGGTCACGGCCTCGCCGAGGGCCACCCCCGGCTTGAGGTTGAATGAGAGAGTCACCGACGGGAGTTGCCCCGAATGGTTCACCGTGAGGGGCCCCACCGTCGGGGAAATCCGGGCGACCGCGCTGAGCGGTACCAGATCTCCCGACGCGGAATGCACGTACAGACTTCCCAGGGCGGGCAGGTCGCGCTGATACTGGGGGAGCAGCTCCAGGATTACCCAGTACTGGTTGTTGGGCGTGTAGATCGTGGAGACCTGGCGTCCGCCATAGGCGTCGTACAGCGCGCTTTCGATCTGCTGGGCCGTGACGCCGAGCGAAGCCGCCCGGTCGCGATCGATGTCCACGGACACCTGCGGATTCTTGATCTGAAGGTCGCTGGTGACATCGGTGAGCTGGGGCAGCTCCCGCAGCTTCTGCTCCATGATCGTGGAGTAGTGGTAGAGCTCGTCGATGTCGGTGCTCTGCAGCGTGAACTGGTAGAGGCTCTTGGTGATCCGGCCGCCGATCGAGATCACCGGCAGATTCTGCAGGAAGGTCCGGATCCCGGGCACCACGGCGAGCCGCTTGGTCATCTCCTGTGCCACTTCGTCCGCCGAGAGGCTGCGCTGGTCGCGCGGCTTGAGGCGGATGAACAAGCGCGCCTGATTCATCGTCGGGGTTCGATTGCTGGCTCCCACCGCCGACATGAACCCCGCCACGTTGGGATCCTGGGCCACCAGGGCCGCCACCGCGACCTGGTGCTTCACGATTCCGTCGAAGGAAGTGCCCTCCACCGTCTCCGTGGTCCCGATCAGCTGTCCCTGGTCCTCGCTGGGGAGAAATCCCTTGGGCGCGACCGCGCCCAGGTACAGGGTGCCGATCAGGATCAGGGCCGAGAAGGCGAGTGCGGCGGGCCGGTGGGCCATGACCCAGTTCAGGCTGCGCAGGTAGGCGTTCAGCACCCGCTGGTAGATCCGCTCGGTCGCCTGGAAGAAGCGGCCGTGGGTTTCCTCGTGGGCCGGCCGCAGGAACCGGCTGCTCAGCATCGGGGTCAGCGTCAGGGAGACGAAACCCGAGACCAGGATGGCGATGGCGATCGTGGCGGCGAATTCCCGGAACAAGCGCCCGATCAGGCCGCCCAGGAACATCACCGGGATGAACACTGCCACCAGCGAGATGGTCATGGAAACGATCGTGAACCCGATCTCGCGTGCGCCATCGAGGGCGGCCTGCCGAACCGGTTTCCCCTGCTCGGTGTGGCGCACGATGTTCTCCAGCATCACGATCGCGTCGTCCACCACGAACCCGACCGAGAGGGTTAGCGCCATCAGCGACAGGTTGTCCAGGCTGTAGCCCAGCAGGTACATGACCGCAAAGGTGCCGACCAGCGAGAACGGCAAGGCGAGGCTGGGGATGATCGTGGCCGGGATGTTTCGCAGGAAGAGGAAGATCACCATCACCACCAGCGCGATGGTCAGCATCAGGGTGAACTTGACGTCCCCCACCGATTCCTGAATCGACTGCGACCGGTCGAACAGCACGTCCACCTTCACCGAGCCCGGGAGCTGGGCCTTCAGCTGATCGACCAGCTTGCGCACCGCGCTCGCCACCTCGACCGTGTTGGTTCCCGGCTGGCGCTGGACCGCGAGCACGATCCCGCGATTTCCGTTGTACCAGGCGGCCACCTTGTTGTTCTGGACGTCGTCCAGGACCTGGCCCAGCTCGCCGAGCCGCACCGGTGCGCCGTTCCGATAGGCCACGATCAGGGGGCGGAACGAGGCCGCGTTGGGGAGCTGCCCGCTGGCCTGGACCGTGTAGGCCATGTCGGTGCCCCACAGGGTGCCGGTCGGGAGGTTCACGTTGCCGCTGGAGACCGCCTTGGTGACGTCGTCGATTCCGATCTTGCGGGCGGCGAGGGCCTGGGGATCGAGCTGGATCCGGACTGCGAATTTCTGCGAACCGTAGACCTGCACCTGGGCCACCCCATCCACCATCGACATCCGCTGGGCTAGGTACGTCTCTGCGTACTCGTCGAGCTGCGAGAGCGGCAGCGTCGCGGAGGTCAGCGCGAAGTAAATAATCGGCGAGGCGGCCGGATTCACCTTCTGATAGGACGGCGGGAGCATGTCCTGCGGCAGCTGCCCCAGCGTCTGGGCGATGGCGGCCTGCACGTCCTGGGCGGCGGCGTCGATGTCCCGGCTCAGCGTGAACTGGAGCGCGATACTGGTCTGGCCCACGCTGCTGGTCGAAGTCATCGCGTCGATGCCGGCGATGGTCGAGAATTGCTTTTCCAGCGGGGTCGCCACTGCAGCCGCCATGGTCTCGGGACTCGCGCCCGGGAGCGTGGCGGAGACCGAGATCGTGGGGTAATCCACGTTGGGCACGTCGCTCACCGCGAGCCGCCGGTAGCCCAGCACGCCGAAGATCAGGATCCCGCTCATGACCAGGGTGGTCATGACCGGGCGCTCGATGAAGGGGCCCGCGATGTTCATGGCTCTCCCTGCGGGGTGCTGGGGCTGGAGCCGGCCCCGAGGGAGCTCTTGAGTTCCACGGCGGCGCCGTCGGTGAGGCGGATCTGGCCATCGGTCACCACCCGCTCGCCGCCCTCGAGGCCAGCGCTCACCACCGCACGGTCGGCCACGGTACGGTCGACGGTCACGGGGCG
>DATIWD010000052.1:0-18155 GCA_035519565.1 Gemmatimonadales bacterium | reverse complement strand
CTGATCAGCCGGATCGCCATCGCGGTCTTCGCTGACGGCGCGCTGGCGGATGGCGATCTCAATCCCGGAGGTGGTCTGGAGGGGGTGGGAGATGCCGGGGTCGGGATCCGGCTGGATCAGCGCCTGGGGCAGACGGCGTTTCAGACCCGAATGGACTTCCCGCTCTGGGTGAGCCGGCCCGCCCTGGCTCAGGACGGTACGCCTTCGGGGACCTACGGATTCCGCTGGAGCCTGAGCTTCACGCCGGCGTTCTGAGCGGGCTACAGCATCGGCCGAATCATACGCGCCACGGAACGCTGCATGCCGCTGGGTGGCGGGAGCAGGGCATCCAGCATCTCGAGATCGTCGATCCAGACGCTCAGTGAAATGATCAGGCTGAAGTCGATCAGGCCCACCACGCCGGACCAGCCGGAGAGCAGGACCGACGCCTCGCCGTCCATGACCATCGAGCGATAGTCCTGGTTGGCCGATCCGATCAACAGGTAGTACATGACCCGGTCCCGCTCTTCGGGGGTCAGACTGGCCTGAAAGGCCGTCTCGAGGCGGTAGCTGGCGGCGGCCAGCGCGGCGGCCGCCTGCCGCACGTCGGATTGCGTCGAGTCCCTCCGGAGCAGTTGTCCCATATAGGCCGCGACCACCTCAGTGATCTCCGGCTGAGCCACCAGGCGGTCCCACCCCTCGCGAGAAGCGAAGAAGGTGGCCTTGAGATGCAACTTGGGCATCACCGGAGCCGGATGCACGCCCGGCGCCGAATCGGCTTCGGCGCCCATGATCTCCCGAGCATGGGCCAGCAGTGTATCCACCCTCTCGTCCACCGGGAGCAGCCGGCGCAGGAACGGGGTCCGGCGCGCGTTCAGATAGGCCGCGGCGAAACGGGCACTCACCTTCTGCACGCCGATCCCGGGGTTGTAGATCCCGGTCTTGAGCATCCCGCCGGCGGCTTCCAGCTCGGGGCCGAACTCCTGCTGCAGCACGATCAATCGGCCAAACAGGTGATGCGTGAGCGCCATCTGGGGCCAGCCCGCGGACGGCGCCGCAGCGAGAGAGGGGGCGACGAAGAGCACCCGGCAGCCGCGGAAGGCGCTCCCGGTGAGAAGGGCCGCACTCAGTCCATTGCCCCAGAGCGAATCGGGAACCTTGATCAGCGACCCGGGCGGCATCAGGCTGTAGAGGACGGCGCGGGCCACGGTGACCTGTTTGGCCAGGAACCCGGTCTCGTTGTGGAGTTCCATGGCGCGCTGGTCCCGTTCGCCGGCATTGCGCAGCGCGGCGATCTCCGAATCGATCGCGGCACGGTAGCCCGCGGCCAATGCCCGGGGCCGCAGAGCGAACGGGATCCGATCCGGCGCGATGCCTTGGCTCTCGAGCAGCCGCCGAGCCTGTGCCTTGAGCGAGAGCAGCGCCGGCCCCTGCACCATGATGGCGCGGTCCTCCCAGGTCTGCCCCGTATAGTGCTCCCCAATGCCCATCCCGGTGTAGATCGCCATGCCCCGATAGGGGTCCTCTTCGGTCACGTCGTAGAACACGATCTTCCGATGGTCGCGCATGATGTTGTCCGGCACGCCCAACAAGGGAATGATCTGGCGACTCCAGAAGGACTGGTCGGCCGGATTGGTGACGTTGACCTGCACCTTGACCAGGTTGCGGAGCCACTTGTTCCCGTACTGGCGGACCTCGGCCTGCAGCAGGCGGGAACCGGCCACCGCCTCCCGCAGGTCCTCCTGAGCCGCCCGGATCCTGGCGGCCATCGCTTCGGAGCCGCGCGGAAGCCGCGGGGTCGCGTCGAGGGGGTGATCCAGGACGTCGAGCCAGAGCCGGCAGTCGTGGTCCTCGTAGTAGTGCTGATCGATGAAGACCATGTAGACCGGGAGGCGCCTCCGTGTGTCGTACTGGCGGAGCCGCTGAATCAGCGCCTGGAGGTAGGCGTCCACCACGTACTGCAGCGTCAGCGGGTCGGGGAGACCGGCATCGTTACGGCCGGCGAAATCATGGATCCAGAGGACGTGATACTCCTCCGCCTTCTCGATCGAGCGCACCACTTCGGCCTGGAACTGCTCGTTGATGATGTACCAGACCCGGTTGCCATCGGTGAAGTTCACCCCCACCGCGTCCTGCACGATGCGGTCGAGCTGGGCCTGGGTCGCGTGCTCCTCCGGCCGGAACGCAAACTGGAGCGGCAACCAGATCAGGCGGCTGTCGCCCCAGCGTTCCAGCGCATCGTGCTCGACCCCAACCACGGTCTGCAGCAGCCGCTCGAAGACGTACAAGAGGGCCGCTTCCCGTTCCGCCGGCAGCGAGGTGAGAGAGACCACCTCGCGGGCATAATCGCCCCGGGCATAGGCCGCCAAGCCCGTTACCGTGGTCCTGGTCTTCCACTGACCAAGCAGACGATTGTAGGGATAGAGGAGATGATCGAGCAGGCTCTGACGGGCCTTGGCCGCCGCCAACTCGCCTTCAGGGGTGGTGGCGCCCAGCTCCAACGCCTGGCCGCTGGCGGCGATCGAGAAGGCCCGGATCAGTTCGGCGTGATAGATCCGAACTACGCCGTCAACATCGAGCCCCGGACCGGGGGTGCCGGGTAGCGGCGGCAGGGCATGCAGCTCGGCGAACAGCGGGGCGAGTCCGGCCCGGGGATCGGCCCCTGCTCGGTCGAGGTCGGGGACGACCAGCCGTTCGATGCGCTGCGCGGCGATGTCGACGTTGCCCAGCGCCTCGCTCAGTCCGGGAATATCCACCGCGGGGGCCGCCGTGGCGCCGGCACCGACCGTGACATTCACCCGATCGCTCCGGGGACGGGTTCGCCCCGCCCTCGGTTGACGGACGGGGACCAGCACTGATACCCGTGCGCCGGCCAGAGGCTGCGGGCTCCAGTCGACTCGGAGCAGACTGCCGCCTCTCAGCACCCCTCCCCGGCGGATGGGCAACGTGAGCCCCATGGTGAAGCCGAGACGGGCGTCGCGGATGTTGTAGTCGCCGCCCACCGAGATCCTGAGGACGGGGATCTGGAGCAGGAAGCGGGCCCCACCATCCACGTGGTCGGCCCGGGAACCAGCGTATCCCTCGGCCGCAACTGCCAGTCGTCCTACAACCGGATTACCGAGAAAGTGGGAGACGCCGAATACGGCCTGGGCCAGGGGTTGGACGCGAGAGTCCTCCCGCCAATCGATTCCCGCGCCGGCCCCGGCGTACAGACTGGTGCGCGAAGGCTGACCGAGAGATGCGGTGAGTCCGCCTTGCCAGGGCGGCAAGGTATCCTGTGCAGTGACGCGAGAAGGGATTGCGATCGCGACCAGGAGGCCGCAACCGAGCAGTGCCGCTGGAGGGGATCGTGGAAGGATCGAGCGCACGCTACCGAAATCCCATCCCGAACCGGGTTTGTCAATCTCCTCCCCCCGCCTCCTCCCCACCGGGACCGGGGACCAGGTGCCAGCAATCCCTCTTCTCCCGTTCTCCCGTTCCCCCGTTCTCCTGTTCTCCCGTTCTCCCGTTCTCCCGTTCTACCTCCCCGAGTCCCCCAACTCGGCCCTGAACTTCGCTGCCTGCTCCGTCTGACCGAGTGACTCATACTCTTCGACCAGGTCTTTGCGCGCATTCTGGAGCCAATTGACGGCCGGATCGGATTGCTTGGCCACGATCTGGTACCCGGCCAGACTCTCCTGGGCGCCGTCGGCGAAGCGCCGCTGCCGAAGCAGCGAACGGCCCAGCTTGATCCGGACGATGCCCAGGTACAGGTGGTCTTCCGAGAGGGTTTCTCCGTAGCGCCGAACTGCCTCGCGGAAGAAACGCTCCGCCTGCACGTGGTCCTTCCGATCCATGTAGACGCTGCCCAGGTTGGAGAGGGCCACCCCGATCAGATAGTGCTTGTCGTGATAGACGGCGCGATAGATGTCGGCCATCCGGCGGAAATCGGCCTCCGCTTCGTCCAGTCTCCCCTGCTGCTGTGCCACCCGTCCCAATTCATTGAGGGTGGAAGCCACGCTGGGATGCACCTTGCCGAAGACGCTCTCCCGGATCGCCAGCGCCTGGTGGAGCAGATCGCTGGCCTCGTCCAGCCGCCCCTGCGGGATCAGCACCCGGCCGAGCATGGTCATGGTCGAGGCCACCTCGTAGTGAGTCTTGCCATACCATCCCTGGTAGATCTCCAGCGCCTGCCGATAGAACCCCTCGGCCTCGGGGTAGTGACCGCCTTCGGACTGGATCGCCCCCAGGTTGATCAGGTCGGAAGCCACGTGCGGGTGGTGGTCGCCGTAGAGCTCCCGGTCCATCGCCATCACCTGGCGATTCAGCGTGTCGCTCACCGCATAGTGGCCGGCGTAGAACTGGACGTTGGCCAACTCGGTCAGCGTGGCGACCAGGTCGGTCTGCGGAAGGCCGGCTGAGGCATCCAGGCGCGCCGCCTCGGTGAGCACCTCGATCGCCTGCTCGTAGCTGCCCCGGTTCTCCAGCACCACGCCCAAGGCAGTCGCCGCTCGAGCGACCGCAGCGGGATCGGACGGCACCGCGCGCCGGCTCATCGCCAGTCCTTCGCGAGCCAGTCGCTCGGCTTCGTCGTAGTCGGCCTGGTCGGAGCGGAGAAGGCCCAGGGCCACGAGGCTTCGCGCCACTTCGGGATGTTCGGCACCGAACAGGGTGCGCCGTTGCTCCAGGGCCGCCTGGAGCAGCGAATCGGCGCGGCCCAGGTTGCCCAGCTTCTCGTAAATACTTCCAAGCGTCTGATACAGCTCGGCCTGGACCGCGGGATCTCCGCTCAGGGTACGTGCCTCCTGGACGCCGCGGTCGAGCAGGGTCACGACCCGGAGACTCTCCGCCGGACCGGCCGTCTCGTCCCCGCCCTCGAAGAGGCTGGTCATGAAGCCCTGGATCCGCTGGGTCCTGGCGGCCTGCGCCAGCGCGGCATTCCGCGCGTTGGTGAGGCGCACGGTGTAGAACACCACCACTCCGATGATCACCGCGAGGGCCAGCCCCGCCGCGGCGACCTGACGGCTGTTCCGCCGGACGAACTTGCCCAGCCGATACCCCACCGTGTCGGGCCGGGCCTCGAGCGGTTCTCCCTGGAGGAAATGATCCACGTCCCGGATCAGTGCTTCTACCGTGCGGTAGCGGCGGTCGGGATCCTTGTGCATGGCGGTGAGACAGAGCACGTCGAGATCGGCCCAGGAGGTCCGGCTTCCGGTGTGGACCACCGAGCCGCCCTCGGGTGACGCCGCCAGTCGCCGCGCCACGGCCGAGGGCCGCTCGGGCTCCAGCCTGGCCACGATGCTCTCGACCTCGCCCGGCGTGCGGCTGGAGAGATCGAAGGGAAGCCGGCCGGTCAGCAGTTCATAGAGAATCACCCCCAGCGAATAGATGTCGGTATGGACCCCGACCCGACCGCCCAGGATCTGCTCGGGCGAGGCGTAGGCCGGCGTCATCAGCCGGAGCCCGGTCCGGGTCTGATCGGCGGTCATGTCCAGGCTCTCGAGCTGCTTGGCGATTCCGAAGTCGAGCAGCTTCACGGTGCCGTCGTGCTTGACCAGGATGTTGGACGGCTTGAGGTCGCGATGAATCACCGCATGCTGGTGCGCATGGAGCACCGCTTCGCACACGGCGCGGAAGAGCGCCAGGCGGCCGGGAATGGTGCGGACCCGGGCCGCACAGTAGTCGGTCAGCGTCTGCCCCTCGACGTACTCCATGACGAACCAGGGAGTCCCATCGGGGAGCGAGTCCGCGTCGTAGAGCCGGGCGATGGATGGGTGGTTGAGCTGGGCGAGGGTCCGCTGTTCGCTGGCGAAGCGGTCCCGGCGGGCGGGAGAGAGCCAGGCATCCCGCAGGATCTTGATCGCGGCCAGGCTGCCCAGGTCTTTTCGCTCGGCGAGGTAGACGACACCCATTCCGCCCTCGCCCAGGATTCGCTTGATGCGGTAGGGCCCCAGCTCGGTCTGAGGACCGGCGGGTGCCCCATCCAGGACCTGCCGGGCGGCGTGGGCCAGGCCGCGGTCGAGAACCGAGTCGCCGGCCGCGTCCTCCTCGATGAGGGCGACGACCTCTCCGACTAAGCTCGGGTCATCGGCGCAGCGGTCCTCGAGAAAGGCGTGACGCTCCGCCGCGGGGAGATCGGCGGCGGCATGAAACAGCGCCTGGATCCGTTGCCAGCGCGCGGCATCCATGGTGAGGAGTCCGGCGAACTAGGAAGGGTGACGCAGCTCGCGCGCCAGCCACGCCTTGGCGGCCCGCCAATCGCGGAGCACCGTCGCCTCGGAGACGCCCAGCATCTGCGCCGTCTCCGCCACGTCGAGTCCGCCGAAGAACCGGCTCTCGACCATCAGGGCCTGCCGAGGCTCCAGCCGACTCAGCGCCTCGAGTGCCTCGTCCAGCGCGAGCAGCTCGCCTCCCGAGGTCGGCGCTCCGTCCAACGACTCATCCAGCGTCACGGCCACCTGCCCCCCGCCCCGCTTCCCGGCGTGGCGGCGGCGAGCGGCCTCCACCAGCACCTGGCGCATGGCCCGCGCGGCGATCCGCTTGAAGTGAAGGCGAGAGGTGGCGGCCACCTGCGGCGTCCCGGCCAGCTTGAGCCAGGCCTCGTTGACCAGCGCGGTCGGGCTGAGCGTGGCGCTGGGGTCGTCCCGCCGGACGCTGGCGGCCAACCGGCGCAACTCCTCATAGGTGACGCTGAACAGCTCGTCCAGCGCCCTCCGGTCGGACCCGTTTCCTGAACCGATCTCCTGGTTCTTCACGCCGGCTCCCTAGGGGGATGACGGTTTTCCCCGCCTTGATGCGCAATGGGATGCAAGACCCTCCGGCGATTCCGGGGCGGCCAGCCCGGGTGGCCGAAGGGGAAGGTCAGCTGCCAGGCATAAGGCTATCACGCGAAGAGGCGGTGTGGCAAACGCCCCCGCCCCGGGCCTGCGGACCCCGGCAGCCGGCCTGGATCAGCAAGAGACTGCCGCACTTCACCGTACCCTGACGGGACAAGGAGGCGACATGCGAGTCGTAGAGGGAGACGTCGGCGTGGTCGGCGCCGGGACCTGGAGCGACGGCGGGGGTGGCGGGAAGACCCTGCTTTCGGTCCTGGAAATCGGAGATACCCACCTCAAGCGAGTCGTGCTCCCCGACTACCTGTCCAACTACCTCACGCCGGGCCAGCACGTCCGGGTCCTGGTCGGAGAGGGACTCTCCAGGGGACTGATTACCCGTCCCTTCGTCGCGGCGGTGGAGAACAACGGGAAGACCTACAAGATCGACTCGATCCTGATGATGGGGATCCTCAAGAGCATTCTCTACTGCATGGTGGCCGGGGTCCTGGCGGCGATCCACCCCATTCTCTGGGTCGCGGCCTGTGTGGCGATCTTCGCCTTCTATATGAAGCAGTACACCGACCTCAAGCGGTTCTGAGGCTCGGCCGGAGACGTTTCAATCGGGGGCCGGAAAGGCACAGGCCGGCCCCGCTGGAATTGCGGGTGCCGCCTTCGGCCGGTACGTTATCCGGCCCCGATCCCACCCCCGGCCTGCGGCCGGGCGATTTCCCGTCAGCGAAAGGGCAGTCCTATGGCCTTCATTTCCGGTCTCTTCTGGCTCGTCTTCTGGGTGGTGGTCATCCTGGGGGTCCTGGCCTTCTTCACCTACAACAAGCTCCAGCGACTGGCCCAGGAGGTAAAGGAAAAGACCTCCAACGTCGGGGTCGCGATCTCGACCAAGGTCAACCTGATCAACCAGGTGATCTCTGCGGTCCAGAACTACCAGGAGGGCGAGCAGCTGGTTCAGCTCAAGATCTCCTCGGACATGAACCAGGCCGCCATGATCATGGCCTACCAGAAGACCAACAACATCCTGGCCACCGTGCAGTCGCTGGCCAACCGGTCCCCGGACCTCAAGGCCAGTGAGCAGTACCACCGGTTGATCGACAGCATCCAGGAGTGTGAGGCCAACATCCAGCGGATGCGGCTGAGCGTGAACTCCGCGGTCAAGACCTATAACTCGGAGTGCCTATCCATCCCGACCGTGTTCGTGGCCCGGTTCCTGGGCTTCGGCAGCGCTCCCTTCCTCGAGTTCGACGTCTCCGGCTCGGGGGAGATGACCAAGCTCAAGGAGTTCAAGACCGACGACGGTGAGCGGCTGCAGCAGCTGATGGCGGGCGGGATCGGCGCCCTGGCCGGCGCGGCCAAGAACCTGGCGGCGGGAGCCGAGCACGCCGGCAAGATGATCGCCAACAAGGTGAAGGAAGCCTCGACCACCAACTACTTCTACATGACGCCGGGGGGCGTACCCCAGGGACCGGTGAGTCTCGACGAAATCCATCGACTCCGTTCCGCGGGGACCATCGACGACAAGGTCATGCTGGCGGAGGTCGGTTCCCAGAACTGGCGGCCGCTGGCGGGGGTGATCACGGAGGTGCGCCAGATCCAGACCTGAGGCGGGCGGTGGGGCCTCGCTGGGCCCAGGTGTCGCTCGCGCCGAGCGGTCACAAGGGGGCGGACCCGTGGCGAGGAGATGCCGAGGTGCCAGGATGTCACGCAGCCCGAAGGAAAATCGTCAGGGCAGCAGCTGGAGCGTTCCCCCGGTTGGGTGTCGGGCCGGAACGCTGGGCGCTGCCCTGATTTGCGCCGGTCTCCTGGCGTGCGGGGGCGACGGGGGAGCGGGCCCCAACCCCACTCCAGGTCCGGCCACCGGTATCTGGTCCTATTTCGAGAACATCGGTAACACGGCCCTGCAAGTCACCTGCACTGACCAGGGTACGCTGCAGATCACCCAGAGCAACGCGTCCTTCAGAGCGGACGTGAACCAGTCAGGCAGCTGTACCGGCCCCGGAGGCATCGCCGACAACTCTGGCACGGCCAGCATCACCGGCACCATTTCCGGGAGCTCCATTACGTTCGCGATCGCCGGCTGCAACTACACCGGGACCCTGTATGGCTCCCCGATCGACAGTGCGGCAGGGACCACCTCCTGCCCTGTCACGGTGAATAACCAACCGTACCAGATCACCGGCCCATGGTTCGCGGTGAAAGGGCTGGACTTCGCACCACCCACGGCCTCCGGTACCGTCACTTACCCGGTCGGCGACAACCTCTATGTCACCAACGACACGTTCACCGTCGCCATCACGGCCAGCGACGATCGGAAGGTGTTGTATGCCGGATACCGGCTCGGTCCGCCGGTCAACCTTCAGGACTCGGCCCTCGCCGGTCAGCAGAATTTCACCGGGACCTTGAGGGTGAAGATTCCGGCGAACTGGGCCGGGACCCCCGCTCTCACCATATTCGCGCGTGACGCGCTTGGCCGCTTGACCGAAACCCCGTCGGGAACCATTACCGTGCTCGACGCCGTCCGCCGGACCTTCCAGACCGTGACGCTGGGCGCCGTGGCGACCGACATGGTGCCCGATTCGAAGCGGAACCGGCTGTACATCGCCGAATTGGAGGCCGCCAAGATTGGCGTACTGGACCTTGGCACCTTCACCTTGAGCACCCCAATAACCCTACCCTATCCACCCGCGCTCAGCCGCGGGCTGCAGATGGACCTGAGCCCGGGGGGCGACACGCTGGTAACGCCAATCGCCAGCCCGGCCCTGGCCTTCATCAATTTGGTGACGGGAGCCATTGATACGGTCCACATCACCAGCGACACGGGCACCACGACGTTCATTGGTGGAGCCCATGTCACGTCGAACGGAAAGACCTTTGCCTACGGATCCTGGTCTACGATCGGGACAGCGGCCTATGCGGTCTTCGAATACGATCTCGCCACCGGTACCCAGGCCCGCCACACGGAGATCGGCATCGGCGGCAATCTCGGGGCCTTGACCGACATCGGCCGCTCGTGGGACCAGACCAGAATGCTCGTGCTCGACAATGCCATAGGATGCGGGTACGTGTATCAAGCCATCAGCGCCAGTTTCAGCTCCTGTAAGTCTCTGGCCATTCCAGCAATCAGTACCCCGACCGGCACCACCATGGGCGATCGCTGGCTCGCCGGGAATCTCCTGCTGGACGGGAGTTTGAATATCGTAACCAGCTTGGCGCCGTCGGACCTGAGCCATGGAGCCATCGCACCGGACGGCTCGGTAGCCTACTACCCGACACCGTATGGCTATCAAAAACTGCAATTGCCGAGCGGCACGGTGCTGGAACGGGTTCGGATTCCGCCGCCGATCACGGTCACTCGGGTAACCAGCCTGCCCGACGGGACGGGGCTGGTGCTCTGGAGCGACCCCGGCGCCACATCCGACAAGGTCACCACTGACCGGATAACCTTGGTTGATCCCCGCTAGCTCGCCCGCTGACAGGGAGGCTCACCCGAGGTCGACGGTCCCACCTTCACCGCAAGGGGCAGGGCGAATAGCTTGTGGGGTGCCGAGGCCGTCCGGCCGGATGCGGACGGCTTCCGCCGTGATGAGGAGCCCCACCCCGGTGCCTGCCACCCCTCGCGAGCGAAAGAACCTGGCCACGGTCCGCCGTTATTTCGAGGCGCTGGCCGCCGGTGCCGGCGGGCGCACCATGGCGGCCTTCTTCACGCCGGACGTGATCCAGGAAGAGTTTCCCAATCGTTTCCTGATCAACGGCGTCCGGCGGGACCTCCAGGCGATGCTGGAAGCGGCGGAACGGGGCCGGAGCGCCATCACCGGCCAACAGTTTCATCTGCTGGACGCGATCGCCAGCGGAGACAAGGTCGTGGTCGAGGCGCAGTGGAGCGGCACCCTGGCCACCGCGGTCAAGGACATCGCCGCCGGCACCGTGATGCGGGCGCGCTTCGCCGCCTTCTTCGAGTTCAAGAACGGCAAGATCGCCGCTCAACGGAACTACGACTGCTACGACCCCTGGTAACCCCTCCTCATCGAACCATGTCCAAGCGCCTGCAGGTCTACGAGGCTCCCGGAATCACGGTGACCTTCGACCCCAACATCTGCCGGCACACCGGCGTCTGCGTGCGAGGGCTTCCCGCGGTCTTCGATGTGAGCCGGCGCCGCTGGGTCCGACCCGACCTGGCCTCGGTCGAAGAAGTGGCGGCCCAGGTGTCCCGCTGCCCCTCGGGCGCGCTCCAGTACCGTCTGACTCCAACCAGCTGATCCACCCTCCGGACCCTCCAAGGAGAACCTCATGCCGACCAATCGTCGGAACTGGCTCAAGGGCAGCGGCCTGGCCCTGCTGGGCAGCGGCTTCCTCTCGCGGGTGGATGCCGTGGCGGCGCAGCAGTCCAAGGGATCCCCCTCGCTCCGGGAGGTGCTCAAGCAGCAGGCCACCGGCGCCAGCGAGAAGCTGCTCCTGAAGCCGGTGGCCGGCGAAGAGGGCCCGCCGGCGCCGGCCACCGCTGACCGGCTGCCGCTCGACTGGAACAGGGCCACGGTGGCGCGGTTCAAGAGCACCCTGGCCGAGCAGGGGATCCAGGCGTTTCTCTGCCGCGATCCGCTGAACATCATCTACCTCACCGGCTACTGGCACACCACCACGGAGCGGCCGCAGGCCGTGTTCATGAACAAAGACGATGCCGATCCCTGGTTCCTCTATCCCGGCCTCGATCGAGATAGCGTGACCACCTGGTGGTTCGGCGGCGGATGGACCTACTTCGACTTCCTCCACGGCGAGGACGCCGCTCCCGAGCAAGGCAAGGTGATGGAAGGGGAGACGGTGGACCTGTTCAAGTTCCTGCTCGAGGGAATCCGCAAGAAAGGGGTCCAGGGAGACCGGATCGCGGTGGACGGCGAGCTGTATCCCTCACAGATCGCCAAGGCCAAGGACATCCTCCGGGGCGTCGAGTTCGTGGATGTCTCCGACACCCTGATGAAGATGCGGGAGGTGAAGACCCCGGAGGAGCTGGCGCTCTGGCGGCGGGCCTACGTCTACTTCGACCGCGCGCATTGCTTCGCAAGAGACTACATCCTGACCCATGGCACCGACATCACCGACTACGAAGTGTCACTGGCCACCGAGCTCTGGATCAACGACATCCTCTATAACGACCTCGATCTCAAGAACGGCGCCCTGCACCACGGGGTGGGGAGCTCGATCGACGTGGAGGTCCGGGCCGGCCCGGTCACCGGGGCGCCGCACCCCAATCAGCCCTGGTTCAACAAGATCGGGCGCAATATGGCGCTCCAGGTCTCGGGAGGCGCATCGATCGGCGGGTACGGCGGCGAGAACTATCGCGCATTCATCATCGCCGACCAATCGGGGAAGTACGACTCCCAGATGCAGAAACTATGGGAGGTGAGCCAGCGTACCTGCGATATGCAGGTCGAGCTGTCGGCCGAGGGCCGGTCCTGCTCGGAAGTCGCCTACGCCATCCACAAGTATCAGGTGGAGCAAGGGGTGCAGAAGTACATCTACCACCGCCCCGGGCACGGCGAGGGAGTCGAGGGCCATCAGGCCCCGTACATCTCCCTGGGCGATCACACCATGCTCCGGCGCAACATGTGTTTCTCGGAGGAGCCGGGGCTCTACGATCCGGAGCACGGGTGCGGATTCAATTGGAGCGACACCATCGTGGTCGGCGTCAAGTCGGGGTACCGGATGAGCCGGGTGCCCTACAGCAAGGCGTGGTGCTGGATCAAGCTTTAGCGGCCATCCGCGCCCATCTGTGGATCCGAACTGCACACCACGGAGACACGGAGTCACGGAGAAGCACGGAGAAAAGAGTTGTGTTGCCCTCCACCCCCCGCCCTTGGGTTGGTGGGAGGGTAACCATGAAATCCTCCAGGGCGTCTGCGTCTCCGTGTCTCCGTGGTGAAAATGGGCGGTGCGGCGGGGTATATGCGTAGGGTCAAGGTGGTGAGAGCGGTAGCTGCGGTGGTGGTGGCATTTTGGGCGGTCGAAGGGGTCGCTGCGCAGGACCAGCCCCCCGTCGGTACCGTCTTCGGACCCATCAATACGATGGATGCTCGGATCCGGGTCGAAGTGGTCGCCACCGGACTCGAGGTCCCTTCCAGTCTCGCCTTCCTTCCCGATGGCAACGCCCTCATCTGCGAGCGCCCCAGCGGGCGGATGAGCCTTCTTGACCTCGCCACCGGCGATCGGATCCCGATCGAAGGGGTTCCGCTGGTCTTCGGCGAGAACGACGCGGGGCTGCACGACGTAATTCTCCATCCGGACTACGCCATAAATCATCTGATCTACTTCTCCTATTCCGAAAAGGCCGCCACCGGATCGGGCAGCGTAACGGTCGTGGATCGCGCCCGTCTCAATAGCACGCATCTCGAAGACCGGGAGCGCCTGTTCACCGCCGTGCCATCGGGGGACACCGCCTACCACTACGGCGGCCGCCTGGTCCTCCAGAACGGCTACCTGTTCATCACCGTGGGTGAGCGCGAGGAGCGCTATCGAGCCCAGGACCTGGACAGCGACAACGGGAAGGTCCTGCGCCTCTTCGAGGATGGCCGAGTGCCGTCCGACAATCCGTTCGTCAATCGCGCGGGCGCACGACCGGAGATCTGGAGCTATGGGCACCGGAACCCTCAAGGCCTCAGCGTACGACCCGAGACCGGGGACCTCTGGGAGGACGAACACGGGCCGAAGGGAGGCGACGAGGTCAACCTGATTCGCCCGGGCCTCGACTACGGCTGGCCGATCGTCACCTACGGGCGGGAATACTCCGACGAGACCATCGGTGACGGGATCACCTGGAAGGAAGGGATGGAGCAGCCGATCTACTACTACGTGCCCTCCATCGCGCCCAGCGACATGGTGTTCTACACCGGCAGCGCGTTTCCCCAATGGCGCGGCAACCTGTTCATCGGCGCGATGGCCAAGCGCCACCTCAACCGCCTGGTCCTTCAAGGGAATCGGGTCGTACGCGAGGAACGGATCCTGGGCGGACGGGGCTGGCGAGTCCGGGTCGTCAAACAGGGGCCGGACGGCTTCCTCTATCTCGGCGTCGACCAGGGCATGCTCTTGCGGATCCGGCCCGCCGACTGAACCATTCCGGCACAGACCAAGAGGATGATCCGAGTCGCCAGCGGCGGGGTCATCCCGTCCACGGTGACAGGAAGGGATAATCATGAGCCTGGTAGCGAAGACTATCGATGGTGGCTCCTTGCCTTTGGAGGCGGGGCTGCTCCAGACATTGCGTGCGGGGATCCGGGGACAGGTGCTGCTTAGCGGCGAGCCCGGCTACGAGGAATCTCGTTCGCTCTGGAACGCCATGATCGAGCGGCGGCCTGGCCTGGTGGTCCGCTGCCTCGGCACCGCCGATGTGATGGCCGCCCTGGACTTCGCGCGGCAGCACCAGCTGCTGGTCTCGGTCAAAGGCGGCGGACACAACATCGCGGGCCTCGCCGCCTGCGATGGAGGTTTGATGCTGGACCTGGGACCGATGCGTGGCGTGTGGGTGGATCCGGAGCGGAGAGTGGCCCGGGCCCAGGGCGGCTGCCTCCTGGGCGACGTGGATCGAGAGACCCAGCTCCATGGGCTCGCCGCGGTCCTCGGATTCGTGTCGAATACCGGGATCGGGGGGCTCACGCTGGGTGGCGGCTTCGGTTATCTGACTCGCCGCTACGGGTGGACCTGCGACAACCTCCGCTCGATGGAGGTGGTTACCCCTGATGGACGCTTGGTGCGGGCCAACGAGAACGAGCACCCCGACCTCTTCTGGGGCTTGCGTGGCGGGGGCGGGAACTTCGGGGTGGTGACCAGCTTTGACTACACGCTGTACCCCGTGGGTCCCGAGATCGTGGCCGGTGCTGTCGCCTGGCCGGCCGAGTTAGCGCCTCAGGTGCTGGAGCTCTATCGTCGCATCGCCGCGGAGGCGCCGCCCGAGCTGGCCTGCATCGCGGTGCTCCGCATCGCCCCTCCGGCCCCATGGATTGCCAAGGAGGCCCACGGCAAGCCGATCGTGGCGATCTTCGCCTGTCACTCGGGACCAGTGGCGGAGGGCGAGCGGCTCACCGCCCCGATCAAGGCGTTCGGCTCCCCGGTCGGCGACGTGCTCCAACGAAGATCCTACGTGTCTCAGCAATCCCTGCTGGACGCCACTCAACCCAAAGGCCGCCGGTACTACTGGAAGTCGGAGTACCTGCCCGGGATCTCCCCGGACCTTCTGGCGGGAGCGATCGAGCACGCCGGGCGCATCGAGTCGCCCCATTCGGCGATCGTGCTCTTCCCCATCGATGGCGCCCTCAACCGCCTCTCCCCCGACCACTCCCCGGCCGGAAACCGGGATGCCAAGTTGGTCCTCAACATCACCGCCGCATGGGAGAAACCCGAGGAGGACCGGAGTCATATCGGTTGGGCCCGCGCTGCCTGGGAGGATCTTCGGCGCTTCTCCACCGGCGGCACCTACATCAACTTCCAGACCGAGGACGAAGGCGAGGATCGGACCCGGGCAGCCTATGGGGACAATTACCGCCGCCTGGTCGAGGTGAAGCGCAAGTGGGATCCGGCCAACCGGTTCCGAATGAACAAGAACATCCCGCCGGACGCTTGAGCACCATCGCCGCACCGGAAGGCCGGTCGTCAAGCTGGTCTCTCGCTGCGCGCCGAACCGGACCGTCCCAGCCCGCGCCAGCGCTGGGGCCGATCTGCCTCCTTCTCCTCGGCGCTGTGGCCGGCTGCCGATCTCCCCGGGGCGGCACTGCCGCGGCCGCCAATCTGGTGGTCAGCCATGCGGTGGTGCCATTGCCGCCGTCCCCGGTCGAGGCCTCTGCCTTTCTCGTATTGGAGAATCGGAGCGCCACCCCCAATGCGCTGACCGGGAGCCAATCTCCGGTCGCCGATTCGGTGGTGATGCACGAGATGACCGGAGGGCGGATGACGCGGGTGACTCGGATCGAGATTCCCGCGCACGGCCGAGTCGCGCTGGTCCCGGGCTCTTACCATCTCATGCTGGCGGGCATCCGGCGACCCCTGGCGATCGGCGACACGGTGCCCATCGTGCTCCGGTTCGCCTCAGGCGAGGCGGTCACGGTCAGGGCGCCGGTCCTGCGGTACACCGATGCCGTCAACGATCTCCCCGAACCGTAGCCCTGGTCGAGAGGGGATGCCCTTGCGGATCCGGCCCGGCGACTGAACCATTTCCGGCATCCCGAGAAAGGAATCGCCCATGACGCTGAGCGTTCCCCGCCCCGCGGCCGACGAATACTCGCCGTACTACGACACCTACATCTCCAAGGTCCCCACCGACTCCGATCCGGCCCTGGAGCTGACCGCTCAGCTCGAGTCGGTGCCGGCGCTACTGGCGGGGGTGACCGAATCGCGAGCCGGCTATCGCTACGCCCCCGAGAAGTGGAGCATCAAGGAAGTGATTGGCCACCTGTCGGACAGCGAACGGGTGTTCGGCTACCGGATGCTCCGGATCGCGCGGGCCGATACGACGCCACTCCCCGGGTTCGACGAGAACGAGTTCATGAAGAAGGCAGGCTTCGATTCGCGGACGCTCAAGGACCTGCTGGCCGAGTTCATCGCGGTGCGCGCCTCGACCCTGGCACTGGTCCGGAGCATGGACCCCGAGGCCTGGGAGCGCCGTGGCACCGCTAACGGCAAGACCATCAGCACGCGGGCGCTGCTCTACATCACTCCGGGTCACGTGACTCATCACATGGGCACCCTCCGTACCCGTTATGGTGTAGAGGAAATGGCCCGCGCCAGAGCATGACCTCCTCCGAACCGGCGTCCGCTCCGTTCGCACCGGCGCCGATCAAGGCGCCGGTTCCGCTCGCGACCCTGAAGCAGTTGGATATCCGCGTGGGCACGATCACCGCGGTCGCGGATGTCCCCGATTCTTCCAAGCTGGTGGAGCTGACCGTGGATTTCGGCGACCATCGACGTCAGGTCCTGGCGGGCCTCAGGCGCGAGCGCGCTCAACCAGCCGAACTGGTGGGGCACCAGGCGCTGTTCGTGGTGAATCTGGAGCCGCGCAAGATGGCAGGCCGAGTCTCGGAGGGGATGCTCTTCGATCTGGGATACGAAGACGGTATTCTCCCCGCCCTGGCCGTGCCCGAACGACCGGTCCCCAACGGGACGCGCGCCGGGTGACCGGTGATCAAGGATCCATGGCGCTTCCGGCCGCCGCACTACTTGCTGCTCGCACTGCTCTCCATGGTGGGGCTGCGCTACCTCTTTCCTTATCCACTGCCGGTGCCGTCGCCGTTCCATCTCCTGGCCGTCCCGCTCCTGATCGCGGGCCTGGTGTTGATCGTCGCCCCGGCCTGGGAGTTCCATCGCCGCGAGACCGCCCTCGATCCCTTCGGCGAGGCCAGCGTGCTGGTCACCGACGGTTGGTTTCGCTACAGCCGGAACCCGATTTACACGGGCATGGTGCTCGTGCTGCTGGCCGCAGCGCTGGGCTTACATGCCTGGGCTCCACTGATCGTCGTTCCGATATTCGTCGCCATCATTCGGACCAGGTTCATCCGGATGGAGGAGCGATTCCTGTCCCAGAAGTTCGGGGAGACGTATCGGCAGTACTGCTCCCAGGTCCGCCGCTGGATCTGAGATGACCGCGGCCACCGCCACCAACCGGCTGTCCGCCGCGCTCACGCCGCGAGGAGCGGTGCTCCAGAGCCTGGCCCTCCTGGGACTGATCGTGGGCGGCGCGCTGGTGGGATTGGGCATTCAGGGCAACTGGCCCAAGGTGCTGCGGGTGCTGCTGGCGGCCTTGGCCTACGGGATCATTCTCTGGCAGAGCGTGAGACGCGCCACGGCTCCAGCCGCAGCACCCTACTGGAACTTCGTCCTCGCCGGCGCGGTAGCTGGTGCGGTATCAGGGTTGGTGCGGCCGACGACCACAGTCCTCCTGGTCGTGGTCCAAACTGTTGGCGCCGCCTTCCTGCTCGCCAGCGTTCATTGGCTCGGCGTGCGGGCCTGGCAACGTCAGGCCGAACGGATGATGAACTAGGGCAGATTGTCGGCCGACCAGCGCAGGGCGAGGTAGAGCCCGATCCCGCTCCCGATCACGCTGACGATGAACCCGGTCATGGTGCCACCGCGCGCGCCCAGGTACCAGCCGGCATAGCCGCCGATAGTGGTGCCGATGAAGCCGATGGCCTTTCGCATGCAGGAATGGTAAGTAGTCTGGGCCGGTGGTAGGTAGGACTGAGTGGGGGAAGCGAGGACCGGGGACCAGGGACCGGGGACCAGGGATGGTGTCCCAGGGGTCGTCATCCCGAGCGCAGCGAGGGATCTCAAAGGTCGGGTGCATTGGTAACTGCACACCACGGAGACACTGAGGACACCGGAGGTTCACGGAGTGTT
>DATIWD010000051.1:0-3456 GCA_035519565.1 Gemmatimonadales bacterium | reverse complement strand
ACGTTTCATCGGTGCTTCTCCTGACTAAAGAGGACTGGTTCCACCTTCACCTCAGGACATGTTCCTGCACCAACGCCGTCTCTGACAAAGTCTGTTGGATCTCGATCGTTCCGCGACTAACGACTCATCCGCTTGAGATCGTGGTTCACCTCCTCGAAAGCGTGCCAAATGGGATACGGGCGGTGGTTCTCCCACCAAAAGTAATCGTCGATCCGGGCCATATAGACGTTCGGCGCATACGGCAACCGCAGGCCCGACCGCTCCAGACTGTCCAGCGTCCTGCGTACCGCCGCGGTGTCTCCTTCCGGGATCCCGCTCGCCGCCTGGCCCAGGGCGGCGCCCACCAGAAACCCTTCCGTGTAGGCCGTCCGGGCCTCGGGTGACAGCCGTCGCCAGCGCTCCCCGTCGGCATCCAGCCAGTCGTGCTGCTGGTGCTCGGGCGGAACCGCCCGGGCGGCCACCGCCACTGCCGTCGCGCCGAGCAGGACCACCAGGCCGGTCGCGAGTTTCATCGGGCGGCCACCGGCCTCACTGATCCATGCCGCGGTACATGGACGGCTCGGTCGCGTCCTTGCGCACCTCGAACCAGATCCACATTCCCGAGATCCCGTGCCCCGGAAAGCCGCAGAAGATCCGGTAGCGGCCGGCCGGCGCCGCCTTGAACTTCATTACGTCGGTGCCACCCTGCGCGATCCCCATCGTCAACTGCTTCGTATACGCCCGCGGGATCGCGGGATCGATACCCAGGTTCGGCATGGGACCATCCCCGATCACCTCGGCGGAGTGGGGCGTCCCATCCTGATTCTCGAAGTGCATGACGACGGTGGCACCCTCAGGCACCACGAGCGTCATTTCGCCGTCAGTGAAGCCGTTGAAATTGTAGGGGCTCTTGGCCCCGCCCGTCATGCCGGCGATCAGCCGGAACGTCACCGTCCTGGTGCCGGGATCGTAGGCCAGCCAGCGCTGGTCGATTTGCCCGGTGGGCACCGACTGTTGCTGAGGCTTGGCTGCGGGCGCCGGGGGATTCCCAGCCCCCGGCCCGCTCCCTTGCCCCACTGTTACCGACGGCAGCGCGGAGAGTGCCAGCCCTGTCACCAGGATCAGCCGGTACTCCCGCTTCATGACCACCTTTCAACCTCGGCCAAACATTGGGGAAGTGCGGGGGCGGACAGGAGCCCCGTCCCCGCACTACCCGGAGTTGCGCTAATGGGTCGTCCGCGCGGCCGCGTAGGCCTTGGGGAGACCGAAGACAAAGACGGCGTTACCCAATGGGAAGTTTAGCTGAGCGTTACCGCCACAAGCCACGGCGATGAACTGCTCGCCCTTGAACTCGAAGCTCATCGGGGCCGAGTTGCAGCCTGCGCCGCCGTTGAACTTCCAGAGCAGCTTGCCGGTCTTGGAGTCGAAGGCGTTGAAGTTTCCGTTGCCCTCACCCGTGAAGACCAGGCCGCCCGCGGTGGCCAGCGAGCCACCCATCATCGGCTGAGGCACCTTGTTCTGCCAGACCTTCTTTCCGGTGCCCAGGTTGATCGCCGTGAAGAGGCCGTACTGCTCCTCCCCGGGGATCGCCACGAAGGCCGACCCGAGCCACAACCGACCGGTCTCGAATGGCGCGGTGTGGGTGATGTAGTTCATCGGCTGATGCAGGCCAGCGACGTAGGCGTAGCCCAGGGTGGGATCGACCGAGATCGGCGACCACTCGGAGCCGCCGTTGGCGCCCGGAAGCATCCGGGTCCCCTCGCCGGTCGGCAGCGCGAACATGTTCTCCTGGGGCGTGAAGTTCTCCGACTTCCGGACCAGCTTGCCGGTCGCGGCGTCGAGCACGTAGACCCAGGCGGTCTTGCCGGCGTGCACGACCACTTTGCGGCCACCGATCTTGGCTACGACCGGCGGGGAGACGGCGTCCAGGTCCCAGACGTCGTGCGGGACCGTCTGGTAGTACCACTTGGTCTTGCCGGTCTTCGCGTCGATCGCTACCACGCAGTCGGTGAACAGGTTGTCACCCGGACGGACCGAGCCGTCGAGGTCGGGCGAGGGATTGCCGACCGTGGCGTAGATCAGTCCCAGCTCCTTGTCATAGGCGGGAGTCATCCATACGCCACCGCCGCCCCGGGTCCAGGAATCGGCCCACTTGGCGCTGTCCGCCTTTTCCTGGTCGATATTCCGGTTCAGGTTGTTCCCCTCGGGCGTGGTCTTGGTCCAGGTGCCCCACCAGCCGTTGGTGGCCACCGGATCGTCCCCGGTCTCGGGGATCGAGTACCAGCGCCAGACCTGCTTGCCGCTCACCGCGTCGTAGGCCGTGATGTGCCCGCGAATGCCGTACTCGCCACCCGCCACGCCGACAATCACGTTGTCGCCGATGACCAGCGGGGCATGTGACAGGCTGTAACCGGCCGCGGGATCCGCCACCTCGACGTCCCAAATCACATCACCGGTCTTCCCGTCGAAGGCGACCAGGTGCGCGTCCAGCGTCCCCATGTAGACGTGGGGGCCGTGCACGCCGACACCGCGATTGTTGGGGCCACAGCAGAAGATCGTGGTGCCCAGCTTGTGCTCGTAGCGCCAGAGCTGCTTGCCGGTATTCAGATCGTATGCGATGAGGGTGTTGTAGGGGGTGGAGACATACATCGTGCTGCCGACGACGATGGGCGTGTTCTCGAACGACCCCTGCTTGGCGATCCCGGTCTGGAACACCATACGGGGGACCATCTGGCCGACGTTCGCGGCGGTGATCCGCGAGAGCGTCGAATAGCGCTGGTTCCAGTCGTTCCCGCCGTACGTCGTCCAGTTGGCCTGCCCGTGAGCGGTTCCGACGACCGCCGCGGTCGCCAAGAGCCCGAGTCCCAGCCGTAGCGCATGCTTCATGAAACACCACCCTCCCCGTGGACTGTGGAACTCCGGAATGAACGGACACACCGCTCGCAGGGGGGCTTCACATCGCCCACCCGAGCAGAGGTGACGCAACCTTAGATGTTCGGGGCACTCGCCGCCCCGGTTTGGCTACTCTGATGGAGAGCGCGGGCTCGCAGTTCTCCGCGAAAACTGCCCGAACGCCTCGAGGCGCAGATACGGCTACTTGCAAGGTTACTAAGACGTTACAATTAGCGCCCGCTTGAGGAAACCTGTCAAGAGGCTGGCCCGCAAAGGGGACTCAATCTGTCAGAATAGGGGCAAGGCCTTGACTAGTGTGGTGTAGAGTCCCCAAGCCAGAGGCACCCCGACCAGGGTCCAGGCGACCCCCACCCATAGCCAACTGCCGGGGGCCGGACGCCATTCGCTACCCGAGTCTGCCATTGCGCTCCTCGCTCTTATTTCCGCCACTTTGAATGCTGCTAAATTGTTGATAAACAACTACTTCTGCCCTGAAGCCTCGTGTGCCAGCCGGCGGACGTCCGCCAGCTCGGCCTCGGTCATGTAGGTCTCCTCGGAGACCGGCTTGATGGCCAGGTTGCAGGC
>DATIWD010000050.1:0-28905 GCA_035519565.1 Gemmatimonadales bacterium | reverse complement strand
CATGTTCTGGCAGAACAGCGCCATCCAGGCGGTCCCGTCGGCCTGGTCGAGGTAACCGCCGGTCGGGAGCGGGGCGCTGCGATCGAACACCCCGATGTTGTCCAGTCCGAGGAAGCCTCCCTCGAAGACGTTGCTCCCCGCGCGGTCCTTGCGGTTCACCCACCAGGTGAAGTTGAGCATCATCTTCTGGAAGGACCGCTCGAGCCAATCGACATCGCCCTGACCCCGCTTGGCCTTGTCCAGGCGATAGGTGAAGATCGTGGACCAGGCGTGCACCGGCGGGTTGACGTCGCCGAAGTTCCACTCATAGGCAGGCAGCTGGCCGTTCGGGTGCAGATAGTTCGACTGGAGCATGAGGTCCAACTGCCCCTTACCGAAGTCCGGGTCCACCAGGCCCAGCGCCAGGCAGTGGAAGGCGAGATCCCAGGCCGCATACCACGGATACTCCCACTTGTCCGGCATCGAGATCACGTCGGCATTCTGCATGTGATGCCAGTGTTCGTTCCGGGGTGCCCGCTTCCCGCCCCGGAAGACACTGGTGCCGCGTTCCTCCAGCCACCGGTTGACGTCGTAGTAGTAGAACTGCTTGGACCAGAGCATGCCGGCCAGCGCCTGCCGCATCACATTGGCTTGGTCCGGGTTCAGGGAGGCCGGAATCACGGACGCATAGAACTTGTCCGCTTCCTTCCGCCGGTCGGCGACGATGGCGTCAAAGCCGTTGCCGAGCGTGCCCTCGGCGCCCTTGGTCCGGACCGGTGCCGCCGGGACCGTATCGCTGAGCCGGAGCTTGACCGTCACCGACCCGCCAGCCTTGACGTTCAAGGGGTAGTAGGCGGCGACCTTGGTTCCGGTCTGCTCGGGGTTCACGGCCTCCCGGCGGCCATGGACGAGGTAGCTGTTGATGGAGTCCTTGACGTACGGCGTCCGGTTGGGAACGTGTACCAGGCGCTCGGTGTTGGTCTCGTTCTCGGTGAAGAGCAACGCCGTCGCCCCGTCTGCCAGGAAGAATCGCTCTCCCAGCTCTGGGTGGGTGGCGGCCACCACGCCAGGGGCCGTCTGGCGGAGCACTGGCCGGGTAGCGTTCCGGCCCCAGGACCAGGTGTT
Source organism: Gemmatimonadales bacterium (assembly GCA_035519565.1). Classification (GTDB taxonomy): domain Bacteria; phylum Gemmatimonadota; class Gemmatimonadetes; order Gemmatimonadales; family GWC2-71-9; genus DATIWD01. The sequence goes on along the minus strand of DATIWD010000050.1, from coordinate 27,801 downwards.
CCGGAACCAGAGCGTCGGCAACAGATGCAGCGCCGCCGGCTCCGGGCCACGGTTATGGACGGTGATCTGGATGAGAATGTCCTCCGGGGCGGCCTTGGCGTACTCGACGAAGACGTCGAAGTAGCGGTCCTGGTCGAAGACCCCGGTATCGATCAATTCGTATTCCGGCTCGGTACGGCTCCGGCCCCGGTTGGTGCGGACCAGCTCGTCGTAGGGGTAGGCGCCTTGAGGGTACTTGTAGAGATACTTGAGATACGAGTGCGTCGGGGTGGCATCCAGGTAGAAGTAGTACTCCTTCACATCCTCGCCGTGATTGCCCTCGCTGTTGGTGAGTCCGAAGAGCCGCTCCTTGATGATCGGATCTTCGCCGTTCCACATGCCGAGGGCGAAGCACAGCAACTGCTGATCATCGGAGATCCCCGCCAGTCCGTCCTCGCCCCAGCGGTAGGCGCGCGAGCGGGCGTGGTCGTGGCTGAAGTAGTTCCAGGCATCTCCGGATTCGCTGTAGTCCTCACGAACCGTTCCCCATTGGCGTTCGCTGAGGTAGGGCCCCCACTTCTTCCAGGGTGTCTTCTTATTCAGCGCCTCTTCGAGGCGGGTTTGTTCGGCGTTCATGGCGCAGTCTCCTTGGCCGGGCTACCTGGTCCTATCGCCCCAAGCCTACGGCCCCGAGCGTGAAGCCCGGGTGAAGTTTGATTGAGACGGTCGCTGCTTTTTCGCCGTGGACCGGCGGGGACCAGCGGAGGGAGAGTGCGCTCGCTTCAGGCGAGCGGGCGATTGGGACCCTTCCCGCCGGGACTCGGGGCCCCGGGGGCCTGTTCACCCGCCCGGTCTCCCGAACATCAAGCCGACCAGCCGCTTCACCAGCTCGCCCAGGGGCATCAGGGTGAGCAGCAGCGGCGTGAGTGGCGCGATCGCCGTGGCCAGGAGCTGAATCGCGGCCCGTTTGGTGATGGGCACGGCCTTCATCGAGCGCACGACCGAATACGCATTGCCGATATCCGCCAGCGACTGGATGTCGCTGGTTCCCAGGAGCTCACTTCGGGGGGCTACGTCTCCCTTCACCCACTTCCGCTCGAAGTCGTGGACATAGCGCTCGGCCAGCGGTCCGTATTCCTGCTCCCCCTGATACCAGGCCTGCATGAGCACCGGCCAGTAGGCCAGCAAGGGCCCGAAGACAATGATCGCCAGCCAGGCGATGAGGGCCACGATTTCGACCTTGAAGTCGAGAAGACTGGCCTGATGGACCAGAATACGGTCTCCCATCCAGGCGGCGGCCAGGGTGCTATGCGCCAGGACCAGCGGCATGAATGCGTATGGCGTGAGCGACAGGAAACCGAGTCCGCCGAACCGGTCGGGGTGCGTGGCCACCAGGTGCAGCTTCATGCGTGAGGTCTGCCACAGGAATCGGGCCCAGATGAAAATCCGGTAGTACCATCGCAGGAAAAGAAACTGGGCCACCGGGATGCTGACGTAGACATACCACCATCCGGCATAGGTGAGGTTGAGCCCGTCTGGGCTGGGGTTGGCGTACCAGGTGCTGGTTGGCAGGACCGAAAAGTGCCGCCAGACGAACCCGATCCCCAGCGCGTATACGAGGGCGATGATGGCCACCTCGGCGACGATCGAATTGCGCCACCGGCGACTGGACTCGACCGCGGCGTCGAACCGGTCACGCGATGACGGCGGGATGAGCTCTCGATCCAGGAACTGTCGCGCCACGCTCTTGATGCGCAGGTGGACCAGGAGCTCCGCGCCGATCAGGAGGGGGACCACCAGGAGAAAGCGGGCGTAGGCATCGATGTCGTGCAGGAAGGGGATGGCGACGGCGTCGCCCAGGGCGCGCCCCTGAATGGCCGAGAGGATCAGCAACGGTAGCCAGGTGAGGGCCGCGCCGGCGAGGATCCGCCGATGGGCCAGCTCAAGGGCATTGCCAGACATGTGTGCTCGCCGGAACAGCTGAAACAGCGGTCCGCCGAGGACGATAGTGAAGTCCTCGGGATCGGCGAGGGGGCCCTTGTGCTTCCAATCGGTAGGTGGCATTGCCTCCGCCCTACTCAGTCCTCAGTCCTCAGTCCTCAGTCCTCAGTCCCGAATCAGATCCGTCACCGCCCCCAGGCTCGCACTGGAGACCAGTCGCGCGTATTTGGCCAACACGCCCCGGGTATAGCGGGGGACGGGTGCCTTCCACGCCGCCTTCCGGCGCGCCAGCTCGTCGGCCGGTAACCCGATCTCCAGCACCCGGCGCTCCGCGTCGATGGTGATGGAATCTCCCTCGCGCACCAGCGCCAGCGGCCCTCCCACGGCCGCCTCCGGGGCCACGTGTCCCACCACCAGTCCGTAGGTGCCGCCCGAAAAGCGTCCATCGGTGATGAGGCCCACCGAGTCGCCCAGGCCGGCGCCCACGATGGCCGAGGTCGGCGAAAGCATTTCTCGCATACCGGGCCCGCCGACCGGGCCCTCGTAGCGGATGACGATGATATCTCCCGCCTTGATCTTCCCTGCCAGGACCGCCTCGAGGCAGGCTTCTTCAGATTCGAAGATGCGGGCCGGGCCGGACTGCCGGAGGCGCTTGGCGCCGGTCACCTTCGCGACCGCGCCTTCCGGGGCCAGGTTCCCCCGCAGGATCACCAGGTGGCCCTGGGGATAGAGCGGCCGGTTCCAGGGGTGGATGACCTCCTGGTCGCTTCGCGGGTCGGAGGGGACATCCCGGAGCGCCTGCGCGACGGTCTCTCCAGTGATGGTCAAGGCATCTCCATGCAGGACTCCGTGCTCGAGCAGGATCTTCATCACCTGCGGAATCCCGCCGGCCGTGTGCAGGTCGGTGGCGACGAAGCGCCCCGAGGGCTTGAGGTCGCAGAGGACCGGGACCCGGGTCCGAATGGCCTCGAAGTCGTCCAGGGTGAGGGGCACCTCGGCGGCGCGCGCGATGGCCAGCAGATGGAGGACCGCGTTGGTGGAGCCACCCACGGCCATGACCACCGCGATGGCGTTCTCCAGGGCCTTCCGGGTCATGATCGCCCGAGGCAGGAGCTGCTTGCGTACCGCCTCCACCAGCACCTCTCCGCTGCGAGCGGCGCTCCTGGCCTTCTCGCTGTCCACCGCCGACATGGTGGAGGAACCCATCAGGCTCATCCCCATGGCCTCGATGGCGGAGGACATGGTGTTGGCGGTGAACATGCCACCGCAGGAGCCGGCGCCGGGACAGGCGTGTCGTTCGATTTCGAGCAGAGTGTCGGCGCCGATCCGCTTGGCGCTGTACTGGCCGACCGCCTCGAACACGCTGACGACGGTCAGGTCCTGGCCCTGGTAGTGGCCGGGTTTGATGGTGCCGCCGTAGACGAAGATGGCGGGGATGTTCATCCGGGCGATCGCCATCAGCGCCCCCGGCATGTTCTTGTCGCAGCCGCCGATGGCGACGACCCCGTCCATGCTCTCCGCGCAGCAGGCGGTCTCGATCGAATCGGCGATCACCTCCCGGGAGACCAGGGAATACTTCATCCCCTCGGTCCCCATCGAGATCCCATCGCTCACCGTGACGGTGCCGAAGGTCTGCGGCATCCCGCCCGCGGCCTTGACCGCCGCCTCGGCGGCTTGGGCCAGGGTGTTGAGCCCGGCGTTGCAGGGCGTAATCGTGCTGTGGGCGTTGGCGATGCCGATGATCGGCTTTTCGAAGTCGCGGTCGCCGAAGCCGACGGCGCGCAGCATGGCGCGGTTGGGCGAGCGCTGAACGCCTTCGGTAATGGTCCGGCTGCGCTGGTTGAGCGGCATGAAGAGGCGGGTAAGCAGTGGGCGTGCGCTCGGGTGCGCCCAGAGGGGGCGGACCCGAGAGTCTTCGGAGGATAATGTATGTGCCGCGGGGGTGAGGCAGAAGATGAGTCGGGCGACTCAGTTCTTTTCTTCAGCCTCCTCAAGCGCCTGGCGCTGGACCTCGTCGGCGGTGATCGGAGTCAGGGCCGCGTTGTCCAGCTCACCGGTCCGGATCCGGATGACCTGGTCGAGTGACTGGACGAAGATCTTTCCATCGCCCACCGCGCCGGTGCGGGCCGAGGTCAGGATGGCATTGACGGTGGGCTTCACGAACGGCTCGGACACCGCCATCTCGATCTTCACCTTTTCTCGAAATTCCAGTACCACGCTGGGGGCGCGGTAATGCTCGATCCGCTCCCGTTCTCCGCCGTGACCGCTGCAGCGGCTCACCGTGATGCCGGTGACACCGGCGCGAAACAGGGCGGCCTTCACCTCGGGCAGGCGCTCGGGACGAACGATGGTCGTGATGAGCTTCATGCTGCCTCCCGGTGAGGGTGTGGCCGGCGCCGAACTCCGGGCCGTTCGGCGCCGTCGGAAGGTCCAGCCGAATCGCATCGGCGGCCGGAGCCGGCTCGGGTGAGCGCGGCCCCGACCGCCGACGCCTGAGATCAGGTGTCGTAGTACAGGAAGAACTCGTAAGGATGCGGCCGCAGCGAGACGGGGGCCAGGTCCTTCGACCGCTTCATGCTGATCCAGGTCTCGATCACGTCCGGGGTGAACACGCCACCCTGGAGCAGGAACTGGTGGTCGTTCTCCAGTGCGGTCAGCACTTCACCCAGCGAGCCGGGCGTGTTCTTGATGCCCTTCCGCTCTTCCCCGTGCAGCTCGTAGAGGTCCGCGTCGATCGGCTTGGGCGGCTCCAGTTTCCGCTTGATCCCATCGAGACCGGCCATCAGCATCGCGGAAAAGGCCAGGTAGGGGTTGCAGGATGGGTCGGGAGCGCGGAACTCGATGCGCTTGGCCTTGGGGCTGGTCGAGTACACCGGAATCCGGCAGATGGCCGAGCGGTTCCGTTGCGAGTAGATCAGGTTGATCGGCGCTTCGAAACCCGGCACCAGACGACGGTAGCTGTTGGTGGTCGGCGCGCAGAGGGCCAGCAGGGCGGGGGCGTGGGCGATGAGGCCGCCGATATACCACCGGGCCTGGTCGGAGATCAGCCCGTATCCCTTGGCATCGAAGAACAGGTTGGTGTCTCCCTTCCAGAGCGACTGGTGCACGTGCATGCCGGAGCCGTTGTCACCGAACAGCGGCTTGGGCATAAAGGTCGCCGTGTAGCCCAGGTTGTGGCAGACGTTCTTGACGATGTACTTGTAGGTCAGCAACCGGTCGGCCGTCTGCACCAGGGGGCCGAAGCGGAAGTCGATCTCCGCTTGGCCGGCGGTGCCCACCTCGTGGTGCTGCACCTCGACCGGGACCCCGGCCTCGATCAAGGACAGCATGATCTTCGAGCGGACGTCCTGCAGGCGGTCGACGGGCGGGACCGGGAAGTACCCCTCCTTGTGACGGGGCCGGTGACCCATGTTCGGGTTGCCGCCGTCCCGGCCGGAGTTCCAGATCCCTTCCTCGGAATCGATGTGGTAGTAGCCCTCGTGCGCGTTCTGGTCGAAACGCACCGAGTTGAAGATGAAGAACTCGGCCTCGGGGCCCCAGTAGCTGGTGGTCGCGATGCCGCTGCTCTTCAGGTACTCCTCCGCCTTGAAGGCGATATGGCGCGGGTCGCGGGAATAGGGCTCGAGCGTGATCGGGTCGTAGACGTCACACACGATGGAAAGCGTGGGCACCGCCAGCACCGGGTCCACGAACGCGGTCGAAACGTCCGGCATCAGCAGCATGTCGCTCTCGTTGATCGCCTGGAAGCCGCGGATCGACGAGCCGTCGAACCCCAGCCCTTCGGCGACCATATCCTCGTCCAGCGTATGGGCGGGGATCGAGAAGTGCTGCCAGGTCCCCGGCAGGTCCGTGAACTTGACGTCCACCACCTGGATGTTCTTCTGCTTGATCAGATCGAGGACCTTCTTGACCTCGCTGGTGGAGCGGGTGCGTGTCGTTTTCGCCGTGGTCGCCATAGTGGTGGTCGTCGCCGGTTAGAGGTGAACGTCTCGGTGGTGGAACTGGTCTGCCGCCCCAGCCAGCATCGTCAGCGCCGTTCCACGACCCCGATGCCCTGGTCGTCGCTCAGCACGCGGAAATTCTGCTCCACGCGGCGTCGGCCTGGATGGGAGTCAATTGTAGACGGGCGGAAAAGTGGTGTCAAGTGAATTTTGCAGGTTTTGCACGTTCCCCACAGCAGTGCTGCACAATTACCCCAATTTCTCCACGCCATGGCACTGACGAACTGCTAGTCATGCATATTCCTTCACGCGTGTTCTGGTGCACTAACTCTGTGCCCCACCACGCGTTGCACCCCTCAACCGGAGAATCTACTTCGCCCCTCGCGCGCTGACCCGGTCTATCGCCGCTCCAGCACGATGAACCGCGCGTCGTCCTTGGACACGGCGCGCAGCCAGGTGATCAGGTCACCGATCGCATCCGGAGGCTGAATGCCCTTCGCGCCGGTCATGCTTCGCTTCACCGTGAGCAGGCGTCCCTCCTGGGAATACTGCGCCTGGTAGCGCCCGAAGGCGCTCTGCTCATCCACGTCCTCCGGGATCTTCGCATGCCATCCCTCGGGGAGGGTGACCTTGAACTCACCCACGTCCTCATAGGCGCCGAACACCTCAGACGCGTCGATCGGGTAGCGTCGCGTGGGCCGGGCTTCGAGGTCGGCGATCAGGGCCGGTACCGAATAGCTGTCGAGCGGAAGCTGGAGAATCTTGGTGTCGCCCACGTCCGAGATCACCCTGCTACTCCGGATGTTGAGCGAGAGGCGCGGCGTGGCCTTGAGGTCGCGGCCGTCGAAGAGCTGCAGGCTGTCCCCGCTCGCCCCCTCGAAGACGCTGTTGGCAATGGCCCGGGTCGCCTTTTCCCGCTCGGTGGTGCTCAGCTGAGGACTGGACGCCATCGCACTCCGCAGTCCGTACTGCCGAGTCCCGATGGCGGTCTTGGTGTACTTGCCCTCGAAGGAGCCGTCCTTGTCGAGCTCTCCCTCCACCAGGGTCGACTGCAGGTTGGAAGAGATCGGGTCCTCGGGGAGGGTGACCTCTTCTCCGCGGCCATCGGGGTGCACCACCAGCGCGAAGCTGCCCTGTTCCGACGGAGGCAATGTGCCGTAGGGCGTGAGCTCGGCGGTCAGGTCGAGGAAGAGGTACCCGCCGGGGCGCTCCACCGCCGCGATCATGTGGTCGAACTGTCTCCCGGTCACCATCGAACGATCCGCAGCGCCCCCGGCGTTGAGCAACACCGGGTAGGCGGTGAATCCCATCCGCTTGGCGAGGGCGATGAAGAAGGTCGCCTTGTCCTTGCAGTCACCGTACTTGGTCTCGAAGACCGAGGCCGGGTAGCGCGGCTGGAATCCCCCGATCCCCAGGGAGAGCGACACGTAGCGGAAGTCCTGGGCTACCCACCGATGCGCCGCGCGCAGCGAGTCCTCGGCGGTCTTGGCTCCGGCCAGCAGTTCCTTGAGCTTGGCCTCGATCGCCGGCGTCACCGTGTAGCGATCCTTGGCCAAACCGGCGTACCAGGCCGCGACCTGTGACCAGGTCAGCGGGGCGACGACGTCGACCTGTTGATCCAGTCCGTTGGAATCCGCGGCGAAGGGCTCCGGCTCGTTCCTGGCCACGTCCTTCGTGGCCCAGGTATAGACCTTACGGGTCCCGCTGATCTTCTCGATCCGCTCGAAGCTCAGGTTCCGCTCCCGGATGACCGGCTTCATGCTGGCCGGCACGTCGAGGATCAGGCGCGATCGCCGGACGAATCGTCCCGCCGTGACCCGCCAGCCGGTCTCGATGTCCCCGGGCATGATCGGCTTCAGGGTTTCGACTGTGTAGCTGTAGTCCACCAGCGTGTTGGGCGCGACACCGCCCAGCGAGATCCGGTGCACCTTCACGTCCGAGTATACCGGAGACTCCTGGGCCACGGGCGCGATCGACTCCTGCTCGTGGGCCGGCTTGCTGCTGATGATTTCGCCGTTGGGCTTGAGCACCCGCACCCAGTTGACGGTCAACTTCTCGCGGTCGCTGGAGTAGCTGAACGACTGCTCGCCCCAGTTTTCCGCCGCCTCGCGGGTGAACACCTGGACTACCTGGCGATAGGTTCGGCTGCCGCGGCCGTCCGCCTCGAAGCGCACCACGCCGTCGTCGAGGAGATAGATGTAAGGCTGGTCGGCATAGTCGGCCGGATCGACCGCCAGCTTGTAGATCGTGTCACTCTTGACCGACGGATCTCCCGCCGGCGTGATCTTGGGTGCCTGGGCGGCGGCCGGAACGGCCATGGCCGCAGCCAGGATCAGGGCGCCGAGCCAGTGCCTCATGTGCGTTTCAAAGTCCTTCATCGATGATTCCATCGTCGTCGCGATCCCAATGGTATTCCATGTAATGAGCGGTTGCCTCGGCCACTTCGGTCCCCAGCAGGCGCTCGACCACGTACAGCGAAGCGTCGATCCCGGCGGAGATCCCGGCCGCGAGGATGACCTTCCCATTATCTACGTAGCGCCTTCCCGGTTGAACCCGGGTCTTCGGCGCTATCTGCCGGAGCAGATCGATCGCTCCGGCATGGGTCGTTGCCGCCAGCCCATCCAGCATCCCCGTCCTGGCCAACAACAGGGCCCCGGTGCAGACCGAGAACACCAGCTCCGCGCCGGCGGCCTGTTGCTGAATCCAGCTGATCAAGGCCGGATTGTTCATCTCGCGCCGGGTACCGAACCCGCCCGGGACCACCAACAGGTCGGGCCGGGGACAGTCGGCCAGCCGATGCTGAGGATTGACGCTCAGACCGTGCCGGAGTTTCACCGGCCCCTCGTGTTCCGCCGCGAGCACTACCCGAAACGGGTTCCCGGGCTCGCGTTCTCCGGTTACGGAAAATACCTCGAACGGGCCAAAGACATCGAGGACCTCGGCATCATCGAAGACGAGGATGACGACCGTCCGGCTGGAGGGCATCAGGAAACCCCGCGCCGCGACCCGGCGACCCGGTGGGCCCTGCCAACGACGTCGGAGTGTCGTGGCGCGTTAATGGGGCGAGGGATCACGGCGGGTCTCGCGGTGCAGGGTTTAGGAGTTCGGCGTCGAGCGCTCTAAATTAACTCAATGGCCGCCCAGGTCTGCCCTACCTGTCGGACCCCCTTGCCAGCCGAGGCGCAGTACTGCGCCAACTGCGGGGCCCAGACGCCGACCGTAATCAGCGGGGCAGCACGCGCCCCTGTCGCGCCACCGCCGCCTCCCCCCTCGCCCCCTCCGCCACCGTCCAGCCCGCCGGCCCAGCCGAGTCCATCTTCGGCGGCACCGCCAACGGTTCAGCAACGGTTGAGCCGCGCGCTGGGCGACAAGTACGAAGTACGCCGCCTCCTGGGCCAGGGGGGCTTCGCCGAGGTCTATGAGGTCTGGGACCGGGACCTTCACCGGCTTCTAGCCGTCAAGGTCCTCAAGCCCGACATCGCCTGGTCGGCCGGGATGCTGGAGCGCTTCAAACATGAAGCCCGGACCATTGCCCGGCTGAACCACCCCAACATTCTCCCCATCCATTTCGTGGGCGAAGGCGAGGGCCTGGTCTACTACGCGATGCCCTTCGTGGAGGGGCAGTCCCTGGCCGCCCTGCTCAGGACCTCCGGGGCGCTGGACGTGGACCGGGCCCTGGGCATCGTCCGGCCGATCCTCGACGCGCTCAGCCACGCACATCAGAACGGACTGGTCCATCGGGACATCAAGCCAGACAACGTGATGCTGGAGGCCAAGACCGGCCGGCCATTGCTGGTCGACTTCGGGATCGCCAAGCAGGTGGGAGGGGGCGGACCCCAGATGACGGCGACGGGCTTCGTGGTGGGGACGCCCCAGTACATGAGTCCTGAGCAGGCCCTCGGCCAGGGCGACATCGACGCCCGGAGCGATCTCTACGCCCTGGGGGCGATGCTGTTCCAGATGGTGACCGGGTCTCCTCCCTACGATGGAGCTACCTCGCAGGAGATCGTCGGCAAGCACCTGGCCGATCCGGTTCCCATCCCGAGCGAGGTCAACGGCAAGATTCCCCGGTGGCTGTCGGATGTGATCATGCGCTGTCTGGCCAAGCGGCCGAACGATCGCTACCAGTCGGCAGTCATGGTACAACAGGCGCTGGCGGAGGGGCGGAAGAGCGGGCCACAGGAGACCATCAGCGCCCAGCGGGTCGCCCAGAAGATTCAGGATGCGGCAACCCAGCCGCTACAGAGCGCGCAGCGGAAGTCGGCGCAGCCCGTGGCGAGCGCACCCGCTGCCAAGCCGGGCGGGCCCTCGACGGCGTTGTGGGTATCGCTGGCAGTCGCGGTGATCCTGGTGCTGTTCCTCGGATTCCGGTTTGCCCTCGGCAAACCGACCCTGGTGGTAGAGAACCACTTGCTGGAACCGATCCGGGTGGTGTTGGCGGGACAGACCTCGGAGGTCGAAGCAGGCGGCAAGTTGGTCCACAGAATCCCGCGAGACCCGCAGGTAGTAGCGCAGTGGTTCCTGGTGCGGCCGGTCTCGGGTGGTCAGCCGATGGGCAGCGACGTGCAGGGCACCCTGGTGATCGATAGTCCTCGGGGCAGGGTGGTCAGAGTCATCGATGGCAACTCGGCCGGCACCCCCTTCTTCGCGCCGCTCATCACCAACGCCTCCGCCCAGCCCCTGTCGATTCGGGTCAATGCCGGCTTGGCCGGGGCAACCGAGTGTGGCTGCAGTGTGCCGCCCGGCTCTACCCGGGTCCACATCGGCTACTACCCGCTTTTCCTGAACAGCTCGGTTCAAGCCTCTCGGGGGGATGGGAAGTCGGCCACCTTCAAGGATCTCGGCCCGCAGGTAGACCGCGCCGTCGGCATGGTGGGGCTACGGTTCGAGGACAAGGACTTTCACTAGGAAGCTCGGCCTACCTGGGCGGCTCCGGGGTGGCCAGCGAGCAGCTGATGTCACTCCCCAGCTTGCAGGCCAGACGATATAAGGAATCGGCCCTCGCCCGATCGGCCGGAACGCCCCGCCCATCGAGGTAGAGCTGGGCCAGCGAGTAGCAGCCGGCGGGGCTGCCCAGCGTGCACGATCGAGAGTAGTACCCGACCGCCTTCACGCTCGACTCCCGTACCACCTCTCCAGTTGCGTAGATCCTCCCCAACCGGTCGCACTGGTCCCGATCCCCTCCCTGGCAGCCGGTATCCCAGAGCGCGATCGCCTGGTTGCTGTTGGTAAACACCCCGTCTCCGCTCCAATACATCTGAGCGGCCAGGCCGCACCCCTGGTATTGCCTCAGATCACAGGCGCGGCGAAAGAGCTGCGCTGCGCGGGCCTGGTTGGGAGAGATGCCGAGGCCGGACTGAAGGCGGCGACCCAGTTCGATACAGGACTCCGCGTCTTCGAGATCGCAGCCGCGCTGGAACAGGCTTTCGGCTCGATGGGGATCGGCCTTCACTCCCTGACCGGAGAAGTAGAGCGTGGCCAGGGCCCGACAGCCTTCTGCGAGCGGCCCCTCACAGGCTCGCTGGTAATATGCCGCAGCGCGACTCAGCGTCCGGTCGTCTGCCTGGAGGGTGTCGAACGCGCGGCCTGACGCCAGACAGGCGGCCGCACTGCCTCGCTCACAGTTGGCTTGATCCTCCGACTGTGCGCTCGCCCTGCGGATGGGTGCCAAGACAGCGGCCGCCAGGACGACGATCCTGATCCATCGCGCGAAGGAGGAGTAAGACACGCTTATCGGGGAGGGCTGTGAAGCAGGAGGTCGTACCACGAGGCGCAGTAGGTCCCGGCCGTGGGCGTGCAGATCTTGTAGTACAGCTCCTCGGCCTTCTTGGGGCTATAGGGAACCCCGTGCCCCTGGAGGTAGAGCATGCCCAGGCGGAAGCAGGCCATCGGGAGACCCAGGTTGCAGCCGTCCTGGTAGACCTGGGCCGCGCGGGCCGGATCCACCGCCACCCCATCGCCCGCGTCGTACATGTGGGCCGCCTCCTCGCAGGCCCAGAAGGCGCCGGCCTTGCAGCCCTTCACGAGCAGGTTCACGGCGCGGGTTGCATCGAGAATCACTCCCTGCCCGGAACGGTAGAGTAATCCCAGACGGCCACAAGCGGACCCGTCACCCAGCTCACAGCCCCGGTTGTAGAGCCCGACGGCCCGGGTCATGTCGTTGGAGCTGCCCATGCCCTGCTGCCTGAGGTAGCCGCCTTCGGAGCAGGCATTGCCGTCGCCCAGGTCGCAGCCCCGTTCGTAGAGGGAGACCGCCCGCGACACGTCGATGGGCACGCCGCGCCCCGCCCGGTACTGCTCCGCCAAGTAGCTGCACCCTTGGGGGACCCGCGCATCGCAAGCGCTCTGGAAGTACCTCGCCGCGCCTGGAAGGTTGGCGAGATCGTTGCTTTGATAAAGCGCGAGACCGGCCTGGAGACATCCTTGTGGGTCGCCCCGGGCACAGTCGGCCGCCGGGTCCCCCTGGACGTCCGCCATGGTGGGCAGGATCAGGAGCAGGACGGCCCCGAACACGCTCCTCATTTGCGCGGACGAAACTCCAGCAGACGCCCCGGTTGCAGCGCCGAGAAGCCGTACTTGCCGCGGACCGTATCGACCGCCTCGGTCAGGGCTCTGAGCCTGGTGCGGTCCGGGGATTCGAAGAGATCCGGCGCTTCGCGCGGCGCCAGGGTACTGGCCGCCACGCCCACCAGTCGGATGGCCTGACGCCGATCCTTCGCCTGCTGGTACGCGACGCGGAAGAGTCGCCGGACCGGCTCCAGCAGCTCGCTATCGAGATCGGTCGGCTCGGAGAGCGTGACGCTGCGAGTAATGGTCTTGAAGTCGCCGTGGCGCAGCTTGAGACTGACGGTGCGGGCCATCAGTCCTTCCTGTCTCAACTCCGCGGCGACCCGCGCCGCGAACAGCGCGAGCAGTCCTTCGAGATGCTCAGGATCGCTCGAATCGCGGGCGAGGGTGGTTTCGCGGCTGACTGATTTGGGCAGGCGATCCGATGGGACGCGCGAGCTGCCATGGCCGCGGGCGCGAAGGCTCAGGACCCTGGCTTCCTTCCCCACCATTCCCTCCAACGCCTCCAGAGAGAGACGCTGGACCTGCTCCACCTCCTTGAGCCCCTTGGCGGCCCATCGCTGAGCCGTCTTGGGACCCACGCCGGGCAGGGCGCGCAGCGGCAGCCCGGCCAGGAACCCCGCCTCCCAACCAGCCCGGACCTCCATCAAGCCCCGCGGCTTGGCGTAGTCGGATGCCAGCTTGGCGATCATCCGGTTGGGGCCGATTCCAATGCTCGTGTCGAGACCGGTCTCCCGTTTGACATCGTCTCGAATCCGCTCCGCTACCGGAAGCAGCGAAATGGGCAACAGGCGCTCGGTGCCGGAGAAGTCGAGGTACGCCTCATCCAGCGAGGCCATGATCACGGCCGGCGAGTGGCGTTTCAGGACCGCGCGGACGGCGCGTGAGGCTTCGCGGTAATGGCTGAAGGAGCCCTGGAAGACGGTGGCGTGGGGACAGAGGCGGAGGGCCTGCGCGGTGGACATGCCGGATCGGACCCCGAACTCGCGGGCCCCATACGACGCCGATTGCACCACGCCGCGCTGGTCCCCGCGACCACCCACGATGAGGGCCTCCACCTCGCGGAGGTGAGGGTGCCGCTGGCGACAGACGTCGACGAAGAACGCGTCGAGATCGGCGTGCATGACTCGCGCGGGCATGGTCGGAATGTAAGGAGATCGGCCGGCCGGCGCCGATTGCGCTCCACCCTGATCGTTTCCGCTACACCAGGCGGACGGCCATCGCCTTGAATGAGGCCTCGAGCCGGTCTCCCGGCTTCAACGCCATCGCTTCGGCGGATGCAGCCGTGACCGCCACGATCAGGGGCCGGCCGATATCGAGATGGACTTGTACCGATGGCCCCATTCCTTCGATTCGCACCACCTGTCCCACCAGCCGATTCCTGGCCGAACTGGGGTGGGCTTCACGGCTGAGAAAGATGTCCTCCGGGCGGATGACCGCGTGCGCGGGCCCTTCTCGCTCGGCCAGGACGTCGAGGACGAGGTCATCGCTTTGGAACTGGGCGGGGAATCGCGCCGGCTCACCGGCGCTGGGGCCGGTCCTGCGAACGGTCCCCGCCAAAACGTTCCCGGCCCCCACGAAATGGGCCACGCCGGCCGAGTTGGGATACCGGAACACCTCCTCCGGGGTTCCGGCTTGCGCGATCCGCCCCTCGGAAAGTACGGCGACCCAGTCTCCCAGTCGCAGCGCTTCGTCGAAATCGTGAGTGACCTGCAGCGTGGTGATCCCCTCCTGTTCGTGCAGCGCCCTGAGTTCGCGGCGGAGTCCGCGCCGGGTGGCCGGATCCACCGCTGCGAACGGCTCATCCAGGAGTAGGATGCTGGGCCGAGGGGCCAGGGCTCGGCCCAGCGCGACTCTCTGCTGCTCGCCGCCACTCAGGTGGGCCACGCTTCGGTCGAGCAGACCCGCGATGCCCAGTCGATTGGCCAGGTCTTCTACCCGGGCGCGGCGTTCCTCGAACGACAACGGACTCTGCCGCAAACCGTACCCCAGGTTGGCCCGGACCGTCAGATGGGGAAAGAGATGGTACTGCTGATAGACGATGCCCAGCCCCCTGCGCTCGGGCGGCCACTGGGTGACGTCCTGCTCCCGAAGAGTGACCCTTCCCCCGAGCAGAGGGGCGTGGCCGGCGATGGCCTCGAGCAGGGTCGTCTTCCCGGATCCGGTGGGCCCCAGGATCAGGGCATACCCGCCGGCCGCGATCTCGAAGGAGATGTCGCGAAGCTCGAAGCTCCCCGCGCGGAGCCGCAACCCCTCGACCCGGATCATGAAGACTCGGCCGGCTGGAGCCATCGGATCACGACGAAGACCCCCAGGGCCAGCAGCAGCAGGATCACGGCTGCGGGAACGGCCGCCGGCAGCCCATAGGCGGTGAACCGGTCGTAGATCAGGACGCTGGCCACCTTGGGGTTGTAGGTGACGATCACGATGGAGCCGAACTCGCTCACACTTCTCGCCCAGGCCAGCGTGCTGGCCGCGAGCAGACTTCGCCCGGCCAGCGGCAGCGTGATGCGCCGGAACGCCTGCCAGCCGGTATCTCCCAGAGTCCGGGCCACGCGCTCCAGTCGCGGGTCGATCGAGGCGAAGGCCTCGCGGGCCCCGCTCACGATGAGCGGGACCGACACGAACAACATGGCGGCGACGATCCCGGGAACGTGGCTCACGATGTCGAGGCCGAGCTGGGCCAGCGCCCCACCTACCGGCGAGCGTCGTCCGAGAAACAGGAGGAGCGCGATCCCGGCGACCGGATGGGGGATGACCACCGGCAGATCCACCAGTGACTGGACCAGGCGCCGGCCGGGGAAATCGAAGCGGGCCAGGGCATAGGCCAACGGGATGCCCAGCGCGGCGCCCAGCAGGGTCGCGGCGGTAGCGGTGAACACGGTGAGCGCGATCGATTGACCGAGCTCCCGATCTCGGAGCGCCTCGGCGAGGCTCTGCGGGCTCGCGAGGAAGAGCAGGCGCAGGAGCGGACCCAGAATGAACAGAACCAGGACCGCCCCCAGCCCCGCTACCAGGAGCCGGATCGAGAGCGTGGAGAGACGGCGGGATCGAGACATGTCCGGGTGAATATGCAGGGGGTCCACCGGGGTCCGTGAGGGGAACGGGCGAGTCTCGCCTCGGCGAGTATCTTTCGCGAGCTCTCAGCCCCCAGGACCGATCCATGCCTCCACGCGTCAGTTTTCTCGGCCTCGGTGCCATCGGCACCCCCATGGCCTCACACCTGGTCGGCCGCTACGACCTGGCGGTCTGGAATCGAACCGCGGCACGTGCGGAGGTCTTCGTGCAGCAGCACGGAGGGAGAGCGGTACCCACCCCGCGGGCCGCTGCCACCGGGTCCTCCGTGGTCTTCACCTGTCTTCCGACCTCGCGGGACCTGGAGCGGCTGCTCGACGGACCAGACGGCCTCGAGGGTGGCCTGGAACGCGGGGCGCTGCTGATTGATTGCACCTCGGGAGATCCCGCCACTTCGATCCGGATCGCGCAGCGGCTGGCCATGCGGGGCGTCGGGTTCATCGACGCGCCGGTGAGTGGAGGGACCAATGGCGCAGCGGCCGGGACCCTGACCGTAATGGCCGGCGGCGCGGAGGCCGACGTCCAGCGCGGGCGTCCCTATCTCGAAAGCTTCGCCACCCGGATCGAGCATGTCGGTCCCGTAGGCGCGGGCCACGCGCTCAAGGCCATCAACAATTCACTCCTCGCGGTCAATATCCTCGCCCTGGCGGAAGGCCTGGCCGGACTGGCCAAGGCGGGAGTGGCGCCTCGAAAGGCCTTGGAGGTGCTGAACGCCTCCAGTGGTCGGTCGTTTGTCTCCGAGGTCCTGGTGCCGGAACGGGTGCTGACGGGGGCCTTTCCCAACACCTTCCGGCTGGCACTGCTCGCCAAGGACGTCGGAATCGGGGTCCAACTCCTGGAAAGCCAGCACGTGGGCGGCCCGATGATCTCGCTCGCGGCCGAGCTGTTCCGGGCGGCGCGAGCAGCGTTGGGAGAGGAGGCCGATTACCTCGAGGCCATCAAGCTGATCGAGCGACAGGCCGGCGTGGAACTCAGGGGCTGACCGTGAAGCCCGATCCTGAAGCCGCTCCGATTCTGGTCCTGGTCGGCACCCAGGACATCGTCAACATCGCCGCCGCAGTCCGGGTAGCCAAGAACTTCGGCCTGGAGCGCCTCCGCCTGGTGGCCCCGCAGATGTTCGATCCCTACCGGATCGAGGGGATCGCGCACAACACGGCTGACCTGGTCGACCGGATCGAGATCCTGGACACGCTGGAACGGGCGGTCGGCGATTGTGTCTACGTGGCCGCGTTGACCGCGCGCGAGCGGAGTGCCAAGCGCACGGTGCTGCGACCCGCCGAGGCGGCCCAGGAGTTGATCCAACGGGCGGCCGAGGGACCCGTCGCCATCGTAGCCGGGCGCGAGGATCGAGGGCTCACCAATGAAGAGCTGGATCGCTGCCACGCCCTGGTCACCATCCCGGTCAATCCCGCCTATCGCTCGCTCAACCTGGCCCAGGCGGTCGCGATCATGTGTTACGAGACCTGGCGGGCGCGCAGCGGGGACTCGACGCCCTTCAAGCCTCCACGGCGTGAAGCCGGCACCGCCACCAGCGACCAGTTGGAGCGGATGTTCAAGGAATGGGAGGCTGCGCTCTGGGCGATCGACTTCTTCAAGACACGGCAACCGGAATACGTGATGCGGTCGGTCAGGGAAATCTTCTTCCGGGCGGCACTCGACGGCCGGGAATCGACTCTGGTTCGGGCCATCGCCCTGGAAATGGTTCGTTATCTCGAGCGGATGGGGGTTCAGGTAGCCGGGGTGCCGCCCTCCGGAACTCCCCAGATGCCGGCCGGCGAATCCTGACGGTCAAACTGGAATAACCACAATGACGTCATTAGTTTGCGGGCACACCCAGTCTGAATTGAGGCCACCTCGTGGGGCGATCCACCGCATTCTGGTCTACCAACCGATACGGCGAGCCGCGCGCGGAACCCCGGCCCGCTGCCCCCTATCGTGATCTTCCGCCCGCCCTGGCGCAGCGTTTCCGCCGGGTCAGGGAGGCTCTGCTCGAGCTCGAGGGCGTCAATGAGCAGGTCAAGTTTATGGGCCCGTCCTGGCGGTGGACCTGGGAGTACTCCATCGCCTCCCGCAAGATCTGCTGGCTCCACGTAATGGAAGGCGGGATCAGCGCCACCTTTACCGTAAGCGAGCCCGAGGTCAGGCGGGCCCTGGCACTGGCCAAGCTCTCGGCCGCGGTGGAGAGCGCGATTCGCTGCGGCCAGCAAACGGGACCCGTGCGCTGGTGTTTCCTCGATCTCACCGACGTCAAGGTCGGTGATGCCCTGGTCGGCTTTGCCCGCCGGAAGGCCGGTTGGCTCGCCGCCGAGGCTCCGGCGGCCGTCCGCCGGTCGCTGGCCGGTTGATCAAGGGTTGTCGTCCGAGAGGCTGCGGCTATAATTAGCGGCGCGTCAGGCGGCCCCCGCCGGCTGGCGCTCTTTCCGGTCCCAGTTTCACAGTGTCGGTGAGCGATGATGCGTACGCTGGCATTCGTCGGGGGTGGGGCTCTGGTCTTGAGTGCGGTGGTGGGGGCGACGACGCTTGGGGGACGAGCGTCTCCACATCCGGCTGCCAAAGACACCACAATTGTTTCCTCGCTCACTCCCGGGCAGATCGCCAAGCTTCCCGGTCCGCGTCAGCCCATCTTCTTTCGTCACGACATCCACGCCGGCCAGTTCGAGATTCCCTGCCGGTATTGCCATTACTCGGTGGCGGTCGCCAGCGAGCCGGGGATGCCCACGATGGAGACCTGCATGGGGTGTCACCTGGTGATCGGAGGGACGGATAGCATTGCCAAGGCCGAGATCACCAAGGTAAGGAAGGCCTGGAACGACAAGCAGCCCATCGAATGGGTCCGGATTCACACCCTCGCCAATTTCGCCCATTTCCCGCACCAACGACACCTGAAGGCCATGGGGCCGATGGCCTGCCTGACCTGCCACGGTGACGTGAAGCGCATGCCCCAGGTCTACTTGGTGAACAAGGTGAACAACATGGGGTTCTGCACCAATTGCCACATGCAGCGGAACATCAATAAGGACTGCACCGCGTGCCACTACTGAAGTCCTGAGTCCTGAGTACTGAGTCCTAAGTAAACGTGTAGGCGGCGAGGGTTTCTCTGGGAGCCGGCATGACCGACGAAAGCACGTCCGAACAGATCGATCGTCGGAAGTTTCTCAAGGTCCTGGGCGTCACCGGAGGTGGCGCGCTGGCCCTGTCGGGTTGCTCGACCGATCGGGTCACGAAGCTGATCCCTTACCTGGTCCAGTCTGAGGACCAGGTCCCCGGGGTCGCCACCTACTACGCCAGCACCTGCACCGAATGTCACGCCGGGTGCGGTCTCCACGTGAAGACTCGCGAGGCCCGCGCCATAAAACTCGAAGGGAACCCCGAGCATCCGGTCAACGCCGGAAAGCTCTGCGCCCGCGGTCAGGCCGGACTGCAGGGTCTCTACAACCCCGGCCGCCTGAAGGGGCCCAAGGCTCGCGCCGCCGACGGTTCGTTCCAGGAGATTACCTGGGACGAGGCCATCAACCGGTTGGCCGACAAGGTCGGCGCTGCCCGGGGCAAGATCGCGGTTATCACCGGGGCGGCGCCGGGCACCTTCTCTGACCTGCTCTCCGCCTGGACCACGGCGCTCGGCGGTCAGGTGGTGCGCTATCACGCCTTCGATCACGAGCCGATGCGGGCCGCCAACCGCCAGGTCTTCGGCATCGACGAGCTGCCGGCCTACGACTTTGCCAAGGCCAGGTACATCGTCTCCTTTGGCGCCGATTTCCTGGAGACCTGGTTGGCGCCCGTCGAGCATCAGCGGGGCTTCGCCGAGTCACACGGGTACCAGGATGGCCAGATGGGCAAGCATGTGGCCTTTGGTCCCCGGATGTCGCTCACGGGCATGAATGCGGACGAATGGCACGCCATCCGCCCCGGGAGCGACGCAGTCCTGGCCCTGGCGATGGCCAATCTGATCATGAGCGAGCGCACCGGCGCGCCCGCCGATGCGAACGGGCTCCGTGGTGTACTCGCGCCGCATACTCCTGAAGCCGCCGCCCAGGAGACCGGACTTCCGGCCGAGGCCATCAAGCGGATCGCGCGGGAATTCGCCTCCGCCAAGCCGAGCCTGGCAGTGGCCGGTGGAGTAGGGAATCAGCATCGGGGCGCCACCGAGCTCTGCGCCGCCGTCAACATCCTCAATTACGTGGCCGGCAATGTGGGCCAGACCGTGAACTTCGGGGCCGCCCTGGCCGCCGGGGACGGCTACGGGTCCATGAACGACCTGGCCAAGCGGCTGGATGCCGGTGAGGTCACCGTGGTCCTGGTGCACGAGGCCAATCCGATCTACTCGTTGCCCAAGTCGAGCAAGTTCTCCGGCAAGTTCGCCAAGGCCACCTTCAAGGTCTCCACTTCGCTGTTCCTCGACGAGACCGCCCGGGAATGCGACCTCCTCCTCCCGGGGCATCATGCGCTCGAGCGGTGGGACGATGCGCGTCCGCGGAGAGGGGTGACCGGGTTGATGCAGCCCGTGATGCAGCCGGTGTTCAACACCATGGCCACCGGGGACGTGTTGCTCAAAGTGGCGCAGCGCCTGGGCGGGCCTCTGGCCTCCATCTCGGCGCCTTCCTTCGAGGCCTATCTCAAGACGGCCTGGCAGACCCAGGTTCCTCGCGGCAGCGATTTCGACACCTTCTGGCGCGGCGCGCTTCAACGGGGTGGTGTGTACGGGTCCGCTCCGGCGACGCCGGTGCGCCTGGCCCCGGGAGCCCAGCAGGTGGGCTATCACAAACCGGCCTTTGATGGAACCGAGACCGCGGGCGATTTCATTTTCTCTGCCTATCCGACCTCGATGCTCCACGACGGCCGCGGGGCCAACCGGCCCTGGCTGCTCGAGATGAGCGACCCAGTCACCAAGATCACGTGGCATTCCTGGGTGGAGATCCACCCGGATGTGGCGAGAGACCTCGACGTGCAGGAAGGGGAGATCCTCCGGCTCACTTCCCCCTTCGGCAGCATCGAGGCTCCTGCCTATGTCTATCCCGGCCTACATCCCGGCTTGGTCGCCGTTCCGCTGGGCCTGGGCCACACCGAGTTCGGGGAGTACGCCAAGGGCCGCGGGGTGAACGCGCTCGACCTCCTGAATGGAGAAGCTCCCGGCGGCTTCCTGCCCTACCTGGCCACCCGGGTCTCGGTGGCCAAGACCGGGAAGTACCAACGGGTGGCCAAGACCGAAGGGAACGTGCGTCAGCTGGGTCGCGGCATTGCCGACGCGCTCACGCTGGAACAGGCCCGCTCCGGAGTCGCTCCGGCGCTGGCCGAAAAAGCCGGAGGCCATGAGGGGGAGGAGAATCCGCCGCGCGAGGTGGCCGCGCTCAAGGGCTGGCGCGAGGAGCAGCAGGAGGAGGCCCGTCTCGGCGCCTACGCCCAGGACTTCCCCAAGTGGGCGATGGTGGTCGATCTGGCCCGCTGTACCGGCTGTTCGGCCTGTGTCACCGCGTGCTACGCCGAGAACAACATCCCCACCGTAGGTCCGGAGCAGATACTCCGCGGTCGCGAGATGACCTGGATCCGGATCGAACGCTACTACGAAGGGGGCGAGTCTCCAGGGGAACCGCTGGAGACCCGGTTCGTCCCGGTGATGTGCCAGCACTGTGGCAATGCACCCTGCGAGCCGGTCTGTCCCGTCTATGCGGCCTATCACACCGCGGACGGGCTCAACGGGCAGGTCTACAACCGTTGCGTCGGGACCCGTTACTGCTCGAACAACTGCCCCTACAAGGTCCGTTACTTCAACTGGCTGGCTTACGGCCAGCAGGCCTTCCGGGAACCATTGAATCTCCAGCTCAATCCGGACGTGACGGTGCGGGCCAGGGGCGTCATGGAGAAGTGCACCTTCTGCGTTCAGCGAATCCGGGGCGCCCAGAACCAGGCGCGGATGGAGGATCGAACCCTGGCCGACGGTGACGTCGTCACCGCCTGCGCCCAGGCCTGCCCCTCCAGCGCGATCGTATTCGGCAACATCAAGGATCCAGGGAGCCGGGTGGCCAGGCTCGCCAGTGACCAGCGTGGATACCACCTGCTCGAAGACCTCAACGTGCGCCCGTCCGTGACCTACCTGGCGAAGGTTCTCCACGAGGCGGAGGGCTGATCATGGCGACTCTGGCCCACGACGCCCACACGCCGACCCAGACCCATGCCGAGGTCACCCGGGACGTCGTCAACACCCTGGGGACGGCGGGGCGCGGCTACTTCATGCTGCTCGGCCTGGCCGTGGCCATGTTCCTGGTGGGAGCGGTCACGTTCGTCGCGCTGCTCAAGTACGGCCTGGGGTTGGCGGGCTACACCCCGCCGGTCATGTGGTCGGTTTACATCACGACCTTCGTGTTCTGGATCGGTATCGGACACGCGGGCACGCTGATCTCCGCGATCCTCTTCTTGTTCCGGTCGCCCTGGCGGACCGTGGTCTACCGGGCGACCGAGGCGATGACGGTCTTCGCCGTCATGACCGCCGCGCTGTTCCCGATCATTCACATCGGGCGCCAGTGGTTCTTCTACTGGCTGCTGCCCTATCCCAACTCGCGGTACCTCTGGCCCAACTTCAAGTCGCCGCTGATCTGGGACGTGTTCGCGATCACGACCTACTTCACCGTCTCCAGCACCTTCCTCGTGGTCGGACTGGTGCCCGACGTCGCCGCGGCGCGCGACAAGATGTTCGGCTGGCGGAAGAAGATCTACGAGATCGCGTCGCTGGGCTGGAAAGGAACGCACGAGCAGTGGCGTCACTACACCCGCGCCTATCTCTATCTCGCCGCGCTGGCGACGCCGCTGGTGCTCTCGGTGCACTCGGTGGTGTCCTGGGATTTCGCGATGTCGCTGGTGCCGGGCTGGCACGGGACCATCTTCGCGCCGTACTTCGTGGCCGGGGCGATCTACTCCGGCGTGGGGATGGTGCTCACCATCCTGATTCCGCTCCGGAAGGCGCTGAAGCTGGAGCACATGTTCACCGAGTATCACTTCGACAACCTGGCCAAGCTCACGCTGTTCACCGGCTCGATCCTGTTCTACGCCTATGCCATGGAGTACTTCGTGGCCTGGTACAGCGCCAACAAGTTCGAGCAGACCAGCTTCTGGCTCCGGGCCTTCGGGCCGATGTGGTGGGCGGGCTGGACCATGATCATCTGCAACGCCTTCGTCTCGCAGTTGTTCTGGTTCAAGAAGATCCGGACCAACCTGACGGCGCTGTTCGTCATCTCGATCTTCATCAACATCGGGATGTGGTTCGAGCGGTACGTGATCATCGTCTCCAGTTTAAGTAACGACTTCGAGCCCTGGGCCTGGGGGCAGATGAATCCAACCTGGGCCGACTGGGGAATCCTGATGGGGAGCTTCGGCTGGTTCGGGATGTGGTTCCTGCTCTTCGCGCGGACCTTCCCGGTGGTCGCCATTCAGGAGATCAAGGAAACCATCCCGTGGCCCCGGCTCCGGAAGGGAGGCCACTGATGGCCAAGCCCGTCGCCGGGGTGCTCGGGTCGTTCGTGCACATCGACGCCGCCACCGAGGCCATCCGCGCCCTGCGGGCCGAGGGGAGGACCGGACTTACGGTCTATACCGCCGCCGCCAACCACGAGGTCGAGGAGGCGTTGGGGATCACCAGCAGCCCGGTCCGGCTGTTCACCCTGATCGGCGGACTCACCGGTTGTGCCGCCGGTTTCGGGATGACGCTCTGGATGTCCGTCGACTGGCCACTCCTGGTCGGGGGCAAGCCGATCGCGTCGGTCCCGCCCTACGTGGTGCTCGCCTTCGAGCTGACCATTCTGATCGGCGCCCTGAGCACCGTGGCGGGGACTCTGATTCTCTCCCTGCTCAAGCCGACCACGGGGCTCGCCTACGACCCGTCGTTCAGCGATGACCGGATCGGGATCTTCGTCCCCGTGGGACCGGAGCAGGCGGGATCGGTGGAGCGCCTGCTCAAGACCGCCGGGGCCGTGGAGGTGCGCCGTGAGGATTAGCCGGGTCCTGTGGCTCGCCGCGCTGGTCCTTACGGGGGGATGCCAGACCTACTACAACGACATCCCGTCGCCCGACGACTTGATGCATATCGTCCCCTGGTTCGATGCGATGATCAAGCAGCAGAACGTGCACCCCTACACGCGGGCCGATGTTCCCCGGTTGACCATCGCGGGGACGGTGCCGGTGACGGGGAGCGAAGGGGATTGGTTCGGAGAATGGTCTACCGGGACCACCACGCGGGCCGACAAGCTGGTCAATCCGCTCGCCGGCAAGGGCGCCACCGCCATGGGCGACACGCTGTACCACACCTACTGCGCGGTCTGCCATGGCCCGGTAGGCGCCGGTGACGGCCTGGTGGGAAAGAAGATGGCGGCTCTGTCGCTCCTCACGGACCGGGCACGGGCCTACACCGATGGGTACATCTATAGCATCATCCGCTACGGGCGCGGCGTGATGCCCCGTTACGGCGACAAAGTCCCCTCCGAGTTGCGGTGGCACATCGTCAACTACGTTCGCCAGCTTCAGGCGGCGGGGAAAGGGCCCTGATGTCGCGCACTGCCGTCCGCGAGCGGATTGAAGCGTTAGCCGTGGCCCCCCGGTATGGCGTGTTCCTGGGTCTGGGCGGGGTGCTGACCGTGGTGGGGCTGCTGCTCTTCATCCTCACGCTCAACGGTCCTGACGCCGACCGGGCCTGGCATCTCTTTCATGTGAACTGGATCTTCTTCACCGGTCTGGCCGGAGGCAGCGTGGCCTTCGCCGCGGTCCAGAAGATCACCAAGGGACACTGGTCCGGCCTGATCATCCGGTTCGCCGAGGCCTGCTCCGCGTTTCTCCCGGTCTCCTTCATCGGCTTCCTGGTCATCTTCAGCGTCGGATACTCCCACATCTTTCCGGCGATGGAGGGGCTGCCGCACGGGAAGGCGCTGTGGCTGTCTCACGGCTGGATGTTCTGGCGGATCTTCCTCTCCCTCGGCCTCCTGTACTGGCTCGGCTTCCGCCTGATCAAGGCCGACCTGGTGCCGGACCTCTACGAGCTCCAGGGGCTGGTGACCGGCCGGCGGGCCCGGCTCTGGGCTTCGATGCTGCGCGGGTACGACGGCTCGCCCGAAGCGGTGGCGCGGAACGACGAGAAGATCTATCGGCTGGCCCCGACCTACGTGGTGACCTACGCGATGGTCTTCACGGTCGTTGCGTTCGACTGCATCATGGCCCTCCAGCCCCACTGGTATTCCAACCTGCTGGGCGGCTTCTTCTTCATGGGGTCCTTCCTGGGGGCGCACACGCTGCTCGCCCTGCTGATGCTGGCGGGCGGACGCGAGCTCAGGATCAGTGGATTGATCTCGCCCAAGCAGCGGCACGATCTGGGTAAGCTCTGCTTCGGGTTCACCGTGTTCTGGGCCTACCTGATGTTCGCGCAGTTCCTGGTCATCTGGTACGGGAACCTCCCTGAGGAAACCGGGTTCGTCTTCTCGCGCCTGTGGGGACCGTGGCTGCCGATCGGGCGGGCGGTGTTCCTGGGGATGTTCCTGATTCCCTTCTTCGGCCTCCTGGGCGTGATGCCCAAGAAGCTGCCGATCACGCTGGGCCTGTTTACCACGATCAGCCTGGTGGCCCTCTGGCTGGAGCGCTACCTGCTGGTGGTTCCGTCAATCACTGCGCAAGCAGGCCCGGTCTTCGCTCTGCCGGAGCTGGGCCCGACGCTGCTCTTTGCCGGGCTCTTCCTCCTGTCCTACGGCGCGTTCTCCCGGCTCTTCCCGATGATCTCGCCCAGGCTGGCGGAGATCACGCTGGACCGCGAGCGCGGGCACGTACACACGGCCCTGGAGTTCGACCACGAAGAGGGGGCAGCCGACTACGTGTCCGCCGAAGCGATGGAACGGCGGCGCCGGTCGCGCTGACCGGCGGGTTGCGGGTGTCAGCGGCGCTGACGCGCCATGACCTTGGAGAGCAGGTTGTGCAGGACGTCGGGCGGGCCGGTCACGGCCGTGATCCGGTCTCCCTGTCGAAGAATCAGCGTCGCCTTCTTGTCGTCGGTGGTCCCCGCCTCCGCGCGGGCGGCCGATTCCTGAGCGATCAGCGTTTCCACTTTCGCGGCCGGGCCCTCGATGGTCCGGATCGTCTCACCGGTCGACAGCTGCTGGTCGACCGCGGTGACCTCCTCGTCGGTCCCTACCTCCTGGACCAGCACCTGGACGATCGGTAGTCCACTGACCCTGGGCATCCGGGTCTGAACGCTCGAGTCGGCCTGGCCGACCGGGAGCGCCTTCCAGCCCGGATGAGTGGGCGGCGGAAGCGTTGCCAGCGCGCCCAGCAATACACGCTCGTCCTCCGGACTCAGTTGAGTCACCGCGGGCTGCATTTGCGGCTCCACGGCGATCTCCGCGGTGGCCGGCTCGGCTGGCGTCGCGGGGGCGGTGGCAGGCGCCGGCGCGGGCGCGGGCGCCGAATTCCGGTGCCGCCGGCGTTGGGCCGGCGCGGCCGGCTGGGCCTGAACTGGCGTCGAGGGGGGTGTGGCTTCAGCGACGAGTGGACCGGCAATGGGCTGGGTGGGGGGAGCCGTGACCGACTCGGCAGCCGTGGGGGTTTGCGCCAGCCACCGATTCCCCTCCCAACCCGCCACCACCGCGACGGCGATGCTGGCCGCCCAGGCCGCAGTCGAAAGCCGCTGGCGACGGGCCGCGCCGGCGCGGATGGACCGGAGTCGGATCACTTCGAATGGCGGCGCCTGGCCGATGACCGGGCCCAGGTTCGCGAGCAGCGCAGTGGTGCGGTCGCGTAGTGCGGCGATCTCGTCGCGCGAGGCGCGACATCGGGCGCACTCCGCCAAATGGCTCTCGATCTCCACGCACTGCGGACGGCTCAGTGCCTGGTCGAGATAGGCGTGCAGTTCTTCCTCAGGAATGTGCCGCATGGTCCCTTCGTTCCTGGAGGTCGTAAGCGGCGACCAACCGGCGGCGAGCCCGGGCCAGGGTCGTCCCAACCGCCCCGACAGCGAGGCCGGTCTGTTCGGCAATTTCCGGGTAACTGAGTCCCGCATCCCAGAGCAGCAACACTTCCCGGTCCCGCGGGGTCAGCGTCGCCAGCGCCTGCTCGATGCCGGCGAGGCGCTCCTCGCGCTCGACCGAGTCCTGCGCCGACGGTTCGTTCGACGGGACCCCGGCGGGATCATCGCGCAAGAGGCTCAGGTGCCGCTTGCGCCGGACCGCCGCACGGGCCTCGTCTCGAGCCAGGTTAGCGGCTACGGCAAAGACCCAGGCCCGTGGCTTCTCCGGGCGGTGCGCCATGGCGCGCACGAAGACCTCCTGCGCGAGGTCCTGCGCGCGGTCGGCGTCCCAGATCTTTCGGTAGAGAAACCTGACCACCGACGCGTAGGTCGTGCGGTACAGGGACTCCAGGTCGTCGGCCAAAGTGACTCCGCTATGTACGCGGGATAACCGCAATGTACGCCGTCGTATATGGGACGTGATAGGGGGGGGTGGTTGCACAACTTACGCCCCGATTCGGGCTGCACCGTCAGGCTGGCGAGATAGGTAGCGTCTTGGAACTGAAAGCGCAGCCGTCGTGAAACACGTCCTCGGGCTCCGGCCAGGCATAGCAGATAGTCGGCTTGGCCGGCTCTCCATTGTCCCGAAACCGTTCATGGAGGGTGCAGTTTCGGTGGGAATCCAGATAGGCGCACGCGGAAATCATCTCGGCGCCGAGAATGCCCTCCGCCACCCAGTCCACCAACCAGAAATGAGGCTCCTTTCGGGCCCGAACCAGGAGCTCCAGGGGCCGATCCTCAGGATCGCAGCGGATATCGACCTGGAGGTCCCGGCAACAGGCGGCTCCACGCACCTGGTCGGCGGTCTGGCAGGGCGCCGTCAAGCAGGGGTTCTCGGTCTGGATCACCGGTAAGGAGTGGGCTCTCGTGGGGAACTCACCGGTAACCAGCTCGCCATCCTGAACCAGCCGGAACCGGTCGCCACCGAGCTGCCGGGGCTGAACCTCGCTGGGGGCGGCCGCTGGGAGCGTACCCTGGAATCCGTGGGCGGCACACCGGGCGCCGGCGGGGCCCTCCTCGAGGAACCGGCAGGGCACCATCAGCCGCGCCTCCGCCCACCAGGTATCCCCCTCGGAGCGGAGATTACCGAAGGCGATACGTTCCGTGTGGCCGAACAGCCACGTCGCCTCGTCGTCGGCGCTGGCCACCCCGTCTTCCGTGTCGGTGACGCGAAGGACGACGTCCAGGGCTCGGCATTGGGGCCCCAGGCCGGAGCAGGGCGGTGGCGTAATCACGGCAGCAAAGTACGCTGGGAGGGTGGCGGGACAACCC
>DATIWD010000049.1:0-32475 GCA_035519565.1 Gemmatimonadales bacterium | reverse complement strand
CCCATCCGCTCGAGCGCCGACAGGGTGGGCTCGAACACCGTTGTTCGCACCCGGTCCAGCAGCTCCGGCTTGGCAATGGAAACCGGACTGTAGGCGCCCATTCCGCCGGTGTTGGGCCCCGAGTCTCCCTCGCCGAGGCGCTTGTGGTCCTGCGCGGGCGGAAGAATGAAGAGCCCTCGCCCATCGGTGATCGCCAGGACCGACAGCTCCTCACCGGTCATGAACTCCTCGATCACGATGGTCTGGCCGGCGGTCCCGAAGCGCCGGTCGCCCAGCATCGCGCCGGCGGCCTCGCATGCCTCCGCCCGCGTGGCGCACACTACCGCCCCTTTTCCGGCGGCCAACCCCGAGGCCTTCACCACCAGGGGCTCAGCATGGTGACCGATGTACTCCAGCGCGGCGGGCAGCTCGGTGAAGGTGCGGCTCGCCGCGGTGGGCACCCCGGCCGTTGTCATCAGCTCCTTGGCGAAGGCCTTGGAGGACTCGATCCTGGCGGCGTCAGCCGTGGGGCCGAACACCGCTCGTCCGCGCGCGGCCAGGCGATCGGCGAGGCCCAGAGAGAGGGGGATCTCGGGGCCGACGATGGTGAGGGCGATGTCCAGCCGGTCGCAGGCTGCGACGATGCCGTCCAGATCCTCAGCGGCGATGGGGAGGTTGGTGGCGAGCTCCGCCGTCCCCGGATTGCCGGGAGCACAGTAGAGCGTGGTGGCCGGATCTTCGCGGCGAAGGGCCCAGGAGAGCGCGTGCTCCCGGCCGCCGCCACCGACCACGAGGACCTTCACTTTCGCTGGGAGCTTCGGAAGGCTTCACTTACCCGTTCGGCGGCCTTCTTGGCGGCATCCACGACGTGACCGACCGCTTCCTTGGTCTCGCGCACATAGTGGCCGCGTGCGGCGGCCAGGTCTTCCGCCAGGGGACGGCTCTGAGCCTCCGCGCCGCGCCGCGTGTACTCGCCGCGAAGGATGCGATCGTATTCGCCGGAGGCGACCCACTGCTGCAGCTCGGCGGCTCGCACCGTGTTCATCGGGTGGGTCAGGGCCAGGGTGTTGAGGACCTTGTAGACCACATCCAGGCCCTCGTTGCTGGCCAGGTACTCGTGCGCCTGGGCCATGAAGGTCTCGACGTTCATCTCGCCGGCCAGAAGCTGCCCGCGGGTGCCGCCGGCCATCTTCATGAACAACCGCTGTGCTGCCACCGGGTCCTGGCCGCCGACTAAACCGGCCCGATCGGCGGAGAGCTCCGACTTCCGGGACCACTCGAGAACGGCGAGGCGGATCGGCAGGAGCGCGATGCCGGCCAGGAAGGGCAGGGCCGAGAGACTCACGGCCAGCAGAATCTCCGCGATGGTGCGATAGAGCGCGTGCCCGCTCAGGACGTGCCCCATCTCGTGCGCCAGCAGCGTCCGCAGCTCGTCGTCCTCGAGCAGTTCGACTGCGGCGGAATGGAGCACGATGAAGGGATGGTCGACCCCGTAGGTCCCGGCATTGAAGATCGGGGTCTGGGAGAGATAGAGCTCGGGGACGTCGGGCCAGTCGAAGGTGGTGGCGACCTCGACATGCATGGTCCACACCTTGGGGCACTGCGCGGGGCCGACCCGGATCGCGTTGGCCTGGAACAGCAGGCGGATGCCGCGCTCGCCGCCTAGGATGGAGACGATCTTCCGCACCACGTCGTCGAAGCCGGGGACACCGCGCAGTGATTGGAGCGCCGCGCGATCCGCGGGATGCTCCCAGCTCACGGCGCCGATTTCGGGGAAGGTGCGGCGCGGCCGCACGGCGGGAGTGGTCATGGCTGCCTCACCGGGTTAGGGCCTGTTCCAGGTCGGCGATCAGGTCGTCGACGTCCTCGATCCCGCAGCTGAGCCGGAGCAGGCTGTCGGTCAGACCCATCGCCCGGCGCATTTCGACCGGGACCGACGCATGCGTCATGGACGCGGGATGGCCGATCAGGCTTTCCACCCCGCCCAAAGACTCGGCCAGGCGAAAGAGGCGAGTCCCTTCGGCGACTCGACGGGCCCGCGCCGGATCGCCGACGTCGATCGAGATCATCCCGCCGAAGCCCGACATCTGGCGGCAAGCCAGGTCGTGCTGCGGATGCGAGGGGAGACCCGGGTAATACACCTTGGGCACGTCGGCCCGACCGTCCAGCCACGCGGCGATCCGCCGCCCGGTCGTGTCGTGTTGCCGCATCCGGAGCGGCAGCGTCTTGGTGCCGCGGAGCGCCAGCCAGCAGTCGAAGGGCCCCGGGACCGCGCCGGAGGCGTTCTGGATGAAGCCCAGCCGCTCGGCGAGATCGTCGCGCTTGGTGACCACCAGCCCGCCCACCATGTCGCTGTGGCCGTTCAGGTACTTGGTCGTGGAATGGAGCACCAGGTCGGCGCCGTGCTCGATGGGTCGCTGGAAGAACGGTGTCGCGAATGTGTTGTCGACCGTAAACAGCAGCCCGTGCGCCTGGGTCAGGTCCCCCACTGCCGCCAGATCGGTCAGCAGCATCATCGGATTGGTGGGCGTTTCGCAGTACACCATCTTGGTCGCGGACGTGCGGGCGCGCTCGATGGCCTTGATGTCGCGGGTGTCCACGAAGGTGAAATGCAGTCCCAGCCGGCTGAATATCTGCTCCATCAGGCGGTGGGTCCCACCGTAGACATTTTCGCCACAGATCACATGGTCGCCGGCGTGGAGCAGCTTGAGCACGGCGTCGACCGAGGCGAGCCCCGAGGCGAAGGCGAAGCCGAAGGTCGCTCCCTCGAGGCTCGCCACGTTCCGCTCCAGGGCTTCGCGGGTGGGATTCTGGGTCCGGGCGTACTCGTATCCCTTGTGCTTCCCCAGCCCCTCCTGGACGTAGGTCGAGGTCTGATAGATCGGCGTCATGACCGCGCCGGCCAGGGGATCGAGGACCTGGCCGGAGTGGACGGCACGCGTCGCGAAGCGATGCTCGAGATCGTCGTGCAGGATCCTGGTCATGATTCCCCCCCGTTGGATGCGTCAACGTAACGGCCCCGCGCTGGCGGCGGCAAGGAGGCGTGTCGTCCCTCCGAACGCATCTCCGCCACCTGCCGATACATGCCAACGGAGACTAATTTTCTCGTAATGTCCGACACTCTGATCGTAAGCGTTTCCGGCATTCGCGGCATCGTGGGGAAGGATCTCACGCCCGAGCTGGTCGCGAGGCACGCGGCGGCTCTCGGCGCGTGGGCCCGCGCCGCCGGCAAGCCGGTGGTGGTTTTGGGCCGGGACGCCAGAACCAGTGGTCCGATGTTCGCGCGCGCGGCCGCCGCCGGCCTCATGTCGGTTGGCGTCGACGTCATAGATCTCGGGGTCGTGCCCACCCCGACGGTCCAGCTGGCCGTCGAGTTCCATCACGCCGGCGCCGGGTTGGTCCTGACCGCGAGCCACAACCCGATCGAGTGGAACGCTCTAAAACTGATCGGCCCCGACGGGATCTTCCTCGATGGAGAGGCGGGGGCGCGGGTCCAGGCCATCGCGGAGCAGGGCCCGCCCCGCCAAGGCTGGGATGGCATCGGTAGCTACCGTGAGGATCGCGAGGCGGTCAACCGCCACCTCGAGCGGGTCCTCGCCCTCCCGATGCTCGATCTCGCAGCCATTCGTGAACGCCGTTTCAATGTCGCGCTCGACTGCGTGCGCGGGGCCGGCGGCACCATCATCCCCGCGCTCCTCAAGCAGCTCGGCTGCCGGGTCAGCGGCATCAACCTGGAGGCGGACGGCCGTTTTCCGCGGCCTCCCGAGCCTCTCCCGGAAAACCTGGGGGATCTCGGCCGCCTGGTCCGCAGCACCAAGGCCGACCTCGGTATGGCGGTGGATCCCGACGTGGACCGACTGGCCCTGGTGGACGAGCACGGCGATCCGATCGGCGAGGACTACACCCTGGCGCTCGCGGTCCGGGCGGTCCTGGGACGCCTGCCGCAGGGGGTGGGAACCCCCGTGGTGGTCGCCAACCTGAGCACCAGCCTGGTGGTCGAGGACGCGGCCAAGGCGTATGGAGCCCGGTTTGTCCGGGCCCCGGTGGGGGAGGCCAACGTGGCCCGAGCCATCCGGGACGAGAAGGCAATTATCGGCGGAGAGGGCAACGGTGGTGTGATCCTGCCATCCTTGCATATCGGACGCGACGCACCTGTGGGGGTCGCCCTCATATTATTCGGACTGGCCACCGCCGCTCGGCCCTTGTCGGAGCTGGTGGCGGCCGCTCCCCGGTACCGGATTGTTAAGGCTAAAGGGCCGCGGATCAGCAACTTAGATGATGTCTACCGGAAGCTCCGCCAGCGGTTTTCCGACGCCGGCGCCGATGACCGGGATGGCCTCAGGCTTGCGTGGACGGACCGCTGGGTTCACGTGCGTCCGTCGGGCACCGAGCCCATTGTCAGGTTCATTGCAGAGGCGCCGACGCAGGGAGACGCCGAGGCCCTGGTGGCGGCGGTTCGAGAGCTCGCGTGACTCCATTCGCTAACGAGGTGCGATCCGCATGTGCGGAATCGTAGGATATGTAGGCCCGAGGCAGGCGGCCCATCTTCTGGTCGAAGGTCTCCGTCGGCTGGAATACAGAGGGTATGACTCGGCCGGTATCGCCGTCATCAACGGCGAAGGCCTGAAGATCTTCAAGCAGTCCGGCAAGCTCTCGGCGCTCGAGAAGCAGTTGAGCGGTCACATGCCCGTGGGGACGGTCGGGATCGGCCATACCCGCTGGGCCACCCACGGCGCGCCGACCACGCCCAATGCCCACCCCCACACCGACCAGTCGGGCCACATCGCGCTGATCCACAACGGGATCATCGAGAATTCCGGCGTGATCCGGAAGGCGCTCCAGAGCCGCGGACACCAGTTCACTTCCGAGACCGATACCGAAGTCCTGGCTCACCTGATCGGCGAGTACTACCGCGGCAACCTGGCCGAAGCGGTGGCCTCGGCGCTGCGCGAGGTGGACGGCGCCTACGGGCTCGCGGTCATCTCCTCGAAGGAGCCGGATACGCTGGTGGCGGCCCGCAAGGGTTCTCCATTACTGGTCGGCGTTGGGGACAGGGAGTGGTTCGTGGCCTCGGATGCGTCGGCGATTCTCTCCCATACCCGGTCGGTGGTCTATCTGGATGACGGGGAGATGGTCGTGCTGAGTCGTGACGGCTACCAGGTGCGCGACCTTGCCGCCACTCCGATCGAGAAGCCGGTCAACCAGATCGAGTGGGATCTCTCGACCATCGAGCGGGGCGGGTTCCCCCACTTCATGCTCAAGGAAATCTTCGAGCAGCCCGAGAGCCTGCGGAACACCATGCGTGGCCACCTCCTCGAGGAGGAAGGCACCGCGCGGGTCTCCGGTCTGAACCTCACCGACGACGACATCAAGCGGATTCAGCGGGTCGTGATCACTGCCTGCGGGACCAGTTGGCACTCGGCGTTGATCGGCGAATACATGATGGAGGAGTTGGCCCGGATCCCGGTGGAGGTCGAATACGCCTCGGAGTTCCGGTATCGGAACCCGGTGATCGACGAGCGGACCCTGGTGATCGGGATCTCCCAGTCCGGTGAGACTGCCGATACCCTGGCCGCCATCCGCGAAGCCAAGCGTCGTGGTGCCCGCACGGTGGGCATCGTGAACGTGGTCGGATCCTCGATCGCTCGGGAAGTGGACGGCGGGATCTACCTGCACGCCGGTCCCGAAGTCGGGGTGGCCAGCACCAAGGCCTTCACCAGCCAGGTCGGGGCCCTGGCGTTGATCACGCTGCGCTTCGCCCGGCTCCGCAACCTGAGCATCCTGCAGGGGCGCCAGATCATCCAGGCGCTGCGCCAACTGCCCGACCTCCTCAGGAAGATCCTCGATCGGGCTCCGGAGATCGAGAAGCTGGCCGAGCGATTCGGCAACGCAAACAACGCGCTCTACCTGGGTCGCGGGGTCAACTTCCCGGTGGCGCTCGAGGGCGCGCTCAAGCTTAAGGAAATTTCCTACATCCACGCCGAGGGATACCCGGCGGCGGAGATGAAGCACGGGCCGATCGCGCTGATCGACGAGAACATGCCGGTGATCTTTATCGCCCCCAAGGACGGGGTACACGGGAAGATCGTCTCCAACATCGAGGAAGTGCGGGCCCGCGGCGGATCGGTCATCGCTCTGATCAGCGAGGGGGACACCGAGATCGTCCGGCTGGCCAACGCCACCTTCACGATCCCCGAGACCATGGACCTGCTGACGCCGATTCTCACCAGCATCCCGCTCCAGCTCTTCGCCTACTACGTGGCGGTCCGGCGCGGGTGCAACGTGGACCAGCCGCGTAACCTGGCCAAGTCGGTGACGGTCGAATAGCCAAAGGCCTGGGAGAATAGAAAACGGGAGGTCCCCAGCGGGACCTCCCGTTTCTTTTGTCTGGTACGCTGATCTGCGCTTTACCTGGCCGCCGGTACCGCGGGTGTGACCGCGGCCTCGTCCCGCTCCGCGGTTCGGATCCGGTGGACCTGCTCCACGTCGAGGACGAAGACCTTGCCGTCGCCCACGTCTCCCGTTCGAGCCGAGGCGAGGATCGCCTTGACGGTGACGGTGACGAACGGCTCCGAGACCCCGATCTCGATCCGGACCTTCTCCTGCAGTCCCATCTTGACGGTGGTGCCGCGGTAGTTCTCGACCCGCTCCGTCTCTCCGCCGTGTCCCATGACCCGAGACACCGTGAGGCCCCGGACCTCGGCGCGATAGAGCGCCTCGAGGACGTCGTTCAGCCGGTCGGGGCGGATGATCGCGATGATGAGCTTCATGGATATGGTCTCCTCGAAGTCAGCGCGCCACTTGCGGCGCCATGGCCTGCGCGGTAGCCGGTTGGTGCTCCGATTCGGGCAACACCAGGATGGATCCTTCGGCACTGGCGTACGCCTCTTCGCCGTGCTGAGTCACGTCCATCCCCAGCCCCTCGGACTTGGGTTGAGCACGCAGTTGCATCAGGGCGCCCATCACCTTGATGATCAGAAAGGTCATGACACCGGCATACACGAAGGTCGAAAAGGCGCCGATGGCCTGGATCCCGAATTGCTTTGGGTTACCTGCGAGCAAGCCATCCGTGCCACCCCAGGTCTTGAGCGCGAAGACACCCGTGAGCAGGGCGCCGGTCAGGCCGCCGATCCCATGGCCCGCGAACACGTCGAGCGAATCGTCCAGCCGAGTCCGCGAGCGGATCACCATCGCGAAGTAGCTGGGGAATGCCGCAATAGCTCCCAGAGCCAGCGCTCCCATGGGACTCACGAATCCCGCCGCCGGCGTCACCGCCACCAACCCGACCACGATGCCGGTGGCACCGCCGACCGCCGTGGCGTGGCCGGTCCGCAGGTAATCCAGTCCCGACCAGACCAGCATGGTCGCCATCGGCGCCAGGAAGGTGTTGGTGAACGCGGTGGCTGCCGAACCGTTGGCGGCAAGGGCGCTTCCGCCGTTGAAGCCGAACCACCCGAACCAGAGGAGGCCCGCGCCCAGCAGGGCAAAGGGCACGTTGTGCGGCAGGATCGCCTGGCGCCCGAAGTCCTTCCGGGGCCCGATCAGGGCCGCCGCGACCAGGGCGGATACGCCGGCGTTGATGTGCACCACCGTGCCGCCAGCGAAGTCCAGAACGCCGAGCGTTCCAGCCCAGCCGCCACCCCAGACCCAGTGCGCTACCGGCGCGTAGACCAGAAGAGTCCAGACCACCAGGAAGATCACGTAGGGCCCGAACCGCATTCGCTCGACGATGGCGCCGGAGATGAGTGCCGCGGTGATGATGGCGAAGGTCCCCTGGAAGGCCATGAAGAGAACGTGCGGAATGGTCCCCTTCGCCTCCGCCGTGACCCCCGAGAGCCAGGCATTGGAGAGGCCGCCGATCCACGGTGAGCCGGCCGCGAAGGCCAGGCTGTACGCGACCAGGGCCCAGATCACTCCCACGGCGCCCAGCGCCACGTAGCTCATCATCATGGTGTTGAGCGAGTTCTTGGAGCGCACCAGGCCTCCGTAGAAGAACCCGAGCGCCGGGGTCATGAGCAACACCAGCGCGGTCGATGTCAGCATCCAGGCGGTATCTGCCGGGACCACGGTAGGCGCTGCATCCTGAATGAGCGCAAGCAGATGGATCGTCACTGGAACCCGTCCTCTTCTTGGCTGAGGGTGGAAAGGTGAGGCGTTGAAGCCGGCAATACCATAAGCAGGCGGCATGCCCACCGCAAGTGCCTTGTAAGCTATTTTATGCACGTTCTGCACCAGCGGCGTTACAGGCTAGACGATTTACACCGCTTATCTGCTTTTGTGCAAAGCATCTTCGTGCCCGCCATGCACAATCAGCGATACAGCAATGCCATCCCAATAGGGACCAAAATTGTCGCCCCGGCCCCGCTGGTTGTCGCGGCCACCCCACTCCTTCCCGCTCATCCGGGCGGCCGCTATGCTTCCGCCCCCGGCGTCCACCAGTCCAGCTCTTCGAGCTTCCACCCCTGACCCGAGCCGTGGATGAGAGTCGTGTTGCAACGGGTTTCCCGCGCCTCGGTCTCCATTGCGGGCAAGGTGACCGGGGCGATTGATCGGGGGTTCTGCGTCCTGGTGGGGTTCACCCATAGCGACACTCGCGACGAGGTGGACTGGATGGCGGAGAAGGTGGCCGGCCTGCGGCTGATGAGTGACGCGCAGGACAAGATGAACCTGGGCCTGGCGGAGGTCGGCGGGGCGGTCCTGGTGATCTCCCAGTTCACCCTCTACGGCGATGCCCAGAAAGGCCGCCGCCCGTCATTCATCGATGCCGCCCGACCGGAGGTCGCGATTCCCCTCTACGAGCGGTTCATCGATCAGCTCAAGGCCAAGGGACTGCGGGTGGAGACGGGAGAGTTCGGCGCGATGATGGAGGTCGAGATCCACAACGATGGGCCGGTGACCCTGGTGCTCGAGAAGGGCGGGTCAAGGGAAACTGGCGGGGCCGCCGCCTCCTCGTAGCTTCGGCCCCATTCCCCCATTCCCCCATTCCCCCATTCCCCCATTCCCCCGTTCTCCCGTTCCCCGTGCCCTCTGCCCTCATCCTGGCATCCGCCTCTCCCCGTCGCCGCGAGCTCCTGGCCATGCTGGGAATTCCGGTGGAGGTCCGTCCGTCGACGGTTCCCGAAGAGCGCCGCCCCGGCGAAGAGCCACGGGCCTACGCCGAGCGACTGGCCAGGGAGAAAGCCCTGAGCGTACCGGGCAAGCTGGTGCTCGGTGCGGATACGATCGTGTTGGTGGATGACGAGGTGCTCGAGAAACCGCGGGATGAAGAGGATGCCCTGCGCATGCTCCGGCGGTTACAGGGTCGGACTCACCGGGTGATCTCCTCGGTGGCGCTCGCGGCCGATGGGCGAGTCTCCCGGGCCACCGACGTCACCGCCGTCACCTTTCGACCCTGTAGCGACGACTTCCTCCGGGCCTACATCGCAACGGGGGAGCCGATGGACAAGGCCGGCGCCTACGGGATCCAGGGCTACGGGGCGGCGTTGGTGGAGCGGATCGACGGCGACTTCTTCGGGGTGATGGGACTACCGATTCGGCTGGTGCTGGAGCTGCTGGAGGGAGCGGGGAAGCCCTATCGGTTCAGTCCTACAGTTTCACCTTCCACACCTTCACCGGCTGAGCCCGGTTCTTGACGCTGAGCGGCTCCATCGCCTCCACGTCGGGCTTGCGTTTGAGCACCTGGTAGAGCGGATCGCTGATCAGGATCTCGCCCCCGTTGGCGTTGGAGCAGAGGCGGCTGGCCACGTTCACCGCGTCTCCGATCACCGTGTATTCCAGCCGCAGGTGGCTGCCGATGTTGCCGGCAAAGGCCTCGCCGTAATTGATCCCGATCCCGACCCCGATGGTGGGCCGGCCCTCCGATTTCCATTTCTCGTTCAAGGCGGTGAGGGAACGCTGCATCCCCATGGCGGCGCTCACCGCCCGATCGGCGTCGTCCTCGTGGGGAATCGGCGCGCCCCAGAGCGCCATGATCGCGTCGCCGATGAACTTGTCCAGGGTGCCGCCGTGCGAGAAGATGATGTCGACCATCTCGGTGAAGTAGTCCGAGAGCAGCCCCGCGATCGCGTCGGGGCTCATGGTCTCGGACATCGTCGTGAAGCCCCGGATGTCGCTGAAGAGCACCGTGACCGGGCGCTTGTCTCCGCCCAGTTTGACCGCCTGCTGCTGCTGCGCGATCTCGGCCGCCACGTTGGGCGCGAAGTAGCGCTCGAAGTTCGAGCGGACCATCGCCTCCCGCTGGATCTGCTCGGCGAAGCGGCTGTTCTTGATCCCGATCGCCGCGATCCCGCCGAAGGCGATCAGGAACTGCAGGTCCTCGTCGTTGAAGGAATTGGTGGCGGTAAGGTTGTCCACGTAGAGGATCCCCAGCACCCGTTCCGCCGAGGCCATCAGGGGAATGCACATCGCGCTGCGGACGCTCTGCAGCATGATGGACTGGCCCTTGAAGCGGTCGTCCGCCACCGCGTTGTCGCTGAGGATCGCCACCCGCTCCTCCACCGCCTTCCGCGCGATCGAGCGCGGGACGTGCTGGGCCGAGGAGTCGCCCAGCCGGCTCTTGGAGATCCGGGGGATCAGCTCTCCGTTGGTTTCGTTGCGGAGCAGGACCGAGACCCGGTCCACGTTCATGATCTCGAAGGTGGTCTCCACCACGCGGCTCAGCAGCTTGTCGAGATCCAATTCGCCCGCCAGCTTCTGTGAGACATCGAGGAGCAGCGAGAGCTTCCGGGCCTGGCGCTCCTGGGTGCTGGCGCCGGCCGCGACTTTGAGCTGCCCGATCGCGGAAGGACTCCCATCGACGTTGGCGGCCACCACCGCCTGGACGCCGCCACTCACCGAGACCTGCCGCACGATAGTAGCGCCGGGGGCCGGCATCCCGGGTCCCGTCGGAATGGGACGATGCGGCGTGGTATCGATCGATTTGAGCTGGAAGACGACCTTCCCGAAGGTCACCGAGTCATTAGGGGCCAGGTTGCCGTCGGTGATTCGCGCGCCGTTGATGAAGGTCCCGTTCGAGCTGCCGAGGTCTTTGACCTGCACCTCGCCCTTGGCCAGGCGGAGCTCGGCGTGGCGGCGCGAAATGGTGGGATCGAAAATGGGGATGTCGCTGGTGACCGCCCGGCCCACGACATAGACGTGGTCCGGGGACAACTCGAAGTCCTGGTCTCCGGTGAAGCTGACGAGTCTGAAGGCCATGGCCGGACTGGAGAATATATCGTCCGGGAATGGGGTGGGCGAGAGTCGGCTAGGCCCCCTCCCGCGCGGCGAGGGCCAGCGCCGCCAGCACCGCGCGCGCCTTGGCCTCGGTCTCCTGCCACTCGGCCAGCGGCTCTGAATCCGCCACGATGCCGGCGCCGGCCTGGATCCAGGCCCGGCCGTTCCGCATGACGCAGGTCCGGATCGCGATCGCCGTATCCAGCGTGCGCGCGCCCCATCCGACGTAGCCGACCGCGCCGGCATAGGGACCCCGCTGGACCGGCTCCAGCTCGTCGATGATCTCCATGGCCCGCACCTTGGGGGCCCCGCTCACGGTGCCGGCGGGGAAGCAGGCGGCCAGCGCCGCCAGCGCGTCGTATTCCGGCTTGAGACGGCCGCGGACCTCGCTCACCAGGTGCATCACGTGCGAGTAGCGCTCGATGGTCATGAATTCGGTGAGATGCACCGAGCCGTACTGCGACACCCGCCCGACGTCGTTTCGTCCCAGGTCCACCAGCATGATGTGCTCCGCCCGCTCCTTGGGATCGGCCTGCAGCTCGATCGCCAGCGCCGCGTCCTCCTCCTCGGTGGCGCCGCGGGGACGGGTGCCGGCGATCGGGCGGACCGTGATCTCTTCGGCCTCCACCCGCACCAGCACCTCGGGCGAGCTGCCGACGACGTGCATGTCGTCGAAGTGGAGGTAATAGAGGTACGGCGCCGGGTTGAGCGCCCGCAGATAGCGATAGCTCAGGAACGGGTCGGGGGCCGGCAGGTCCAGCCGGCGGGATAGCACGGTCTGGAAGGTGTCTCCGGCGGCGATATACTCGAGAATCCGCCGGACGTCGTCCTGGAATTGCCGATCCGCGTACGGCGAAGTCGTGGCCGGTAACGGCGTCGGATCGAGGCGGAGCGGTTGCAGACTCGTGGATTGGGCCAGCCTCCCCAGCCACTCGTCGATCCGGGCTTGTGCCGCCTGGAAGAGCGGCCGGAGTCTCGCGTCGTCCGTCCCGCCGCCGTCGCCGACTTCGACGGTCGCGATCACCGTGGCCCGGTTGAACAACCGATCCAGCACCAGCAGGGTGTCCGCCACCATGAAGATCGCGTCGGGAAGATCGCGGTCGTCCCGGGGCGGATGTGGGAGCGACTCGAGCGTCCGCACCAGGTCGTAGCCGATGTAGCCGACCGCTCCACCGGTGAACCGGGGGAGGCCCGCGACCTCGATGGGCGGATAAGCCCGCATGGTCTTCGCCAGGTGATCGAGCGGCGCGACATCCGAGGCCAGCACCGTCCATCCGGACTTTGCGGTCCAGCGCGAGCATTGACGTCCCCGATACCGATAGACTTCGCGCGGATCGGTGGCCAGGAAGGTGTATCGGGCCCAACGCTCTCCGCCCTCGAGAGATTCGAGCAGGAAGCCGAATCGCCCGCGATGCAGCTTGGCGAACGCGCTCACCGGCGTGTCCCCGTCCAGCACCACCTCGCGCGTGACCGGTACCATGCGGCCGCCTTGACGGGCCTGCTCGGCGAACTCGGCGTAGGATGTCGAATGCATGGTCAGCGGGGGGCCGCCACCAGGTAGGTCCCACTCCCGGCGAGCGGCGCTTCCAGGTTGTCTGCGGCGGGGCGGGTGGAGAGGAGCAACAGGTAGCGCCCGTCGGGCAGCAGCCGGGCAATCGAGAGGGCCCGCTCGAACGCGACCGGCGTCCCGTATTTTTGTTGCGCTCCGACCGGCGCGGAGAAGTGCACCGGGTACTTGAAGACCAGGCGCGCGCCGGGACCCAGCGGCAGGTTGCAGGCGAACTCGACCCCGTAGATTCCAGGGCGTGGTTTCACGCTGACGCGAACCGAGTCGGGGTGAGTGATCCCCCCGAACACGCCGGCCGGAAAGATCAAT
Source organism: Gemmatimonadales bacterium (assembly GCA_035519565.1). GTDB lineage: Bacteria > Gemmatimonadota > Gemmatimonadetes > Gemmatimonadales > GWC2-71-9 > DATIWD01. The sequence continues at coordinate 19,409 of DATIWD010000049.1, read as the reverse complement.
TCAGCGAAGACGGTGTTATCGGGAGGGCCATGGCGCAGGATGACGTGACGGGCGGTGCCAGCCGGGAAGGTCACCGAGGTATCCCCCGGCGGGACGCCCGCGGCCTCCAGGGTGTACAGCTGCTCGAGGCTCAGCACCTGGTTGGCCAGCGGCTGGACCGTTCCTTCGGTTCCCGTGGTCGGCTTCCCGCCGCCACAGGCCGCGGCGGTCAGGAGCAGAGCCACCAGCGCCGGCCACGGCCCCGCGCGACGCTCCGTTCCGGAATCGCGATCCTCGCGGTCTGCCTGGTCACCGCACCCCTGGCCGCGCAGGAGTGGAACTCCCCTGCCGCGGTGGACCTGGTTCGCCGGGCAACGGAGCGCCGGCGCCCCGATAGCGGACTGCACTCCTACCGGACCACCGCGCACGGAATGCTGTTCTTCCTCGCGCAGGTGGGTCCCGGGTTCACGGAGCCTCCGCATCTGGTGAAAGCCGATCAACTGGACGTGGAAGTGTATTGGCGGGCCCCCAATCTCAGCAAGCAGCGCATCCTCGGCTGGCGCGACGGGCGATTCCTCCCCACCGATGTCATCTATCACCGTGATCACCTGGGGATCGTCACCAACAACTTCGGCGACCGCATCCGGATCGGCGAAGGAGACGAGGTGCGCGACGTGGTGCATCCCCTTTCTCCCACGGGCCCGGCGCTCTACGACTACGCGCTCGGCGATACCATTACCGTCCAGTCCGGCGGCCGGACGCTGCGGCTGGTGAAGGTCGAGGTTCGCCCTCGCAATTTCGACCAGCCGCTGGTGGTCGGCACCCTCTTCCTCGACGTCGAGTCCGCCGACCTGGTCCGCTTCCGGTTCAGCTTCACGCCCGTCGCCTACCTCGATCCCAATCTGGAAGACATCACGGTGGCGCTGGAGAACGCCCTCTACGAAGAGCGCTACTGGCTTCCCTTCCAGCAGGAGATCGAGATTCGCCGTCAGGTGTCCTGGCTCGACCTTCCTACTCGCGGAATCATCAGGGGCCGCTGGCAGGTGGGCGACTACACCTTCGACGTCCAGGTCCCCGACTCGATCCTCCGCGGCCCGGCGATCGGCGGCCCCCTTTCGCCGTCCGACAGCGGGTACACCTGGGACGAGCCGCTGGCGGCTGCCATCGGTGACGCCGCGACTCCAGTGAACCGCCAGGAAATGACCGCGATCCGCGAGGAGATTCAGCAAGTCGTGGGAACCCACGCTCTCGACGGTCTCCCGGCCACGCGGATCGGCTCCAACTCGATCAGCGACCTGGTCCACGTCAACCGGGTCGAGGGCCTGGCCCTCGGCATGGGAGTCAAGTTCGGACTTGGCGCCGTGGCGATTCGTCCCACCGTGGGCTACGGGTTCTCCAGCGAGGAAGTGACCGGCGGACTGGATGTCACGGTCACCCGGGGCGGGACCAGCCTGACCGCGTTTGGTAACCGACGGGTCCGCGACTTCTCGGATTATCCGGTGATTTCGCCCCTCCTGAATTCGATCATGGCCCAGGAATCGGGGAACGATCACGGCGACTGGGTGCTGGTCGCTTCAGGCGGGCTCCGACTCCGGCAGCGGCTCTCCGGCCGCTCCGCGCTCGAGCTCGAGGGTCGCGCCGAGAATTCACGATCCATGGCCGTTGCGACGACGCCGGCCCAGGGCACCTATCGGCTCAATCCCCCTCTTGGTGCCGGCACCTACGGGATCGGAAGTCTGCGGCTCGAGAGAGCCGCGGCCGGGGTGGCCGCTCGGCACGATCTCTACGGCGCCGTGACGGTCGAGGCCGGTGGAGGGCCCGAGGGGTATGCCCGGGGCGTGCTCGAGGGGACCTGGGTCGTACCCCTCGGGCCGGGCTCGCTTCAGACCAGTACCATCCTCGGCGCGGGTACGACTTCGCTCCCGGCCTATCGCAACTTCGTCCTCGGGGGACGCGGTACTCTGCTGGGTGAGCCCTATCGTGCCTATGGCGGATCCAGGATGGCGTGGGGCTCAGTCGAGTGGCGGATTCCGATTCCGTTCCCCGCTTTGGGGCTCGGGGCCTATGCCTCGACCGGCAAGACGGCCACGATCGCGCCGTTCCTGGCGGCCGGCTGGACCGACCGGCCCGCCCTCGGGATGCTCTGGACCGCCTCGCCGGGTGTCCGCCCGGTCGCCGGGCTGGCTTCGGAATGGTTCCTGCAACTGATTCGGGTGGAGGCGGGGGTGGCACTCCGGACCGGCGAGATCGGGGTCACGGTGGATGTGAACCGCCTCTGGTGGGGGATCCTGTAGGCGACCCTCGTGCGCCTCAGGAGGAACCCGAAACCAGCGCTTCCTCCCTGCTACCGATGCCTTTAGCTTTCAACACGCGGGCCTCGGACCCGCGTCCTATCTTCTCGTCAGCCTTGGGTTTCCATGAAGTTTACAGATGATTGGCTGATTCCGATTGTCGAGAAGACCCTGCCGGCGGGGACCCTCCAGGAGTTGTACCAGGAGGAAAGCGCCAATCCGGTCTCCCTCTGGTCTACCCTGGTCGAACGCCGCCTCACCACTGACGACCATCTCCTGACGACCGCCTCCACCCGGTCGAGACTCCCGGTGGCGGATGTGACTTCCATCGATCCCGCCGTCAAGGAAGCGGTACCCGAAGACCTGGCCCGGCGGTTCAACGTGCTGCCCCTCCGGGTGACCGACTCGTTCCTCGAGCTCGCCACCTCGAATCCCTACGACTACGACGCCGAGAAGGGTCTGGCCTTCGCGACCGGTCGCGAAATCCGGATCTTCCTCTGCCCGCCAGGGCGGATCAAGGAAAAACTCGACGAGGTCTACCGCGGCGGGATGGTGGGCCTGGAGGCGTTGCTCGGGAACATGACCGGCGAAGGACCCGCCGTCACCCAGCTCTCGGAGGAAGAAGAGCTGGGCGATCTGCGGGCCTCCGAGGACGAGGCCAGCCAGCGGCCGGTGGTCCGGCTGGTCGACATGATGCTTTCCGATGGGATCCTCAGCCGCGCGAGTGACATCCACGTTGAGCCGGGTGAGGCCGGCGTCGCGGTCCGCTACCGGATCGACGGCGTACTCCGGCAGGTGATGAACGTACCCCGCTCGGCGGGCGCCCCGCTCATCTCCCGCATCAAGATCATGTCCGGTATGGACATCGCGGACCGGCTCCGGCCGCAAGACGGCCGGGCGCGGGTCGCCGTCAATGGCGCTCCAGTCGATCTCCGGGTCTCGACCCTACCCGCCTCGATGGGCGAGAAGGTCGTCATCCGAATCCTCAACGCGAAGGCCACGGTGCTTTCGCTTGAGTCGCTGGGGATGACGGAGGACGAGCGGAAGTCCATCATCAATCTGCTGAACAACAAGGAAGGCATCATCCTGGTGACCGGTCCGACCGGATCGGGCAAGACGACGACGCTCTACTCGGCGCTCCGGATGGTGCAGAGCGAGGGGGTGAACATCGTCACGGTCGAGGACCCGGTCGAATACCGGCTGGGCAAGGGGATTGTCCAGGTGCAGGTGAACGAGAAGGCCGGGCTGACCTTCGCCTCGGCCCTGCGCTCGATCCTGCGGCAGGACCCCGACGTCGTGCTGGTCGGCGAAATCCGTGACCGCGAAACGGCGCAGATCGCCGTGCAGGCCTCGCTCACCGGCCACCTGGTGCTCTCGACGCTGCACACCAACGACGCGCCCAACGCGGTCACGCGGTTGGTGGACATGGGAATGGAGGCATACAAGATCGCCGCCGCCCTCCGCGGCATCATCGCCCAGCGGCTGATGCGACGCCTCTGTCTCACCTGCCGCGACCAGACTGTGGACGATATTCCCGAGCGTCTGCGGCGCTACATTCCCGAGAGTACCTCTTTGCATCGAGCCGTGGGGTGCCCCGAGTGCGCCATGACGGGTTACCGCGGCCGTTTCAGCATTGTCGAAGTCCTCACCATGAATCCCGAGCTGGAGCGGCGGATCGGGGGAGGGGCCACGGCCGACCGGATCGCCGAGGCGGCGCGGGCCAACGGGATGAAATCGCTGTTCGAGAGCGGGCTGCGCCACGTGCTGGCGGGCGAGACCAGCATCGAGGAGTTGCTGCGCGTGGTCGAGGTACCCCATCTCGAGTCCGCCGCCGCTCGCGAATCGAGCGGTGCCACCGCGACGGCCGCCGCTCCTGCCGCGCCGCCCCGCGCCACGCCGGCTCCGGGTGAGCCCCGGGCTCCCCGGCACACGCCGGCCCCGATGGCGGTGCCCGCCGCTCCCTCGGCGCCGCCGGTGGATCTCACCACCGCCTTCGAACTCCTCGAAGAGCTGCCGCCCCCAGGCGGACGCCCCCAGGAAAAGGCCGGGGTCCTGCTGGTGGACGATGAGGATCAGCTGCGGCGGGTCATGAAGGACCTGCTGGAGCGCGAAGGGTATCGCGTGGCGGAGGCAAGGGACGGCGTCGAGGCACTGGACGAGGTGGACCGCTTCGCCCCGGATATCATCGTGCTTGACCTCAACCTCCCGGGCATGGACGGCTACACGGTACTGTCTCAGCTCCGCTCGCGGCCAGCTACGCAACAGGTCCCGGTTATCGTGCTGACCGCCAAGGGTGACGAGGACAACGAAGTGCGCGTCTTCGAGCTGGGAGCGGACGACTTCCTCACCAAGCCGTTCCGGGCTCGGGCGCTGTCGGCCAGACTCGAAGCGGTGTTGGGAAGGCGGAAGTAATGCATGCTACCCGACCCTCGCGATGGCCTGGCCCTGATCAAGCCTGCGGTCCGGGGCCAATCGGCATACACCCTTGAAGCCTCGCAGGCCTCCCGGAAGCTCAATCAGAACGAAAGCCCGCTCGATCTCCCTCCCGAGCTGAAGCGGCGGATCCTGGAGCGCGTGGCCGCGGCCGCGTGGCACCGCTATCCCGAATTTGCCCCCGGGGCGCTCCTGGCCGACCTGGCTCGACGCGTGGGGTGGACCGCCGATGGGATCCTGGTCGGGAATGGCTCCAACGAGCTGATCCAGGCCAGCCTCACCGTACTGCTCGAGGCTGGAGACGTCACGGTCGCGCCAGCTCCCACCTTCGCCCTCTACCGGCTGCTCACGAGCGTGCTGGGCGGGCGGTACGTCCCGGTTCCCCTGCGGGAAGACTTCAGCTACGACGTGGACGCCCTCGTCGAGGCGGCGCGCCGGGAGCGGGCCAAGGTCGTGGTCGTCAACTCGCCCAACAACCCCACCGGGTCGGTACTCCCCGAGGGGGCCGTGGAGCGGCTCCTGGCGGAAACCTCCGCCTTCATCATCTGCGACGAGGCCTATCAGGAGTTCGGCGGCCCCACTGCACTGCCGCTGCTGCACCAGTCTTCCCGTCTCATTGTGCTGCGCACCTTTTCCAAGGCGATGGGCATGGCCGGGCTCCGGTTCGGGTACGGTCTGGCGCATCCGGCTGTGGTGAAGGAGATCGCCAAGGCCAAACTCCCCTACAACGTCAACGCCTTGACCTTGATCGCCGCGGCGACGGCGCTCCAGGACGGGGCCGCTCTGGCGGAGCGGGTAACCTCGATCGTTCAAGAGCGGGAACGGACCATCGCGCGGCTCCGCACACTCGAGGGCGTGACGGTGTTTCCCAGCGCGGCCAATTTCGTCCTGATGCGGTTCCACAAGGTCCCCGCCAGAGTGGTGTTCCAGCGACTTCTGTCCGATTACGGTATCCTGGTGCGGGACGTGTCGGGCGGGGCGGGCCTGGCCGAATGCCTGCGCCTCACGATCGGCACGCGGGAGGACATGGACGCGACGGTGAGCGCCCTCGAGGCGATTCTCCGGGCTTGAGGGATTAACAGGAGGAGCTATGGCGCGGGTGGGCGAAGTCGAGCGGGAGACGAAGGAAACCGTGATCAAGGCACGGATTGACCTCGACGGCCGGGGCGAGGCACGGGTCCACACCGGGATCGGCTTCTTCGACCACATGCTGGAGGCGTTCGCTCGCCATGGCCTCTTCGACCTGGTCATCGAAGGGCGCGGCGACCTCCAGGTCGATGGGCACCACACCGTGGAGGACACCGGGATCGCGCTGGGGCAGGCCATTGCGCGCGCCCTGGGTGACCGGGCCGGAATCCGGCGCTTCGCCGACGTAATCGTTCCGCTGGATGACGCCCTGGTGCGGGCGGTAGTTGACGTGAGCGGGCGGCCCTTCCTCGCCTACCAGGTGGACATTCCCAAGTGGCAGATGCTGGGAGACTACGACGTGTTCCTGACGCCCGAATTCTTCCGGGCCGTGGTCCACAATGCCGCACTCACCGTCCACCTCGACGCGATTCGGGGCGACAATCCCCATCACCTGGTAGAGGCCGCCTTCAAGGCCTTCGCCCGGGCGCTGGATGAAGCGACCAGTATCGACCCTCGGGTGCAGGGAGTTCCTTCCACCAAGGGCGTGTTGTGATCGCGGTCGTCGACTACGGGGTCAACAATCTGAAGAGCGTAGTGCGGGCCCTCAGCGCCGTGGGCCACCCCGCGACGCTGAGCGCGGACCCCGACGTGATTCGCCGCGCCAGCCGGGTGCTGATGCCGGGGGTCGGGCATTTCGGACAGGCCTCGAAGAATCTCCGGGCCAGCGGTCTCGATCAGGCGATCCAGGAAATCGCCGCCAGCGGGCGCCCGGTGCTGGGGATCTGCCTCGGCATGCAGCTGTTCTTCGAGCGCAGTGAAGAGGCGCCCGACGCGAGGGGCCTCGGCCTGCTGCCGGGACGGGTGAGCCGCTTCCACGACCGACTTCCGGTGCCTCATGTCGGCTGGGCGGGGGTGCGGGCCACGGCCTCCGGGTCCGCTCACCCGGTGCTGGCCGCCGTCTTCGCTTCGGGCGAGCAGTACTTCTACCACGTGCACAGCTACTACCCGACTCAGGTTCCCGAGCCGGCGGTCCTGGCCGTCGGAGAGTACGACGAGCCGTTTGCCACCATCGTGGGTCGGGGGAACGTGCTGGGTGTGCAGTTCCATCCCGAGAAATCACAGCGGGCCGGGATCGCGCTCCTGGAAGGCTTCACGCGGTGGACGCCGTGAGCGGCGTTCGCGTCTGCTTCGTGGATGTCTACGTGGTTCGAGAAACGTCTACGGGGCTCGAGTGCCTGGTCCTGCGCCGGAGTCCTAGAGGCCGCTGTACCGGTGCCTGGGAAGCAGTCCACGGCAGTATCGAAGTGGGCGAGACTCCGGTGGAGGCCGCCCGGCGGGAGCTGAGCGAGGAGACCGGTCTCACCGCAGCGCGCTGGTACAACCTGAGCCGCGTGGAGGCGTTCTACCGGCATCGCTCCGATGAGGTCGCGCTGATTCCCGCGTTTGTGGCGGTGGTCCCCTCCGACGCCACGGTCCGGTTGAGCCAGGAACACGATCGCTCCGAGTGGCTCCCGATCGATCGCGCGGCGGAGCGGTTCGCCTGGCCGCGGGAGCGGCGTGCCATCGCCGACGCAGGGATTCTCTTCGAGAAGGGAGACGCGGGGCCGTTGGAAGATGTGCTCGCCATCCCCGATTCCGATCGGGGGTAGGTCATGCTCGCCCGCCGCATCATCCCCTGCCTGGATGTCGCCAGAGGCAGGGTCGTCAAGGGAATCCATTTCGAATCGCTCCGTGACGCCGGCGATCCGGTCGAGCAGGCCCGGCGTTACGACGCCGAAGGGGCCGACGAGCTGGTCCTTCTCGATATCTCCGCCAGTGCCGAAGACCGACAGACGACGCTCGACATGGTGGGGCGCGTGGCGGACGCCATCTTCATCCCCTTCACCGTGGGTGGAGGGATTCGCACCGCGGCCGACGCGGAACGAGCCCTGCGGGCCGGGGCCGACAAGATCGCGATCAACACCGCGGCGGTCGAGGATCCCTCGCTGATTCGAACCCTGGCCGATCGGTTCGGGAGCCAGTGCGTGGTGGTGGCGGTGGACGTCAAACGGATCGATGGGCGCTACGCTGTCGTGGTGATGGGCGGTCGCCGGGTGACCGAGCGCGAGGCGGTCGAGTGGTGCAAAGAGGCTGAGCGAATGGGGGCGGGGGAGATCCTGCTGACCTCGATGGATCGGGACGGGACCCAGCTGGGTTACGACCTGCCACTCCTGCGCGACGTGGTCCGGGCGGTCCGGATCCCGGTCATCGCCTCGGGCGGCGCCGGCTCTCCCGCCCACCTGGTGGAGGCGTTCGAGGCCGGCGCTCATGGCGTGTTGGCGGCGTCGATCTTCCACTACCAGGGTTCTTCGCTTCCCGAAGTGCGGCATTACCTCCGGGAGCACGGCATCCCGGTGCGGCCCTGAACGGGTCGTCTAGCCCCACACTTCCGCGGCTGCTCGCCGGAGGTCCCGCAGGTTGAACGGTTTGGGGACGACCCGGAGCGAGCGCTTGCGGAGCCCATCCAGTACCTCCGGATCCGTGGCGCTCAGCGTCACCAGCAGCCGGCCGCCCAGGTCCGGCCTCTCCTCGAGCAGGGCATCCGCGAACAGTCGCTGAGCCCCTGTCGTCACCCGCCGATCGGCGATCACCACGTCGTAGGAACGCTCGCGGAGCAGCCGCATGGCCTGCTCGCCGCTGTTGGCCGTGTCCACCCGGTGGCCATCCTGCGCGAACAGCGTGGTCAGCAGACGCTGCACGCCCTGGTCGTCGTCCACGACCAGGATCGACCTGGGCGAGCTGGCCGGGGTCGCGGCGGGTTGGGAGAGGCGAGCGGTTGTTTCGGGAGAGGGCGGCTGATCCTGAGCCGGAAGCGTCACCGTGAACTGGGAGCCGCCGCCCGGGCCCGGGGCGTAGGAGAGCAGGCCCCCATGCGACTCGATGATCCGGTAGCTGATCGAGAGGCCGAGCCCGGTGCCCCGGCCCGGTTCTTTCGTCGTGAAGAAGGGGGTGAAGAGCTGGGCGACCAGCGGACTCGGCACCCCGACTCCCGTGTCACTGACCCGGAGCACCGACTGGCCTGCCTCCACCCCGGTTGCGATCACGATGCGGCGCGGCGCGCCGGGAGGGAGCCCGTCTACCGCCTGGACGGCGTTGGTGAGCAGGTTGAGGAGCACCTGCTGCAACTCGTGTCGGTCTCCTCGTACCACCACCGGCTGCTCTCGCAGATGGCGCTCCAGCTCGACGCCGCGGAGCTTGAGCTCATAGACTACCAGCATCGCGGTTCGCGCCACCACGTCGTTCAAGTCCACCAGTGTCGTCTCGGGCGCACCCTTCCTGGCAAAGGTGAGGAGGTTCTGCACGATCCGACCGGCCCGCTCCGCCTGGTCGTGGATGACCTTGAGATGCTCCTTGTCGCCGGAAGTGACCCCGGGCCGCTCCAGCAGGAACTCGGAGAGGCCCGCGATCGAGGTCAGCGGGTTGTTGAGTTCGTGGGCGACACCCGACACCAACTGGCCCACCGCCGCCATCTTCTCGTTCTGGATCAGTTGAGCCTCGAGCTGCTGCTGCTCGGTGACGTCCTCGACAAGAACGACGGTGGCCGGCCCACCGTCTCCCGCGCCTTCGGCCAGGGGTGCGGCGGTCAGCCGCAGCGTGCGGTTGAGGGTCTTGCTCTGGAGCAAGACCGGCGCCGGGTGCTCTCCCCGGTCGATGGAGGCAACCAGCTCCGCGGTCGAATCGGGGGATCCGATGACGGTGTCCCAGAACGGCTGCCCGATCAGGGTGGGCGGGGGCACGTCGAGCATGCGGGCCAGAGCGGGATTGGCGCGACGGACCCGGCCCTGCTCCCCCACCACTGCGACGCCCTCCGTCAGCGCGTTGAACGCGGTCTCCCATTCTTCTTTGGCTCGCCGGATGATCTCGAAGAACCGGCTGTTGGCCAGCGCCACCGCGACGTGGGTGGCCACCGTGGACAGCAGCCACAGGTCCTCGGTACTGAACGACCCTCCCTGCCGCTCCGCGACCGCGATCACCCCCATGGTGAATCCATGAGCGCGGAGCGGTGCCGCCGCCCCTGACCCGACCCGCTCCCCCGCCACCAGCTCGACCGGCGCCTCCGCTGTCGCGAGTCCCACCTCGATGCGTTCGCGGGCAATGGCCTGCATGACCAGGCTTTCCTCTCCCTCGCGGAGGAGCTGCCCCTTGAGGTGCTGCAGGCTTCCCTCGGCTGCCGCCACGGTCAGCCGCTCCTGGTCCTCGTGGAGCAGGACCAGCACCGCCCCCTCGGCTTCCAGGAATCGGCGGGTATATACGACCACCTGTTCGGCGATCTGGTCGAGCTGAAGCGACTTCGCCAGTACGTAGCCCAGCTCCTGGAGCGAGAACAGCTCGTTGATCCGCCGATCGAGCTGACGACCGAGGGCGAGCTTTTCCTGCTCGATCAGGCGGTGGGCCCAGCGTTCCCGCTCTGCCGCCAACAGGAGGACGCCCACCAGGGCGATGAAGGGCAGGAGGATCGCGGCGGAGGTGCCGGGCTCATCCAGCCAGAGGATGAGGGTGAGTCCGGTCGCGAGGAGCGCATGGATCAACAGGGTCCAGGAGCGGAAGCGCCACGCGAGGGCGCCGGCCGCGAGCCCGAGCCCGATGAGGCCGAAAGCAACGGCGCCGGGCCCGCTGAAGATCAGGGCCGCGACGCCGGCGATGGCAACCGTGGCGGCGGGGAACAGCGTGAGCAGGGTAGGCCGACGACCCGGGCTCAGCTCCCACCCTCCCCCGAATGGCGACCACTGACGCGCTCGGTCACCCACGCCTCGGGCGGCGCGTTGGGTTTGACCCGGACCGACTTGGCGGGAATGCCCACGTTGACGTGGTAGGGACGGACGTCCTTGGTCGCCACGGCCATCGCGCCCACCATCGCGTTCCGGCCGACCCGCACGCCGGCGAGGATGGTGGCGTGATAGGTGATGCGCACGTCGTCTTCGAGTACGGTGCGCGCGTTGGTGACGTCCTTCTGCTCCACGATGCTGTGCGTGTGACTGTAGATGTTGGCGTAGTCCGAAATGCTGACCCGGTTGCCCAGGGTGATGCCGCCGCGATCGTCCAGCAGCACGTACCGGTGCACCACCACGTCGTCTCCCACTTCCATGTTGTAGCCGAAGGAGAATTCCACGAAGTGGAAGCACTTGAAGTTGCGGCCGCAGCGCGCGAACAGATGCCTGGCCAGGACGCGCCGGAAGCGGACGCCAAGATCCACGTTTCCGCCTCCCAGGGGAGAACGATCGAACGACTGCCAGAGCCAGAGCAAGGGCTTCACCTTCGCGAACCGGGCCGCGTCCACGTCGGCGTAGTACTCGGGCTCGAGCGTGATGTTGTGCGGGTCGAGTGCCAGGAGGGTAGAGCGCGCAGCTGGGGGCAGCTTGGGGTCCGCCACCAGCCCGTCGTAGTCCCGGTATCCCGGGAAGTAGATGGCGAAGAGCGTGTCGCGGGCCACCCGGTACCAATCGGCCCCTGGACGCGCCAGGTCGGCCTCCAGGGCTTCGAGCCACTCCTGGTAGGCCCGTTCTGCCGGGCCTCCCAACTCCAGCTTTTTCAGCGGTAGCAGCGCCATGGCGCCTCCTTGAGGCGCATTCTACGAGCGCATCACCACTTCTGCAAACCGGCGGTGGCCGTGTGGTTGACAGCCACTGGAAAGGGGAGTAGCGTGGTAGCACTTTCTATTTGAAAGTTATTCTCAACTAGGAATATTTCTCAATGTCAGCGCCTCTACTTCGCCCCAACACCCGCCTTCTGTTCGGTTGCCTGATCGTCGCCGGCGCTACCCCACTGGTCGCGCAACAGAGTACCACCGTCGGTGGCTACGGTGAGGTGCACTACACCAACTCCGACAGCACCAACTCCCCCGGGTCCATCGACCTCAAGCGATTCGTCTTCTACCTCGCCCATAGCTTCAACGATCGAATCTCCTTCCGCTCGGAAGTCGAGATCGAAGACGCCAAGGTGGAGGGCGGGGAAGATGGTGGCGAGGTCTCGGTGGAGCAGGCCTACCTCGACTATCGGTTCGGTGAGCCGGCCACCCTGCGGGCCGGCCTGGTGCTGGTCCCGGTCGGCATCGTCAACGAGGTCCACGAGCCTCCCACCTTCAACGGCGTCGATCGCGGCCTCTACTCCGATGTGGTGATCCCGACCACGTGGCGCGAGCTGGGGCTGGGAGTGGCGGGGTCGATCCCCGGCGTGCAGGGACTGGTGTATCGGGCCTACCTGGTCAATGGCCTCAAGGCCGAAGGGTTCACGGGGGCGGAGGGCATTCGGGAGGGACGCCAGGAGGGTCAGAACGCCAGCTTCGCCAACGCGGCCCTGGCGGGCCGGGTCGAGTGGTCCCGGCCCGGGCTCAAGGTAGGGATCTCTGGTTACTACGGCGGCAGCGCCAACGGCGTCCCCGGCTTGGGGAGCGGGGCCTTCGCCGCTCCCGTCTTCATCGGCGCCATCGACGGCCGCTATGAGATCGGTGCGTTTCAGTTCCGCGGAGAGGCGGCGACCGAAAGCATTCGGGACGCGGCCGCCATCAACGCATTCTACGGAAACGGGGTGGGGAGCCGTATCGCGGGCTGGTATCTCGAGGCCGCCTGGAACGCGCTCCATCTCCTGGCCAGGAACAGCTCCCAGCGCCTGGTGGCCTTCGCGCGATACGAGCAGGACGATACCCACGCCTCGGTCCCCTCGGGCACGCCCCGCAACCCGGCCTTCGACCGATCGGTCGCCACCATTGGCCTGACCTGGAAACCGATCTCCCAGGTCGCCTTCAAGGGCGACTATCGGTTCCGGCGGAACACCGCCCAGTTCCAGGAAGACAACGTCCTGAGTCTCGGCATCGGCTGGATGTTCTAATGCGAGCCTCGTGGATGCTCACCGCGGCGCTCACGACGACGGTCGCGGCCCTCCCCGGCTGCGGCGAGCCGATCGCCGTGCGGACGCCTGCCGCCGTCGATACCACGCTCGTGCTGAGCAACGTGGCCACCGGCGTGATCTTGGGGCTCTATCGGGAGCTGGATGGGAAAGCGGCGGCCTTTGATACCGCGGTGGGACAATTGGCCGGGAATCCCACCGATGCCAACCTGGCGGCGGCGCAGGCGGCGTGGCGCACTGCCCGGGCGCCGTGGGAGCAGAGCGAGGGATTCCTGTTCGGACCGGTGGAGACCGGCGGGTACGATCCTGCCCTGGATACCTGGCCCTTCAACCTGGTGGACGCGCAGACCCTGCTGGCGGGAAGTGATCCCATCACTCCGACGGTGGTCGCGTCGCTTGACGGTGCCGTGAAAGGGTTCCACGCCATCGAGTACGTCATCTTCGGCCAGGATGGCCAGAAGCACGCCGCCGACCTGACGCCGAGAGAGCTCGAGTACCTGGTGGCGCTGGCGTCCGATCTGGCCACGTCGGCCCATCAACTCCGGATGGAATGGGAGCCCTCGGGCGGCAACTTCGTCGACCAGCTGGGTCAGGCCGGGGTGGCCTCCGACGTCTATTTCACGCGTCGGGCCGCGCTGCAGGAGCTGGTCAACGGGATGCTCGGGATCTGCGCCGAAGTGGCGGACGGGAAGATCGCGGAGCCGTTCGAGTCCCGGAATCTGGAGCTGGAAGAATCGCGCTTCAGCAATAACTCCCGGACCGATTTCGTGAACAACCTGACCGGGGCAGCGACGATCTATACCGGGTCGTACGCCGGACAGAACTACGGCGGCCTCTCCGCCGTCATCGTCGGCCTCCGTCCCGATCTCGACCGGAAGCTCCGAGCCCAGTTCGACAGCGCGATCGCGGCCTTGGGACGGATGTCGCCCTCGTTCGGGCAGGCGGTGCTCGACAATCGCTCCAGCGTGGAGCACGCCCAGCGTGCCGTGCACGACGTGGCGGAGACGCTCGAGCACGAGATCCTCCCGCTTCTGCACCGCCCATGATCCGCGCTCGCTGGTGGATGGCGGTGGCGTGGGCGGGAGCCACGGCCTGCGAGGCCCCAACCGGCAACACCGTTCCCGGTCCCTCGGCCGATGCTTTCTCCGGCGGCGTGGCTACAGTGTTCGATGCCACCGGCTCGGCTTTCGGCCATCCGGCCCCAACCCTCAGTTCCACCAGCCTGGCGCATCATGACGCCGGCGATGCCGCCTTCGAAGCCGCGTTCGTCACCGCGCCGGCGCCGGTCAATCCGGGGCTGGGTCCCTTGTTCAACAGCAGCTCCTGCGCGGGATGTCACACGGGAGACGGTCGCGGCCGTCCACCCAATCCCGGTGAAGTGGCGGCCGGCTTCCTGGTTCGGCTCAGCCTTCCCGGGATCACGCCCCAAGGGGGTCCCGTGCCGGTGCCGGGATTCGGCGGCCAGCTGCAGCAGCGCGCCATTCAAGGGGTCTCGCCGGAGGCCGACCTGGCCATCAGCTACGTCGATAGCGCCGGCGTCTTCGTCGACGGAACGCCCTACGCCCTTCGCGTTCCTCAGCTTGCCCTGCTCAACCCCTACGCCGGGTTGCCTGGCGGGCTACTGACCTCGCCCCGCGCGGCGCCCCCGGTGTTCGGCTTGGGCCTGCTGGAGGCGGTGCCCGAGCAGGAGATCCTGCAGCTGGCCGACGAGACCGACCAGGATGGCGATGGGATCTCGGGGCGACCCAACTACGTGTACGACATGGTCAGCGGGCAGACGATGTTGGGGCGCTTCGGCCTCAAGGCCAACACGCCCAATCTCCTGCAACAGGCCTTCGTGGCGTACAACGAAGACATCGGGGTCACGACGTCGTTCCTGCCCGCGGAAAATTGCGAGGGACAGATTCCGGCCTGTGCCACCCATCCGCCGGAGCTCCGCGACTCGGTGGTCCAGGCCGTGACCTTCTACCTCCGCACCCTGGCGGTGCCGGCCCGGCGGGCGCTGGACGACTCCACGGCCCGGCATGGTGAAGCGCTCTTCGCTCAGCTCCGTTGCTCCGCCTGCCACCAACCGACGCTCCACACCGGCGGAGTACTGGGCGTTCCCGAGCTGAGCAACCAGACCATTCACCCCTATACGGACCTCCTGCTCCACGACATGGGGCCGGGTCTGGCGGACGGTCGCCCTGACTTCCTGGCCACGGGGAGCGAGTGGCGGACGCCACCGCTCTGGGGGATCGGACTGACCGCCGCGGTCAATGGCCACACCACGTTCCTGCACGACGGCCGCGCCCGCAGTCTGATCGAGGCGATCCTCTGGCACGATGGCGAGGCTCATGGCGCCCGGGAGGCGTTCCGGGCCCTCTCCGCGGCGGACCGCGAGGCCCTGATTGCGTTCCTGCGCTCTCTCTGAATAGGCTTGGTCCCTGATGTGTACCAGGCCGGTCACCCGGCACTCGCGCTGGGCCCTGGGTCTCGCCGCCATCTTCGGGCTCGGCGTGGCGCACGCCCCGGGGGGCTCGCTGGCGGCCCAGGAAGCACCGCCCAAGAAACTCGCCGCTTCGTTAACGCGCGTGTTCGGCGCAGGGGCCCGGGTGGACAGCCTGCCGGTGGACTCCGGTCTGGTGCTCCGGGTCTCCCGTGCCGATTCGCTCCTCGGCTTCGCCGTGGTCCGGAACGTCATCGGGAAGGATCAGCCGATCACCTTTCTGGTAGCGACCGATCCAGCAGACCACCTGAAGGACGTGGATGTCCTGGTCTACCGTGAGCCCTATGGGGGTGAAGTGGCCTACGACGCCTGGCGCAAACAGTTCCGGGGAAAGACCACCGGCGACCCGCTCCAGGTGGATAGGGACATCCGGTCCATCTCCGGTGCGACCATTAGCGTGAATTCGGTGACCGCCGGAGTCCGAGCCGCGCTCACCGACCTCACTCGCTGGCATCAGGAAGGGCGGATCAAGTGAGCGGCACGTTGCCCAGCTGGCGGACGCTGCCTCCCAGTGTCCGGCTTCTGGGAAAGTGGGTGACCATCGTCCAGTTGGTGGGCTATACGACCTCGCTGGTCTTCGTGTGGCACACGACCCGGTTGGTGCCCGCGGGTGTGGCGGAGCGCTATCGGGGCGCCGACCCCGCCGGAGGCCAGGAGGCGATGCAGTTCCCCAAGTCATTCGGAGAGATGCTCACCATCACCCACACCCACCTCCTGAGTATGGCGGTGATCTTCTTGATCACCGGGATCGGCCTGACGCTTTGCGAGCGGGTCACCGAGCGCTGGCGCCGGTTTCTGATCATCGAGCCGTTCGTGGCGCTACTGGTGTCCTTCAGTGCCATGTGGCTCATGCGTTACGCGGACCCGCGGTTCGGCTGGCTGCTCGAGCTGTCCAGCGGGAGCCTGGCGATGGTCTTCTACATCCAGTGCTATCTGATTCTTCGCGAGCTACGGGGCCGCGAGCCTGGCGCGTGAAGCGGCGCGAGTTCGTGGGTTCCCTGGCTTCAGGAGCGCTGTCCGCGGCGCTTCCCGGCCTCCATGTGCGCACCAGGCCGCGCGACGAGCGGTTGGTAGAGCGCTGGTCCTGGGCGATGGGCCAGTCGGTGCACCTGATGCTGTTCGCGTCGAGCGAGGAACAGGGTCTGGAGGCCGCGGCGCTGGCCTTGGCCGAGCTCCGGCGGATCGAGGCCCGCCTCTCCCTGTTCGATACGGCCAGTGATCTGGTCGAGCTCAATGGGCGGGCCGGGAAGGGTGCCATGCGGGTGGGCCCCGACTTGCGCCGCGTCGTCGCGGCCGCGGAGGAGTTTCGGCGCGTCAGCGATGGGTCGTTCAACGTCGCAATCGAACCCTTGATGCGGGCCTGGGGGTTTCGCGAACGGCGCAAGGCGGCGCCTGGCGTCCGCGAGTTGCAGGAGGCCGAGGCGGCCGTGATTTCGGCCGTGGTCGAGCGCGAGGGAGATCGGGTGCGCCTCTCGAGCGGCCACACCCAGCTCGATTTCGGCGGGATCGCCGTGGGCTACGGCCTGGACCGGATGGCAGCGCTACTCCGGCAGAAGCAGATTCGCCGCGCGTTCATCGACGTCAGCGGAGACTGCGTCGCCATCGGGGCTCCGCCGGGGCAGGATGGCTGGGCGGTGGACATCGTCGATCCCGATCGCCCCGGTCGGTGGCTGACCTCCACCGCGATCCGGGACGAAGCACTGGCCACGTCGGCCAACACCGTTTCCATCATGCGCTACGGGAGCTTCACCGCGGGCCACGTCATGGACCCCGCCGATGGCTGGCCGGCCCGACGGCTGCGTCAGGCCACCGTCGTGGCTACAACGGCCATGGCGGCAGACGCCCTTTCGACCGCCATGCTGGCGAGCGGTCTCGCTCCAGGGGCGCGCCGAGTCTATCGAGTCTAGAGGTTGGTGGAGGCGGCGAGGATTTCTTCGCCCAGCTGCGCGATTCCCAGCCCGCTGACGCTGCTGGTGGCCAGCAGTTTCTCGGGATCCAGCTCCAGCGCTTCTCCGACCTCGCGCTTTCTCCGAATTCCGCCCTCGTACCCCAGTTTATCGGTCTTGGTCAGGACAGCCAGCAGGGGGATCCTTCGTTCGGCCATGAGGCCTCGGAACCGGAGGTCATCGGCCGAGGGGTCCCGCCTGATGTCGAGCAGCCAGACCACGCCACGCAGCAGCCGGCGCGCGAGCACCGCCCTGAGCAGCCGCTGGAATCCAGCCCGTTCGCTCCTGGAGGCATGGGCGAAGCCATAGCCGGGCAGGTCCACCAGGTACAGACCGGGCAACCGGTAGACGTTGAGGGTGCGGGTCTTCCCCGGGGTCGCGCTGACCCGGGCGACGCGGCGGCCGACCAGCGCGTTCAGCAGACTCGATTTTCCGACATTGGAGCGTCCCAGGAAGGCGATTTCCGGGAGCGTGGGTGTGAGCGGATGCGCAGGATCGGGAAAGCTGCCGACGAACTCGACGGCAAGCCGGTGCAGCGGGGAAGGGGGGACTGCGGTGGGGCCGTGCGACAGAGAACTCAGGCTTCTCGCTTCGTGCGGGCGCGCTCGGTAATGACCAGCGGCGGGTTGGCCTCGTTGACGGCTTCCGGCGTGATGATCACTTCGCGGACGTCGTCCCTCGAGGGGAGGTCGAACATGATGTCGGTCATCATGGTCTCCAGGATGGCGCGGAGCCCGCGGGCGCCGGTCCCGCGCTTGAGCGCCTTCTTGGCGATGGCGCGCAGCGCTTCCTGGTCGAAGGTGAGACCCACGCTCTCCATGTCGAACAGCTTCTTGTACTGCTTCGACAGCGCGTTCTTGGGCTCGACCAGGATCCGGACGAGCGCGTCCTCGTCCAGCGCCTCCAGCGCCACCATCACCGGGAGCCGTCCCACCAGCTCCGGGATGATCCCGTAGCGCAGCAGGTCGTCCGGCTCCACGTCCTGCAGCGGGTTCAGCTTGGCCGATTCAGAGATTGCCTGCCGGTCCTGGGCGAAGCCGATCTTCTGTCGCCCGGTCCGGGCCTGGATGATCTTCTCCAGCCCGTCGAAGGCGCCGCCGCAGATGAACAGGATGTCCTTGGTGTTGATCTGGATGTATTCCTGCTGCGGATGCTTGCGACCGCCCTGCGGCGGCACCGACGCCATGGTGCCTTCCAGGATCTTGAGCAGGGCCTGCTGCACCCCTTCGCCGGACACGTCCCGCGTGATGCTGGGGTTTTCCGACTTGCGGGCGATCTTGTCGATCTCGTCGATGTAGACGATGCCCCGCTCGCACTCGCTCACGTTGAACTCGCCGGCCTGGAGCAGCCGCACCAGGATGTTTTCCACGTCCTCGCCGACGTAGCCGGCTTCGGTGAGGGTGGTGGCGTCGGCGATGGTGAACGGCACGTCGAGGATCCGGGCCAGCGTCTGGGCCAGCAGCGTCTTGCCGACACCGGTCGGGCCCAGCAGCAGGATGTTGGACTTGTCCAGTTCGACGTCGTTGTCCCGGCCGGCCGGAACGTTGATCCGCTTGTAGTGGTTGTAGACGGCGACGGCCAGGGTGCGCTTGGCGCGCTCCTGGCCGATCACGTACTGGTCCAGCGTTTCCTTGATTTCGGTCGGGGTCGGGACCTGGGTAATGGCCTCGGCGACGTTGCGCTCCTCATCCTCTGCCAGGATTTCGTTGCAGAGGGTGATGCACTCGTTGCAGATGTACACGGACGGACCGGAGATGAACTTCCGGACCGAATCCTTGGACTTGCCGCAGAACGAGCAGCGCAGGTGTTTGTCGCTGGACATGGCGCTCCGAGTCAGGACCGGGGTAGGACGGTCATTCGAAAAGTGCCGGAGCCCGCAGGGAGCGTCAAGGGACCTTGGTTGGGACGAGTTCCGAACGCTTGGTAATGATGTGGTCGATCAGCCCGTACTCCTTGGCTTCCTCGGCACTCATGAAGCGGTCCCGGTCCATGTCCCGCTCGATCGTCTCGATCGGCTGGCCGGTGTGCGCGGCGTACAGGCTGTTGAGCTTCGAGCGCAGATAGAGGATTTCCCGCGCCTGGATTTCGATGTCCGCCGCAGTGCCCTGGGCGCCCCCGGACGGCTGGTGGATCATGATCCGCGAGTGGGGCAGGGCGCTCCGCTTGCCCTTCGCTCCGGCCGCGAGGAGGAAGGACCCCATCGAAGCGGCCATGCCCATGCAGATGGTGTGCACCGGCGCCTTGAGGTACTGCATCGTGTCA
>DATIWD010000048.1:0-5476 GCA_035519565.1 Gemmatimonadales bacterium | reverse complement strand
GCCGGACGAGGCGACCAGCGTATAACCGACCCCCGGCTGGTCCAGCTTGAGATTCCCGAAGCTCGCCACCCCACCGACGGCATTGGCCGTGAGCGTGCCGGAAAGCGTGGCGTTCCCGGGATTCGCCCCCAGCGCCAGCGTGATCGCGTTGGTCGCGCTGGGGGTCGGGTTGCCGAAGGAGTCTTGAATGGCCACTTGTACCGGTGGCGAGAGAGCCAGGCCGATCTGGGCGTAGGCCGGTTCCACCGTGAAGACCAGCTTCGCCGGAGAGCCCGGGAAGATGCTGAATGCGTTGCTGAATACCGGCGTCATGCCGACAGCGCTCGCGGCCAGAACATACCCGGCGCCGGGTTGGGCCATCGATAGATCGCTGAATGTCGCCATCCCGTTGACCGCGGCGACGCTGGTGGTTCCCTGCAGCGCCACCCCGACGGTGGTCGTCGCCAGAGTCACGACGACCGACGACGTGGTGGGATTGCCGAATCCGTCCACCACCCGGACGGTGACGGCCGGCGTGATCGGGGCTCCGGCATTGGCACTGATCGGTTGGGTTTCAAACACGAGGCGGGCAGCGGGTCCCGCCGTGATGCTGAAGGTATCGCTGGTCTCGGTGCCGACACCCGGACTGGACGCCGTCAAGGTGTAGCCGGTATCGCTCACCCCGAGGCTCAGGCCTCTGAAGGTCGCGACACCATTCACGGCATCCACCGTGGTCGAGCCGGCGAGCCTCGCGTGGCCGGGATTGGCGCCGAGCGCCAGGGTCACGGGCCCCTTGGCGCCGGTGACGGTCTGGCCGGATGCGTCTTCCAGGGCCACGACGATCGGCGGGCTCATCGGCATTCCGGCCCCCGTGGCCTGGGGTTGCACCAGGAAGGACATTCTTGCCGCGAGCGGGCCCGGGCTGGTCGAATCGGTGCAGCTGCCGACCAGGAGCGCGCCGGCACTCAGGAGTAACCACCTCCGATGGTACCTCATCGTTGCCTCCAGGCATGGTCGAGGCAGGACTGGCGCCCGCCTCGTTGTGCTGCGCCCTGAGGGGTCTCACCCGGACAATCGAAGCACCGGGCCTGTGGGGTTAGAAGGCCTGTTCTCTATAAACGGCAGCCGGTTGCGATTTTGCGGCTTGGCCTCAGGCTCCGGCGACCCCGGGGGGCTTCAGGAACCGAGAATGCACCCGATTTCCCGGGCGGGCAAACGGGACGCGGGGAATCAAGGACTGAGGACTGAGGACTGAGAGAGGCTACGGGGCACCACCGAAATCACAAGACCCGAAGTTTCCAGGCCGGGGGGTCGAGACGAGAGAGGCTCGTCTGGGGACGGGCGTCGAGATCCGGGCTCGGGAGCCCTGCTACTGCGGGACCGCAGTCCCTCGCAGGATCTTTTGCTCCGGTCCCCCGTTCACCCGGGCGTATTCATCGAGGGTGAAGCCGCCGCCCGGTCGGGGACGGGTCTCGCTCCGGAAATCGACCTGCTTTCCTTGATACAGGAAGGCGCCGTGATAGACCAGCGCCTCCCCCTCGAACCGTCCGGTGAATTCCCACTGGCCGGCTGTGTCAAACCAGATGGCGTGGTCGCGGTATACCCTTCCGGCGGAATCCCAGACCATGATCTCCATCCCCGAGTAGGGATCGGCCGTACCGTTGGTCGCAAAGGTGTGCACCACCGAGAGACTGCGAGGACCCCATTGGGCCGTCCAGCTCCCGGTGTTGTGGCCGCCCTCGGGAAACAGCACGCTGCGCTCGTAATCCTCGGTGTAGGCCCAGTCGCCGATGTAGAACGCCAGCCTCTGGAGCTCGGGTCCCGGCTTGGATGGCCTCCCGGCGCCGCGAACAGCCGCCGCAGCCACCACGCAGACCGTGGTCAGGAGTGAAAGGGTGGTCCAGGTCGATCGCCTCATGGGATGGACTCGGCTGTAGCGTTCCTGTGACCCGCAACTCCGAGCTGCGACTCGCCTCTCTCGATCTATCCCTCGCCCGCTCCCAGCTCGAAGCGCCCAGCTAGTCTATCCGCACTTCTTTCACCATCCCGTGCTCGAAGTGCATCTTGCCGTCCTTGGCATCGGGGAGGAAGCAGACCATGGCATAATTCCCCGGGGTCAGATCGAGCGACATCTGGCTTTCCTGCCCCTTGGAGATCCCGCTCATTCCACCCACCAGCTCGGCGGGTGGGGGTCCCTGACGCTTGAAGGCCCAGGCCACGAAGTCCTCGGCCTTCTTCCCCTCCAGGAGCCGGACCACCACGATCTCGTGCACCTGGTCGGCTTCGTTCTTCACCCGAATGACCTGAGTGCCCTTGTGCAGCGCCTTGGCGAAGACGAAGTCGTAGTCCTTGAGGGTCAACTCGTTGTCGCTGGCGGGCAGGGCGGCCGAGCTTGCGGAACCGGTCACCTTGATGGTGCGCATCATCCCCTTCATCGCGTGGGGCACCCCGGCGGTGTCGGGAATCATACAGAGCAGCGCGTAGAGGCCCGGCTGCAGAACCATGGTCGCCCGGTTGTCACCATTGGGAATCGCGGCATTGGGCCCGCCCACGTGCACCGCCCAGGCCGGCGGCGCGCCCTTCTGAATCGCCGCGGCGAAGTCGTCCATGGTCTTCCCCTCGTCCAGGCGCACCAGCCAGACGTGATGGAGATCGGGACCCAGATTGTGCAGATGGATGGTGACCAGGCCGGCGGGAATGCTGTCTGGAGCATCGAACGAAAAATCTCTGGAGGTGATCGTCACCTCGCGCGGGGTTCCCCCGCGACTACAGCTCCCCAGGACGAGGCAGGACAGCATGGCGGAAACGGTCAGGACCGCTCGCTTCATCGGTGCTTCCTCCACCGGGACGTGTTGATGGGGTGATCGGCGGCGCCGGGGCCGCCGCGCTGCGTTGAGCCCTGAAATACAGAGCGGCGGGTCTCAACCCCCGCCGCTCGATTCCACTGGTTGACGCTGACCGTCAGTCCTCGACGACGATCAGATACTTCGACGGCGCCCAGAACTGCCGGGGCGACGCGATCTGAATGCTCCCCTTGATCTTCCCGTCCGCCGGGACCGGAGACAGGTATTCCGTGCTCTGCCGGGAGACGATCTTGTACTGCTTGTCATCCTTGGGCAGCGTGATCTGCTGATCCTTGGTCAGATCCAGCTTGGTGAAGGCATCCGGTGAGAGATCCCGGGCCGGAACCAGGTGCTTGCCGCCGAAGAAGAGGAACTTGGAGCCTTCCTTCACGGCGATGCCCTTCTGGATCAGTTCGTCTTCGGTGCCCACCGCGTAATACACGGTGTTGGTGTACTCGGTCAGGTGGCCCACGCTGTCCGAGAGCACTGCCTTCTCGGAGCTGAGCTGGGTGTTCTGCTGGCTCAGCGTGTCGACCTGCTTGGTGAGCCCGGCGATCTGGACCTTCTGGGTATCGATCACCGCGCCCAGATCGGCCAGTTGCCGGTCATAGTTGGCCTGCAGATCGTTCAGCTGCTTCTTGTAGCTCTCGATCTGCGCCGTCAGTTCCTTGTCCTGCTTCTTGGAGCGCGCCTGCAGCTGCGACAGGCGGTTCTCGGTATCGTTCAGCCGAGCGACGAGGTCCTTGACCTTGCTCAAGGTCGCGGCGCGCTCTTCCGCGGCCGCAGTCCTGGCTTCCTCGCTCTTCGCGACGGGGGTCACCCCGATGTTCTTCGCCTTGGCGAGCTCGGTGTTGATCTCGGTAATCAGTTTGGTGGTTTCCAGCATTTCGCTCAGAACGCTGTCTTTCTGAGCCGAGGCCGATTGCGCATCCGACACGGCCTTCTGGTATTCCTGGCGGCTGGGACCGCACGCGGCAGCCATCACGGCCAGGGCTAGCACTGCCTTTCGCATCGTCTTCGCGTCCTTTCGTAGACTTCCGGTCTTCTCCGCGGGGGGCCCGCGAAGGCTCACAATGTAACTCTACTTCCCGGAGGTCTCCAGTCCGTACTGTTGCGGATTGTTGCACACCACGGCCGCCGCCAGAACCTTGGGTACGTACTCACGTGTCTCCTCTGGAAGTCGCTTTGTCCTGTAGAGGTGCCAGAAGTCGCGTTTCTCCTTCTTGAACCCGCCCGGCTCCTGGGCCACCTGGTGCAGCACCCGTCTCACCCCGCTCTCCCCCCGGTTGTAACTGGCCATCGCCAGCATGAACGAATCCTCCCCGAACTCGGCCAGCAGGTTGGCCAGGTAGCGGGCCGCGGCGTGGGTCTGCTTGGGGACGTCCAGCCGCTCGTCCACCTGCCCATCGACCCGGAGGCCCATGCTCTGGGCGGTGGTCGCGGTCATCTGCCACATCCCGCGGGCCCCCACGTCGCTGGTCGCTTCCGGGTCGAAGTTGGACTCGGCCCAGGCGATGTACGCCATTTCTTCGGGCAGCTTGAGGGCGTCGAATTCCTTGGTGATGGCCGGCCAGTACTTGAGCTTCCGGTTGTAGACCGTCTGCAGCCGGCCCGACGACTTGAGCTGGTCGATGTGATACTGCAGCCGTTCCCGGAAGATGGGCGGGATGGCGTAGGTGCTGGCGTCGAACTTGGCCAGGATGCGTTTGATCTCCCGGTCCAGCTCGTCGGTCCCCTGGGCGACCTCCTCCCCCTTCTTCTTGCTGGTCTGGGTCAACTGAGCGACCGTGGCCTCGGCACTGCCGGTCAGATCGGCCAGCATCTTCTCCAGCTCCGCCAGCCGGTCGGGGTCCTGCTCGGCCTGCATCTGCTGCTGGAGGTCCGCGATCTGGGAGTCGATCGCCTTCTTGATCGACATCAGCCGATCCAACTCCCGCTGCTGGCGATAGACCACCACCCCCAACCCGCCGGCCACCAGCAGCCCCACCCCTGCGACGATCAGGACCACCCGCACCCAGTGCCGCTTGGTCTTCAGACGGACCACGTCCGAGACCTGCTGGATCGCATTGGCCAGGATGAACATCGTCTGGCCGGAGCTCTGTCCTCCCACCCGGGCCCGGTGCTCCACCACCTGCTGGGCTGCGTCCTCCGCCAGCTTGACCGCGGCCGTGTCCTGGGCCCCCGCCTTGAGCGCGTTGGCGATGTTCGCGGCGTCGGCCTCCGGGTCGTAAGCAGGCGCCTGCTCACCGGGCGCGGCCATGAACGCGGTCGGCCCCTTCGCCGAAGTAGTCGAGATCTGGGTCCCGATCTCGATCTCGACCCGCGCCTCCGGCCCCCCGGGGAACCCGAACCGAACCCGATCGCCGGGCTTGAGTTTCTGTTTGACGATCCGCCGCCCGTTCACCAGAGTCCCATTGGTGGACCCGGTGTCGATCATGAAGTAGGCCCCGTCTTCGAAGACGATCTCGGAGTGGTGGTTGGAGACGGCCGGCTCCTTCTCGCCGTCGAACCGCACGTCGCAGTCCTTGCTCCGCCCGATCCGAACGATCGGTCGGTCCGAGGAGCTGGTGGTGCCGCGAAGGCTGCCGGAGAAGTGCTGGAGACGGATCATGGACTCGGGAGAACGGGAGAACGGGGGAACAGGGAAACGGGTA
>DATIWD010000047.1:0-8503 GCA_035519565.1 Gemmatimonadales bacterium | reverse complement strand
AGGCCCGAGCCGGCGGACGGAGTAGGGCCGGGGTGGCTAGCGCTTGTTGACGGCTGCCTTCAAACTCTTCGCGGCCCGAAAGGCGGGACCAACCGAAGCCTTGATAGTGATCGCCTTGCCGGTGCGGGGATTGCGGCCGGTCCGCGGCTTCCGTTTCCGGACCTCGAAGTGGCCGAACCCGCTCAACTGGACCTTGCCGCCCCGACGCAACTCGCCCGCGATCACGCCGGACTTGGAGAAGAGCGTATCCAGAATGGCGCCGGCCTGGCGCCTCGACAGCCCATGTCTCTTGACCAGGATCTGGATCAGCTCCGGCTTCCTCACCGGTGTCTCCGGGGTGACGCGGAAGGGAGGCACAATAGGCGGGCCTCGAATGCCTCGCAAGATGGACCGCGCCTCGCTTGACCAGGCAGCACCCCTTGGCTATCGTCCGCCGCACCCCGAGAAGGTTTTCTGATGTACCACGGTTCCCGACCCGGTTGGATCGAAGTCGTGGCCGGCGTGATGTTCAGCGGAAAGAGCGAGGAGCTCATCCGCCGCGTCCGCCGGGCCATCATCGCCCGCCGCCGGGTGCAGGTCTTCAAGTCGCATTACGATTCCCGCTACGCGGGGCTGTACAGCGTCACCAGCCACGACGGCCGGGAGCTGGAAGCCACGCCGGTGGATTCCGCCGCCGAAATCTTCCGGCTGGTTCGTCCCGATACCGAGCTGGTCGCGATCGACGAGGCTCAGTTCATCGACGCGGAGATCGTGCAGGTGGTGACCGCGCTCGCCGCGCGGGGCGTACGCGTGATTCTCGCCGGCACCGACACCGACTTTCGCGGGGAGCCCTTCGGGGCCATGGGCGACTTGCTGGCGATCGCCGAGTCGGTGGACAAGCTCCAGGCCATCTGCGTGATCTGCGGGGACCTGGCGACCCGCAATCAGCGCCTGGTGGACGGACGCCCCGCCCGCTACGACTCGCCGGTCATCATGGTGGGCGGCCGGGAGTCCTACGAGGCTCGTTGCCGCCACTGCCACCGGGTCCCCCGGTTGGACGAAGACCAGACCGCGCTGCTCTGACGCGACCATACGCGAGCGAAACTTCACTCCGCTCGCCGTCTCCCTCCATCCGCATGCTCAACGTCGCGCTGACCGGGAACGTCGCCTCCGGCAAGTCCACGGTCGCGAAACTGTTCCGGCGCTGGGGCGCGACCATCATCGACGCCGATGAGCTGGTGAGAGAGGCGCAACGACCCGGTTCTCCCGCGCTCGCGGCGCTCGCCAACCGGTTCGGTCCGGAGGTTCTGCAAACCGACGGAACCCTGGATCGCCCCGCCGTGCGCGCCATCATGCTGCGCGACCCGGCCGCGCGGGCGGCCCTCAACGCCATCATGCATCCGCTGGTGCAGCACCGCCGCGACGAGTTGATCGCCGAGGCGCGGGCTCGCGGGGACCGCGTGGTGGTGAGCGACATTCCCCTCCTGTTCGAAGCCGCCGACCCCGCAGCATTCGATCGCGTGGTGCTGATCGATGCGCCGGCTGAGCTGCGTCTCCGGCGGCTGATCACGGAGCGAGGCTTCCCCGAAGCCGAGGCCATGGCTCTGATGGCGACCCAATGGCCGGCGGAACGGAAGCGGGCCTGGCGCGGACCTGGCGGAAGGGCCCCGATCGTGATCGACAACGACGGCGATCTCGCCGCCCTGGAACGGCGAGCGAAGGAGGCGTGGGAGAAGATGACTGCCGATTGATGATTGCCGAGTGCCGAGTGCCGAGTGCCGAGTGGAACGTACGGCCGACCGGCAATTAGCAAGAATCGGCAATCGGCAATCGCCAATCGACAATCCCCGTCCCACTTGACCTCCCCCGACTCCGGTTCTACCATCCCCCCCGACCGCCGCCTGGAGTCGCCTTGTCGACCACTCCCGCCGATTTGCTGTACACCAAGGAACACGAGTACATCCGCCGAACCGCCGATCCCGCCGTCGTCCAGGTGGGTATCACCGACTACGCGCAGGGTGAGCTGGGCGACGTGGTCTTCGTCGAGCTGCCGAAACCGGGCGCCAAGTTCGAGGCCATGCAGACCTTCGGCACCATCGAGGCGGTCAAGGCCGTCTCCGACCTGTATTCTCCCGTTTCCGGCGAGATCACCGAAGTGAACTCGGCGCTCGAAGGGGACCCCGGCGTGGTGAATCGCGATCCCTATGGCGCCGGCTGGATGGTGAAGCTGCGCATGGCCAATCCCTCACAGCTCGATCAACTGCTCAAGCCGGCCGACTATCAAAAGCACATCGGCGGATGAGCCGGACCCGGGGGCGCGCTGACGGCGCCCCTTCGTGTTCCTGCCCCTGCCGCCGACACCGTTCGCACCCTCGTTGAGGTCCCATGGAGCAAGGCACCCTTTCCTCCGCGACCCGTCTCCCCGTCCAGGTCTCCTACACCGCGCTCCGCACCGAGCGCTTCGTCCTCCGGCACCTCGGCCCTCGCCGGGACGACGTGGAGGCCATGGTGGCGGAGCTGGGTTATGACTCCCTCGATGCCTTCGCCGACGCCGTGGTTCCGGAGGATATTCGCCTCCAGCACCCGCTCGACCTCCCGCCCGGGCGCAGTGAGCGGGACATGCTCCAGGCCTTGCGAGGACTCGCGGCGCAGAACCGGGTCTTCCGATCCTACATCGGGATGGGCTACTACCGCTGCTTCACGCCGCAGGTGATCCAGCGGAACATCCTGGAGAACCCGGGGTGGTACACCGCCTATACGCCATACCAGCCGGAAATCGCCCAGGGCCGCCTGGAGGCGTTACTCAACTTCCAGACCATGGTGGCCGATCTCACCGGCCTCGAGATCGCCAACGCGTCCCTGCTGGACGAGGCCACCGCGGCGGCAGAGGCGATGCACCTCACGCAGGCTGTGGTACAGACCAATGGTGCCCCGGTCTACCTGGTCGACGAGAACTGCCACCCGCAAACCATCGCCGTGGCCAGGACGCGGGCCGAGACCCGGGGCGTCTCCATCGAAGTGGGCGACCCGCTCAAGGTCGAGTTCCGGCCCGGCGTGATCGGCGCCCTGGTGCAGTATCCGGCCACCGACGGCTGTCTCCGGGACTTTCGCGATCTCTGTGAGCGCGCGCACGCGGCCGGCGCGCTGGTCACCGTGGCCACCGATCTCCTGGCGCTCACCATGCTTACCCCTCCCGGGGAGTGGGGCGCGGACATCGCGGTCGGTAGTTCGCAACGGTTTGGCGTGCCCATGGGGTACGGCGGCCCTCACGCGGCGTTCTTCGCCACGAAGGACGCCTACAAGCGGTTCATTCCGGGCCGGATCATCGGAGTCTCCAAGGACTCGAGCGGCCGCCCGGCGCTCCGCATGGCGCTTCAGACCCGCGAGCAGCACATCCGCCGCGAGAAGGCCACCAGCAACGTTTGCACGGCGCAGGTCCTCCTGGCCGTGATGGCCAGCATGTACGCGGTCTATCATGGGCCGGATGGGCTGCGGAAAATCGCCGAGCGGGTGCACACCCAGGCGGTGTTGCTGGCCGGGGCGCTGCGGCGCCTGCGGTATCACCTGGTCCACAGGGACTTCTTCGACACGATTTGCGTCGAGGTACGCGCCGCCAACCTGTCCCGCATCCTCGACGCGGCCCGGGCTCGGCAGATCAACCTCCGGGTGCTGGGCCCCACGCGGGTGGCGATCGCCCTGGATGAGACGGTTTCGGTAGGAGACGTCTCGGACCTGATCGCCGTCTTCTCGCTCGACGTGGCCCTGCCCTTCATGCTGGACGACTCGGGGGTCCACACCGAGCGGGCCATTCCCGAAGAGCTCACCCGGAAGTCACCCTACATGACGCATCCGGTGTTCCATCGGTACCACTCCGAGACCCAGATGCTGCGCTACATCAAACGGCTCGAGGCCCGCGACCTGTCGCTCACCGAGGCGATGATCCCGCTGGGCTCCTGCACCATGAAGCTCAATGCGACCAGCGAGATGATGCCGATCAGCTGGCGCGAGTTCAATCGGCTCCACCCCTTCGCCCCGCTGGATCAGGCCGCCGGCTACCAGTTGATGTTTCGGCAGCTCGAGGACCAGCTGGCGGAGATCACCGGGTTCGACGCCGTCTCGCTGCAGCCCAATGCCGGATCGCAGGGCGAGTACACCGGTCTCCTCGTGATCCGGGCCTACCATCGCGCCCAGGGCCAGACCCGGCGAACCACCTGCCTGATCCCGACCTCGGCCCATGGAACCAATCCCGCCAGCGCGGTCATGGCCGGCCTGGACGTGGTTCCGGTCAAGGCCGACGCGCGGGGCAACATCGACCTCGCCGACCTGAGGGCCAAGGCCAAACAGTATCAGGAGACCCTCGCCTGTCTGATGGTGACCTATCCCTCGACCCACGGCGTCTTCGAGCCGACCATCCGGGAGATCTGCAACATCGTGCACCAGCAGGGCGGGCAGGTCTATCTCGATGGCGCCAACCTGAACGCCCAGGTCGGGCTCTGCCGCCCCGGCGACTACGGGGCCGATGTCTGCCATCTCAATCTGCACAAGACGTTCTGTATTCCCCACGGCGGTGGCGGTCCCGGGATGGGGCCGATCGCAGTGGCGAAGCATCTGAAGCCGTACCTTCCGACCCATCCCGTTATCCCGACCAGCGGCCCGGAGTCCTGCGGCACCGTATCCGCCGCACCGTGGGGCAGCGCCTCGATCCTGACCATCTCCTGGGCCTACCTTGCGCTCATGGGGCAGGATGGTCTCACCCGGGCGACCAAGGTCGCGATCCTCAACGCCAACTACATCGCCAAGCGGTTGGCCGGCCACTACAACCTGCTCTACACCGGCCCCAATGGTCTGGTGGCCCACGAGCTGATTATCGACACCCGCCCCTTCAAGGCTTCCGCCGGCGTGGATGTCGAGGACATCGCCAAGCGGATCATCGACTACGGCTTTCATCCCCCAACGGTCTCCTTCCCGGTCATCGGCACCCTGATGATCGAGCCGACCGAGAGCGAGCCCAAGGAGGAGATCGATCGCTTCTGCGACGCCCTGATTTCCATTCGGCAGGAGATTCGGGAAATCGAAGAGGGCCGTGCACCGAAGGAGAACAACCTGCTCACCAACGCGCCCCACACCCTGGTCCAGGTGATCGCCGACGACTGGAACCGGCCCTATTCCCGCGAGCGTGCCGCGTTTCCCTCGGCCTCGACCCGGGAGCACAAGGTCTGGCCCACCGTTTCACGCATCGATGCCGCCTTCGGGGACCGCAACCTGGTCTGTGCCTGCCCGCCGGTGGAGGACTATGTCCCGGTGGGTTGACGCTGGTGGTGGAGTAGAGACGGCCGCGAGGCCCGCGGCCGAGACGCCGAGCGCTCTCGCCTGGTTTCTGCTCCGGGATGAGTCGCCCGCACCTGGTTGGCAGAACATGGCGCTGGACCAGGGGCTGCTCGATCTGGCCCGTGAGACTTCGGCTGGCTTCCTGCGCCTCTATCGCTGGGATCCCCCTTGCCTGTCCTTCGGGCGCCACGAGCCCGCTCTCCGTCGCTACGATCGCGAACGGATCGAGCGACTCAGGCTCGATGTCGTCCGCCGGCCCACGGGCGGGAGAGCGGTCTGGCACGCCACCGAACTGACCTATGCCGTGGCCGCTCCGCTGGCGGCATTCGGATCGGCGCCGCGGGCCTACCGCGCCATTCATTTGCTGCTGGCCTCGGCCCTGGCTCAGGCGGGAATCGAGACCGATCTGGCCCCGGCGCCGGGACACCCCGTCTCGCTGGCCTCAGGTCCCTGCTTCTCACGCGCGGTGGGTGGAGAACTCCTGG
Organism: Gemmatimonadales bacterium; assembly: GCA_035519565.1. Lineage (GTDB taxonomy): Bacteria > Gemmatimonadota > Gemmatimonadetes > Gemmatimonadales > GWC2-71-9 > DATIWD01. The sequence goes on along the minus strand of DATIWD010000047.1, from coordinate 2,711 downwards.
TCGGAACCCGGAAAGTGGTGGGCAGCGCCCAACTGGTTGAAGGAGGCGCGTTCCTTCAGCACGGCACCCTTCAGCTGGAAGACACCCAGTCCCTGGTCCGGGAGTTGAGCGGGGTCGGTACTCCGGCACCGAGCGGTTCGGGCCTGGCCTCCTCGAGTCGGCTGGGGTTCGAGGAGCTCACCGAAGCCGTGAGTCAGGCAGCCCGTGCCTGGCCCGGGACCTGGACCCGGATCGACGCGGACAGCTCCATTCGCCAGGCGGCTGCCGCTCACGAAGGACGGTTCCGCTCTCCCGAGTGGACCTGGCGCCGCTGACCCTCCCGTCGCCGCTCCTCTCGAGCATCCACTGCGCCTGACGGCCGGCTCATGGTAACTTGAGCCTGCTATGCGAGCGCCCCTCTGGCTGGTCCGGGTCGGCCTCGTCGCCTTCCCATCCCTCGTACCACTGCTCACCCGCTCGCCCCAGGCCCAGGGCGTGCCGGCCGACCATGGCACCATCGTGATCGCGGTGGGCACCCTGGCCACCCTGCCGGTCCCGACCGTCATCACCGGCCGCTGGAACCAGGACGTCTCCGATCTGCTGTTCCTGAAGCTCGCGCGTCTGGGGCCCGAACTGGCCACCGGCGGGGACAAGCGCTTCGTCCCTCAGTTGGCCAAATCCTGGACCCGACGAGACTCGCTGACCCTGGTCTTCGAACTCGACCCGCGTGCCCGGTGGCACGACGGGACGCCGGTCACCTCCCGGGACGTCGTGTTCACCTTCCGGCGAACCCTGGAGCCGGGCGTCGACCCGCAGCGGGCCCTGCTGCTTCGCTACCTCGCTTCGGTGACCGAGGAAGGACCGCAACGCGTGGTGTTCAGGTTTTCCCGAGCGTACTCCGAGCAGCTCTACGACGCCGTCTATCACGTGCAGCCGCTCCCAGCCCACCTGGCGGACAGCATTCCCTACGCGCGGTTCGCGACCTCGAGCTTCGCCCAGCATCCGATCGGGAACGGCCCCTACAAATGGGTGGCCCTGGTCCCCGGCCAGCGGCTCGAACTCGTGGCCAATCCCGACTTCTTCCTGGGAGCGCCCAAGCTCGATCGCGTCGTCTTCGTCGAGGCCCGGGACCCAGAGGCGCAGCTGAACCTGGTGTTGAGCGGCACGGCGGACGCGCTGGAGAACGTGGTGCCGGTGACCAACATCCCCCGCGTCGCCGAGAATCCTTCGTTCCGGATGCTCCAGGTGCCGTCCTTCACGGTGAGCTATCTCCTCTTCAATCAACTGAGTCGGTCCGATCGCTCACTGCCACATCCGATCCTGGCGGATTCCCTCGTCCGTCTCGCCATCGCGCTGGCCCTGGACCGCGCCACGCTGGTCAAGAACGTCTTCGGCGACTACGGCGCGGTTCCCTACGGACCGGTCGCCATTCTCAGCTGGGTTCGTGATCCCAAGGTCAAACCCCTGGCCCAGGACACGGCCAGGGCCCGGGCTCTGCTTCGCTCTCGGGGGTGGGTGGACACCAACAGCGACGGGATCCTGGAACGGAACGGCGTGCCGCTGGTCCTGGACCTCAACTACCCGGTCACCAGCGCACCCCGGAAGCAGATGGCGCTGGGGATCCAGGAGCAGCTGCGCCGGATCGGCATCAAGGTCGAGCTGGTCGGGATGGAAGGCGCGGCGTGGAACGAGGCGCGGAATCGCCACGACTTCGACATCGATTTCTCCTCCGTGGGCCTCGATCCGTCCCCGGCCGGTCTGATCCAGAGCTGGTCGTGCGAGGGGCTCTCGGGCACCAACGTGGGAGGCTACTGCGATCCCAGGGTCGACTCCCTGCTCAATCAAGGGATCTTCGCCCGCAAGGACGCCCTTCCGATCTGGCGCCGCGCCGTGCAGCAGATCGAGCAGGACGTGCCCGCCGTCTTCATTTACGCACCCATCTATGCCTTCGCGGTGCACCGGCGTTACGCCCACGTCAACATTCGCCCAGAGGGATGGTGGGCCGCGCTCGGCGAGTGGTCGGTGACGCCGGGCCAGCAGCTGGAACGCGACCGAGCCTCTCCCTGAATGCCCGGCTGGCTCTTCTCTCGCCTGCTGCAGGCGGCCGCGACGCTCGCCGCCGCGATCGTTGTTCTGTTCTTCCTCATGCGGCTGGCTCCCGGAGATCCCCTGGCCCAGCTGGCCGGCGAACGGCAGATGTCGCTCCAGGAAGTCGAGGTGCTCCGGGCCCGCTACGGCCTCGATCAACCGCTCACCAGTCAATTCAGCGCCTTCGTCCGCGGGGTGATCCGTGGCGACCTGGGCACCTCGATCTCCCAGCGGCGCCCGGTCACCCGCATTCTCGCCGAACGCTTGCCGGCGACACTGCTCCTCGGCGGCACAGTCTTGGTCCTCAACTTCACCATCGGCATCTGGCTGGGTGTCCTCCAGGCCCGGCGAAAGGGCTCCCGCGCCGACCGCTGGCTCTCGACGCTTTCGCTGACCGGATACGCCACGCCGTCCTTCTGGTTGGGACTGATCCTGGTCTGGCTGGTGGCGGTCCGGTGGCACTGGTTCCCCGCCGGCGGCATGGTGGATCCACTTCGCTCAGGGGAAAGCGGCCTGCCCCGGATGCTCGACGTCGCCCACCATCTGGTCCTCCCGGTCCTCACTCTCACCATCGTCAGCATGGCGGTCACCATGCGCCATCAGCGCACTGCCATGCTCGAGGTCCTGGGTGCCGATTTCGTCCG
>DATIWD010000046.1:0-4194 GCA_035519565.1 Gemmatimonadales bacterium | reverse complement strand
CAGGACCCCGTCGGCGCCTACGCCCCGGTGGCGATCGCAGAGCCGCCGAATGACCTCCGGCGACGGGGGACCGTTCAGGTTCTCCCCGTCCAGCACCAGATAGTCGTTTCCCAGGGCGTGGTATTTCCAGAACTGCATGGGGAGGTGCCGAAGTCCGAGGGCCGATTGTTGATTGAAGAAAATGGGGGAGTGAAGGAATGGGGGAATTGGGGATTGGAGACCTCAAGCCGTCATTCCGAGCGAAGCGAGGAATCTCAAGGGTCGAGTGCAGATGGAGCCTTGAGATCCCTCGCTGCGCTCGGGATGACAGTCAATGCCGCACTCCCTCACTCCTCGCCCCCGGTCCCTGGTCCCCGGTCCCAGTCTTTCCCCCGTTCCCCCGTTCTCCCGTTCTCCTGCTACTTGGCCGGCTTCGCCGATTTCAGCTCCGCCACCGCCAGGGCGCGCACCGGTCCCCCCTCGCCGGTGACGATCCGGCGGTGGTAGTCGATCTGCCCCAGATGATAGGTGAAGTGGGCGGCCAGGTGGATCAGGAAGTCGCCGGTGGTGAGCTCGACCGAGCCGACCGGCTGGCGGTACGGGCGGCTCAGGTCCTTGTCGCTCATCTTGGCCAGAGTCCGCTCCACGGCCGCGCTCGCGGCCTCGATCTGCTCCAGGATCTCCTTCCGTGGCACGTCCTTGCGGCTGAATTCCGCGTCCCGGTCCCGGACATACCCGGTGCCGCCCAATTGAGCCCCGATGAAGTACAGGAGGTTGCCCGCCAGGTGCATGGCGAGGTTGCCGGCGGAGTTGACGATCCCGGGCGGCACCTGCCACATGTCCCGCTCGTTCTGGTAGGCCTCGAGCTCGTTTCGGAGGGTCCGCAGGTCCCGGGTGAGGATGCCACTGATGTAGTCGAGCACCATGGGCCGGCCTCCGTCTGGTGTGCGCTATCAACATACCTTGCGCGAAACCGCGGGGCGACCGGTCACTCCGCTGCTTGGGATGGGAAGCCGGGCTCGGCGGCCCCTGACCTCAGGGCCGTGTAGCGCTCTGTTGGTACACCGCGTTCACCCAGTGACCCGCTCGCCGGAGGTAGAGGGATCCGGCCCAGGCCGGGCTGGGGACAGCCTGGCCACCGCACCTGGTGTTCTGGGCTGCGTGATAGGTCAGCAGGGCAGTCGTGGGGCTCAGTCGAGTGAGTTTGAAATGGTCCACCTCGTAGTGTTCCACCACGCAGGCCGGACTCCTGACCCCGGCCACCACCGTGGGCTTGTCGCCGACCCCCGACGCTCCGATCTCCACGTGGTCGTCGGACAGGAAGGACTCGAAGAAGGCCCCGTCGCGTTTCTGCCAGGCGACCCATGACCGTTTCTCGAGGTCTACCAGGGTGTCCATGAGCGCGTCGTTCTGGATCGCGGAGGTCGGGTCCTGCCCTCGTGGCTGAAATGAGGCGACCAGGGCGAGGGCAGGGACGGCGAGGAGCACCAGGAATCGGGTCATATTCAGGCCTCATCAACAAGCGCGGCTGGTGCCGGTTGTCCCAGAAGCCGGGCAATTGTGCCTACCGGCTGCGGGATGAAACGGCGCTGTGGCTGGGGAGCGTCGTCATTACGGGGGGCGCTTCCCGGCGGTGTCCGGCCAGGTAACGACTCCGCAACGGGCGAGGACTGCCCGCCCCCTTTTCCGTAGTCTTTTTGCGGTCATCGGACCGGTCTGGCGACACCGGCGTTTGGCCGTATATTGGCGGAGAACCCCTCACAAGTGACTGTTGAACGCCGCCTTACACCGCCCCAGTGGTGAGGCACGGACGCCGGATCCATCTCGCCAGCCGCTGCGGCGAGCGCCATATATTGTCGAAGTTCGCTCCCCGGGGGGGAGCGTCCCAGAATGTTTGGCACGGGGGAACGAGTGGCGGAGCTGCTTGAACGCGTCGGGTCGGCGCTAGCCAACCGGTACCAGATCCAGCGCGAGCTGGGTCAGGGCGGTATGGCCAAGGTCTTTCTGGCTCGTGACCTCAAGTACCAGCGCGAAGTCGCGGTCAAGGTGCTCCGCCCCGACCTGACAGCCGACGTCGGGGCCGTACGGTTCCTCCAGGAAATCCAGATCGCCGCCCGTCTTCATCACCCCCACATCCTGCCGCTCTACGACTCCGATCAGGCCGAAGGGCTGCTCTATTACGTCATGCCCTTCGTCAAGGGCGAATCGCTCCGGCAGCGGCTGGCGCGGGAGAAGCAGCTCCCCGTAGACGTAGCGATCCAGATCGCCCGCGAGGTGGCGGACGCCTTGAGCTACGCCCACAGCGTCAACGTGGTGCATCGGGATATCAAGCCGGGCAACATCCTGCTGGACGCCGGACACGCCGTGGTGGCCGACTTCGGGATCGCGCGGGCGATCGGCGAGGCGCAATCGGTGACCACCAAGGGGACCGTGATCGGCACCCCGACCTACATGAGCCCCGAGCAGATCGAGGGGGCCGATCAGCTCGATGGCCGGAGCGACATCTACAGCCTCGGCGCCGTGCTCTTCGAAATGCTTGTGGGCCAACCTCCGTTCAGGGGATCCACGGTCACCGCGATCATCGCCAATCGGTTGAGCGGGCCCGCGCCTTCTCCCCGGGCCTATCGCGACCTGGTCCCCGAGGCGGTCGACGCGGCGGTGCGCAAGGCCATGGCCACCTTGCCGGCCGACCGGTACCAGACCGCCGCCCAGTTCGCCGAGGCGCTGGGCACTTCGGCTACGGTGGCGATCGCGGTGGGGGCGGCCCAGGCGATGGTCCAGGAAGTCACCACCGCCAAGTCGGTCGCGGTGCTCCCCTTCGAGAACATGAGCACCGACCCGGAGAACGAATATTTCAGCGATGGTATCACCGACGATATCATCGCCCAGCTTTCCAAGGTGTCGGCCCTCAAGGTCATCTCGCGTACTTCGTCCATGCAGTACAAGAAGACCACCAAGAAGATCAATGCCATCGCGGATGAGTTGGGTGTGGGCGCGGTGCTGGAAGGGAGCGTTCGAAAAGCCGGCTCGCGAGTCCGGATCGTGGTGCACCTGGTGGAGCCCAGGTCCGAAAAACACCTCTGGGGCGAGACCTTCGACCGCCAGTTGACCGACGTCTTTGAAGTCCAGAGCGAAGTGGCCCAACAGATCACCGGCGCCCTCTCGGTCGCCCTGTCCCCTGAAGAGAAGGAGCGGGTCGAGAAGAAGGCGACCGGGGACGCGGAAGCCTACAACCTCTACCTGCTGGGCCGATTCCACGCCAACAAGTGGTCCGAGGCGAACGTCCAGAAGGGGATCGAGTACTTCCAGGAGGCCATCAAGAAGGATCGCAACTACGCGGTCGCCTACGCCGGCCTGGCCGACGCTTACGAGCTCCTGAGTATCGGCTTCGGCTCCAAGCCTCCGGTCGAGTACTTGGCTCAGGCCAAGGCCATGGCCCTCAAGGCCCTGGAGATGGACGACACGCTCGCCGAAGCTCACACCTCGCTGGCCTATGCCCGCTGGCTGGGGGACCTCGACTGGTCCGGTGCCGAAAAGGAGTTCAAGCGCGCCCTCGAGCTCAAGACCAGTTACGTCATGGCTCACGAATGGTACGCCGAGTATCTCGCGGCCCTGGGCCGCCAGGACGAGGCGATCACCGCGATCAAGCGAGCGCAGCAGCTCGATCCCCTGTCCGTGCCGGTCACTCGTGCGGTGGGTTGGGTCCTCTACTTCGGCCGCCGATGGGACCAGGCGATCGAAGAGCTGCAAAAGGCGCTGGCGATGGACCCCGGATTTGTGGGTGCCCGCCTGGTGCTCTGGTGGGTCTACGTGGCCAAGGGCGACTACGACGCGGCGATCTCCGACATCCGTCGGGAGTTGGAGCGCCCCGGGCTGAAGACAGTGAAGAAGCTCACCCTGGCCTATGCCTTGGCCGCCTCCGGCAACAAGGACGAGGCGAACGGCCTGCTTTGGGAGCTGGAGCCCAAGCTGGCGGAGGAGACCCGGCTGGCCCTGCTCTCGTCGCTGCTGTTCACCGCTCTCGATATGAAGGACCGGGCCTTCCAGCAGCTGCACAAGGCGTTCGAGCTGCGCGAGCCCGGCCTCATGTTCCTCAAGGTCGCTCCCTGGCTCGACCCGCTGCGGTCGGACCCCCGATACGGCGCCCTGGTGGAGAAGCTGGGCCTCGGTTGATCTTGCTCCTGGGCTCCGTCTCCCGACGTGGCCCCCGTTTTC
>DATIWD010000045.1:0-11156 GCA_035519565.1 Gemmatimonadales bacterium | reverse complement strand
GCACGAGCCGGATCTCCCTCGACCGTCAGCCCCCCGCTTGACGGGTGCTCCACCTCGCTGGCCCGCTCGTAGGCGGTAAAGGCCTCATGCGGAGTCCCGTCCGCGATCAGCCGTCCATGCTGCAACAGCACCGCCCGGTCGCACAGTTGCTCGACCAGGTAGCGCTCGTGGGAAACCAGCACCATGGTGACCCCGCGGGCCCGGAATTCGAGTAGGCGCGCCAGACAACGGTCGCGAAAGGCGGTGTCCCCCACCGCGAGCGCCTCGTCGATGAAGAGAATCTCGGGCTCGATGTGGGCCGCGACGGAAAAGCCCAGCCGCAGGGTCATCCCCGCCGAATAGAACTTGACCGGCATGTCCGCGAACGGCTCCAGCTCCGCAAAGGCCAGGATCGCATCGAGTTGGCGAGCCAGCTCGTGGCGCCCCAATCCGAGGATCGCGCCCTGGAGGAACACGTTCTCGCGGCCACTGAGATCTCCGTGGAACGCGCCGCCCAGATGGCTCAGCAGCGCCACGCGGCCCTGAGTCGCGATCGTACCCCGGGTGGGCGGCATCATCCCGGCCATCAGTTTCAGCAGCGTGGACTTCCCCGAGCCGTTGGCGCCGATCACCCCGAAGGAGAGTCCGGCTGGAACCGCGAACGACACATCTTCCAGCGCCCACAGCTCCCGCAGGCGATCGGAGGAGGCGCGGGCCATCAAGTCTCGCGTGAGATCCACCAGCGAACGGCCCCGGAGCCGAAAGCGCTTCCAGACCTGGCGGACTTCGAGGACAGGGGAAGTCATGAAGAGGCGGTCAGCGCGGACAGGGCGGTCGACACAGGGATGGACCAGACGGACAAGACGGACAGGGCAGTCAGGTCACTCAGTACCCAGTACTCAGTACTCAGTACTGATCCAGGACTCAGGACCCAGGACTCAGGACTCACACCGACTCCGCGAAGTAAGGCTCGGTGGCCCGGAAGACCACCATGCCGAGACCGAGGGCCGCGGCCGCGAAGGTGGCGGGATAGATCAGCGTGCCCGGATCCGGCGCGTGTCCTCGTAACAGGCAGTCACGGGCAGCGTCGAACAACGCCACCATCGGGTTCAGGCGATAGAGCCCCTGCCAGGCGAGCGGCACCGCCGAGGCGGCATAGGCGACCGGAGTCAGCAGTTGCCAGACCCGGACCCCCAGCTCGACCGCGTGACCCAGGTCGTGATAGAAGACGTGCAGGGCGCTGGCCAGAAGGGTGAGCCCGGTGACCAGCGTTATAAGAAGGAAGAGAATCGGCAGGATCCACCAGATTGCCCAGGTGAAGGGCACCGCGTAGTGCACCATCAGGATCACCAGGACGATCGCGGCCAGGGCGGTATCAACCAGGGCCGCGAGTGTGGCGGAAAGCGGGATCGCCAGCTTGGGAAACGGCGTCCGGGCCACCAGCCCGGCGTGGGCGGTGATGCTCCGGGTTCCCCGCGGCAGGGCGCCACCCACCACGCTCCAGAGCACCACGCCGGCGTAGGCGAAGAGATTGTACGGCAGGCCATCCGTCGGGGCCTTGAGCACGGCCCCGAAGACCACCGCGTAGACCGCCAACTCGAGCAGCGGTCGCCCCAGCGCCCAGAGCGAGCCCAGCAGCGTCTGCTTGTACCGCGCCTTGAGGTCGCGCAGCGTGAGCTGATAGAGCAGATAACCGAATTGCGATGAGGCGGGCACGGTCCCTGTGACCTCCGGCCGGTATCATGAAGCCAGTCGTGGAACGGGCGGTACCGAACAAGGGCGCAAGGGCCGTGCCCCCTCACGAATGGCTAACGGGCCCCTCGCTGCACCGCTAGGTTTCGCCCCGCCCCGCGGTTATTTTTGTCGCCCATGCCGATGCGGGTCGCTGTGTGCATCTCGGGTCGTGGGAGCAACTTGCGGGCGCTCCTCGAGGCGTTTCCCCCGGGAGACGATGCCCAGGTCGTACTGGTCCTGAGCAACCGCGTCGAGGCCCCGGGGCTGGAGTTCGCGCGCGGGCTCGGCATTCCCACCGGGGTGCTGGCGGATCCCGCAGATGGCGAGGAGTGGCTTACCACCCTCGACCGGTACGCGGTCGAGCTGATCGTGCTGGCCGGATACCTCCGGCTGGTCCCGGCCCCGGTGATCGCGCGCTATCGCGGCCGGATCATCAATATCCACCCGGCGCTGTTACCGCGCTTCGGTGGACCCGGGATGTACGGCCGCCGGGTGCACCAGGCGGTGCTGGCCAGCGGGGTCAGCGAGTCGGGCGCCACGGTACACCTGGTGGACGAGGTCTACGATCGGGGCGACATCCTGGCGCAGGAACGGGTGCCGGTCCGGCCGTCGGATACGCCGGAAACGCTGGCCGCCCGCGTTCTCGAAGTCGAGCATCGCCTGCTGCCCGCCGTGGTCCGCGCTGCGGCGCGGGCCGGACGCGCGGTGCCGCTGGCCGAACCTCTGGAGCGTTTGCCGTGAAATTCTGGTCATGCCGCGCGCCCTGATCTCGGTCAGCGACAAGCGGGGTATTGTTGCCTTCGCCCAGGGCCTGGTCCAGCTGGGCTGGGAGATCATCTCCACCGGCGGCACCTACGCCGCGCTCAAGGCCGCCGGCGTCCCGGCACGGACCGTCGAAAGCATCAGCGGATTTCCCGAAATCCTGGACGGCCGGGTCAAGACCCTGCATCCCGTCGTTCACGCGGCGATCCTGGCCCGCCGCGATCTCCCCGAACATCGCAGCGCGCTCGCCACTCACAAGATCGACCCGATCGATCTGGTGGCGGTCAATCTCTATCCCTTCCGGGAGACGGTGGCCAAGCCCGACATCAGTTTCGAGGACGCCATCGAGAACATCGACGTCGGTGGGCCCGCGATGCTGCGGTCCGCTGCCAAGAATCATGAGGCGGTCCTGGTGGTGGTGGACCCGACCGACTATCCCGTGGTGCTCGAGATGCTGCGGGCCGGCGAGGTGTCGGAAGACTGCCGCCGGATGCTGGCCGCGAAGGTGTTCAGCCACACCGCCGACTACGACGGCGCCATCGCGCGCTACCTGACCCCCAAGACCGAGGGGTTGCCCGATCGGGTCGGCGGGACCATGGAGCGTGTGATGGTGCTTCGCTATGGGGAGAACCCCAGCCAGCGGGCCGCGCTCTACGTGGACCAGGAGCCCCGCGGGATGCGGGATCTGAAGCAGCTCCAGGGCAAGGAGCTTTCCTTCAATAACCTGCTCGACCTCGATGCGGGGATGGGGACCTCCTCGCTCTGGAGCAATCGGCCCGCCTGCACCATCATCAAGCACGCCAACCCCTGTGGCATCGCCCTGGGGGGCACCGCGGAGGAGGCCTTCCGCCGCGCGCTGGCCTGCGATCCCCAGTCCGCCTTCGGAGGGGTGGTCGCGTTCAACACCGTGCTCGACCGCCGGACCGCCGAGGCGATGAAGGATGTCTTTCTCGAGGTGGTGGCCGCGCCGTCGGTGCAAAGCGAGGCGCTGGAAGCGCTCCAGGGCAAGAAGAACCTCCGCGTCGTCGAGCTCCCCGTGAGCCATGGCGAGCCGGGCTATGACTTCAAGCGGGTGCGCGGCGGCGTGCTCATGCAGGACCGGTTCATCTACGATGCCGCCGATTCGGCCTGGAAGGTGGTGACCGGCCGGAAGCCGAGCGAGACCGAGTGGATCGACCTCCGCTTCGCATGGCCAGCCGTGTCGGCGGTCAAGTCCAACGCGGTGATCCTGGTCAAGGACGAGAAGACCATCGGCATCGGCGCTGGCCAGATGAGCCGGGTGGATAGCGCCTACATGGCGGTCCACAAGGCGCGCCAGCAGGGCCATGACACCAAGGGCTCGGTGATGGCCTCCGACGCCTTCTTCCCCTTCGCCGATGGGGTGGATCAGGCCGCCGAGGCAGGGGTCACGGCGATCGTTCAGCCGGGCGGATCGGTGCGGGACGATGAGGTCATCGCCGCCGCCAACCGCCACGGGATCGCGATGGTATTCACCGGCAAGCGCCAGTTCAGACACTAGAACACTCGCCAACCAAAGCCATGACCGGACCGACCGACGAGAAACTGGCGCCGCCGCCCTATCTCTGGGCCACCATCGTGGCGGGCCTGGTCCTGCTGCTCTACATCCTGACCCTGGCGCCGACCACCGCGTTCTGGGACGCCTCCGAATACATCGCGGCCGCCTTCGTGCTGGGGATTCCCCATCCGCCGGGGAATCCGCTCTTCACGCTCCTGGCCCACACCTTCGGCGCCCTGCCGCTCAGCCCGCAGTACGCGGTGCGGATCAATCTGTTCGCCGCCGTGACCAGCGCCGCCTCCGCCGGGCTCTGGTTCCTGGTGGCGGATCGCTGGATGCGGAACATCGTGCCGGTGCGCTGGGCCCGGCTCGCGGCCGCCGCCGCCGGGACCCTGGTCTCCGCCACCTGCTGGACGGTCTGGAACCAGTCCACGGTGAACGAGAAGGTCTACACCGTCAGCATGCTCTCCACCGCGCTGGTCATGTGGCTGGGCGTGCACTGGGCCGACGACAAGCCCGGGTCGCATCGGGACCGGTGGGTGATCCTGATTGCCTACGTGATCGCCCTTTCGTCCACCAACCACCTGATGGGCGTGCTGGCGGCGCCGGCGGTGGGGATCTACATCCTCTGGACCGATTGGCAGGTGCTCACCCGCTGGCGGGTGCTGGTGGGCGTGGCGATCGCAATCCTGGTGGGAGTCTCCCTCAACTACATCTACCTCCCGATCCGGGCCGGCCAGTATCCGCCGATCAACGAGGGCGAACCGATCGGGTTCTTCAGCCACGCCCTGTTCGAGGTGCTGAACCGGGCCCAGTACGGCAAGCCCTCTGCCTTCACCGAGCGGCAGGCCGATCTGCTCAGCCAGATGGGGAACTACGTCCAGTACTTCCACTGGCAGTGGGCCCGGGACTGGGCGCAGCCGATCCGCCGGGTCGTCACCGTCCTGTTCTCTCTGATCGGGTTCAACGGGGTGATGGCGCTGTGGCGCCACGACAAGCGCGCGGCCAGCGCCTCCACCGTGATGATGGTGACGGTCACGGTGCTGCTGGTCTGGTACCTGAACTTCAAGTACGGGTACTCCTACCCGACCGACCCGGCCAAGGGAGACGTGGCCCGCGAGGTCCGCGAGCGCGACTATTTCTTCGTGGTTTCCTTCGCCTTTTTCGGGGTCTGGATCGCGGTGGGGTTGGGCGCGCTGATGCAGACGATCGTGGAATTCCTGGGCGATCGCGGGACCGCCCAGGGACGCTGGGCCCTGGCCACTCCGGTGCTGGCCCTGGGGCTGATCCCGATGCTGGGCAACGGCATCACCGCTCCGCGCTCGCACGAGACCATGGCGCGCGACCTGGCCGCCGATCTGCTGGAGTCGGTGGAGCCGTACGGCGTACTGATCACCGCGGGAGACAACGACACCTTCCCACTCTGGTACGCGCAGGAGGTCGAGGGGATTCGGCCCGACGTGACCCTGGCCAATCTCTCGCTGATGAACACCCGCTGGCACCTGAAGCAGATGGCCCGCCGCGAGACCCCGACCTTCGATCCCGCCAAGGCGGCGCCGCTCTGGCGCACCCGGGAATGGCAGAAGCCCACCGCGCCGGCCCTCCGGCTCTCGATGGCCCAGATCGACAGCCTCCCCGAGGTGCAGCAGCTCGCCAAGGCGACCTCGATCCGCTTCGATAGCCTCACCATCTCGCTCACCGAGGGCTATCTCACGCTGCAGGACCTGGCCACCATGTTCCTGATCCGCGACAACATCGGCCAGCGTCCCATCTACTTCTCCTGGAGCGACGGCGGCTACCCCGATCAGACCCTGGGGCTCACTCCCTACCTGGTCACCACCGGCCTGGTGCGGCGGATGACCCACAAACCGGTCGTGGCCAACGACTCGATCCTGATCAATCGCTCGCTCGGGTTCATGAACCTCCCCCGCACCGAGAAGCTGATGTGGGACGTCTACCACTGGCGCACCGCGGCCCGGCACCGCCCCCGCGGCTGGGTCGACGCCCCATCGGGGTCGATCCTCTCCCTCTATTCGGTGGTGTTTACGGCGGCGGGCTCGAGCATGCGGGAGAAGGGGGACAGCGTCTCCGCCGCGCGGGCCGACTCGGTGGCCCGAGCGGTGACCGGCAACGTCTCTCCGGCGATTCGCTAGCGCGGGCTTCCCTTCCGCTTTTTCCCTCCGGACTCCATCTTCGGGGCGCTCGACTCACCGGGCGACTCGGTCGCGGAGGGAATCCATCGCATGCGGGTTGGGGTCGGAACGCTCCTCGGCAGTGGGCTGCTGCTCGCCACCGTGCTGGGAGCCGCCTGCCACGTGTCCGACATGTACGACCCCGGCCCGATCGTCAAGCTGACCGTCAGCCCGGACAGCATGAGCCTCACCGTCGGGGACACTTCGCGAGCCAAGGCCTACCCGCTGGATGCCCGGAACACCTTCGTGGTGGGCCAGCCGATCACCTGGACCAGCAGCGACGCGTCAGTCGCTTCGGTGGATGGAGCGGGGTTGGTGCGTGGAGTGGCGGCGGGCGGGGCCACGGTGAGGGCCCAGTATCAAACCTTCACCGACTCGGTGGTGGTCGACGTTCAGCCGTGACCCGGTAATTCCCTAGAAACCGAACTCGGCGCCGGCGGTCCACACGATGTCCGGTGACATGCCGCCCCGGACCAGGGGAAACAGCGCGTTGGTGACCAGCGTGCTGGGGCCGACCCGGAACTTGAATCCCAGCGAGGCCGCGGCCCGGTCGTCCCGCTGGTTGGGGATCGAGGTCGGGTTCACGGTCCGCTGATAGGGAAGGATGTACTGAACCGGTCCCGGGAGCTGAAGCTTGCTGTCGCCGATCTGCCACTCGGAGAGGAACTCCGCCGCGAGGGTGGCCCAGGGGGCGATCAGCGCGTCGAAGCCGGCATTGAACAGCACGCCGTTGTTGAACAGATCGCCGGAGCGGTAGACGTAGCCGGCGTTCACGTTGGGCGAGAACCCGCCGAAGGTCCACGAGAGAATCCCCATTCCCCGCATCGAAAAACTGCCGGCGCCCAGGAAGTTCTGTTCGTCGCCGGTGGGGAAGCGGGCGTCGGCCAGGAGCGCCGCCGAGAACTTCGGGTCGTTGTGGAGTCCGATCTTGAGCCGGCCGGCCACGTCGCCGATCCCCGTCGCCGAGCCGAAGGTCGCCGTCGTGGCGCGGAGAATCGGGTTGGCCGAGTCGCCGCCGAAGAAGTGCGGCGTGCCGGCCCCGAAGGGGACAATCTGGCCGACGCTCCGCCCTTCCATCGAGCTGTGGACCACCGGCACCGCCACGCTCAGATCCACGTTGTCCAGCAGGCCGTAGGTCACGAAGAACGAAGTGGCCAGCAGGTTCACGTAGAGCGACAGATCCACGTGGATCACGTCGTTTTCGAAGGTCACGTCGCCCAGTCCGGGCGCGCCCACGTCTTCGTGGGTGAAGTTGAGCCCCATGTTGTCGATCGGCACCCCGCGCAGAGTCTTGAAGTCGATTCCCGACATGTAGGCGCCCATCAGGAACCGGCCCCGCCCCAGCGTCTGCCCCCGCTCGCCGTAGATCGGCCCCGACGACGAGGAGGTCTTGACCGGGAGCCCACCCACGAACTTGAAGGTCACGCCGCTGCTGGTGGAGCCGAGCGGGATGTTCGAGGAATAGACCGCGACCGCATTCTCGATGAAGTCGATGACCGACGCGTTGCTGCTGCTGGCGGCGGGAATGAAGTGACTGCCGTGCGTGTTCTGCGAGAGCGATCCGGCCAGGCAGAGCGGCTCCCCGCAGTCCCCGAAGGTGAAGAGCTCCTTGAAGCGATCGACCAGCGTCTGCCCCATGAGGGGCGACGGAATGGCAAGCAGCAGCGCCAGGGTGAGTCGGCCGCGACGACCCAGCATGAAGGCACCATTGGGGAGGAAGGGGCAGCTAGAGTACCACGCGTCCGGGGAACGGTCAAGGACGCTGGGAAGCCGGGGAAATCAGTTGAGTCCGACGATCCTCCATCCGCTGGCGCCGCGCTCCAGCCGTGCCGACCTGGGGGGAGTCTGGCTGGAGACCTTGCCGCGGTGGTCCCTGGCGGTCATGGTGCCGCCGATCTTGACCGTGGCGCTGTTGCCGCTGATCACGACGTCGCCAATGTGCCACTTGCTGGTGTCGAGGCTGTTGCCCGCCCTGAAGTAGTCGCGGAGACTCGACTGCACGTCGTCCGGCATGCCCGGATAGGTCCGGAGCAGCTCACCCATGTCTCCCGCGGACAGCGCCGCCGCATAGGCGGTCACCACCTGCTCGACGGCGGGGCGCTCATCCGGCGGGGCGGACGGCTTGGCGGCCACTGAGCCGGGAGGTTCGGTGCTCTTTGGCGTCACCGATTCCGCCGGTGGTGCCGGCGCCGGGGGCGTGGCGGGCTTGGTCTCCACTACCAGCGGGGCGGTGGCCGGGGGCGTGTTGATCCTGGCCTGGGTCTCGGCCCGGCTCTGCGCGGTTCGCGCGGCCGCCATGTAGACCACCGTTGCGTCGGAGATCGGCTTCAACGCGTCCCCGAATTTGCCGCGCTTGGCGAAGGTCTCCCCCTGGCTCCGAAGCCCGTCCCCTCCAGCCAGATCGGTCGAAGTGGCCCCGAAGGCGATGGCGTGGTCACGGGCCTCGTCCGCCTGGGTCTTCATCCGCTGGTAGTCGGCCGCATCGCGTTTGGCCTGCGCCCGGTTGCTCGGATCGATGACCGGCTTGGTGGGCTTCTCCGGAGCCGGCGTAGAGGCCGGAGCAGGAGTCGAGGTGGCCGCGGGGTCGGTCGTGACCGGGGGCATCTCGGTCGCGGGCGACTCCACCACAGGTGTGGGCGTCACGTCCGCCGATTCCGGCAGCGTCACCGACGGAGCTTCTGCCGGCTTCTTCCAGGGGGCCAGATAGATCAACGCCGCGGCCGCGAGGGCCGCGAAGGCGCCGCCAACCAGGAGGCCGCGCTTCGACTTCTTCTCCCCGGCCACCACCGGGCGGTTGGTGGGCCGGCCGGCCGGGAGCCGGGTGGTGGGAGCGGAGCTGGAAGGCGTGGCCACCCGGGCGCGGGTCTTGGGGACCGGGCTCTGCGGGATGCTGGCCTGCGCGGCGATGAAGGCCTGAAAGGCGGGGCCGCTCTTGGCCAGCTCGATCAACTGCGACCGGGTAGGATCGTCGTGGGCCAGGGTCGTGACCCCGATCGGCGCCACCGCGTCTTCGATGCTGCCCCAGCGGCGCAGGGGATCCTTCTCCAGCATCCGGAGAACCGCATCCCGGAGCACCGGCGGGCAATCGGGCCGCAGCCCTTCCAGCGGAGGGGGCGGATCGTTGAAGTGGCCGTACATGATCGCCATCATCGAGTTGCCGACGAAGGGCGCCCGCCCGGTGATCATCTCGTAGGCGACGACGCCCAGCGAGTACTGGTCGGAGGCGCCGGTCACTTCCTGGGCCAGGCACTGCTCGGGACTCATGTAGGTCGGGGTGCCGACCGTCATCCCGGTCATCGTGAGCCCCTGCGATTCGGACACCTTGGCGATCCCGAAGTCGGTCACCACCGCCCAGCCCTCGTCGTCGATCATGATGTTGGCGGGCTTGATGTCGCGGTGGATGATGCCGCGGCGATGGGCGTAGCCGAAGGCGCTCCCCACCTGCCCCAGGATGGTCTGGATCATGGGGATCGGCAGAGGGCCCAGCTCCTTGATGACCGAGTCGAGGGCGCGCCCCTTCACGAACTTCATGACGAAGAAGAGCAGCCGGTCGGTCTCGCGGACGGCGTAGACCGGAATGATGTTGGGGTGACTCAGCCCGGCGGCGGTGCGGGCCTCGCGCTTGAACCGCTCGACCATGCCTTCGCCGTGGATCAGCGCGGGGGACATGACCTTGATCGCAACCTGACGACCCAGGGCGAGGTCCTGCGCCAGATACACGGTGGCCATTCCGCCCCGGCCCAACTCCCCGTAGATCTCGTACTCTCCCATGGTGGCCTGGCGGAGATGCTCCAGCATCTCCTCCCCCATCAGCCTCGGCACACCCGGAGGCCGCACCATGGGGACCGACATCGGCGCGGTCACCAGGGAGGCCTGCTCCCCCGAGATGTCCTTGCCGCAAATCGGGCAATAGTGCGTCCCCGCGGCGATTTCCCCGCCGCAGCGACTACACCTGGTTGTAATATTTGGAGGCTGGCTCATTCCCGCGCGACCCTTGGCCCGGGGGCATTCGGTGCAATATACATGCGAGAACGGGGCCCCGCCCGCGGCCGGAACGCTTATCTTAGACCCACGCGGCCCCCTCGAACCGGGCCCCGGGCGTGGTGGCAGAGTGGTCGATCGCAGCGGTCTTGAAAACCGCCAACGGGGTGACCCGTTCGAGGGTTCGAATCCCTCCCACGCCGTCGAACGACGCACGGTACCCTCGCCAAGAAGCTCGCTCCGCATCATTTTGGAGTTGACCCACCCTCCAGGGAGCCGGCCATGAAAGTCCTCCAGGTGGTCCCGAAGACCGGCATCAAGCACTCCCTCAAGGCCCAGCTCAAAGCCAAGGAGCGGGAGCTACGCAGCAGTGGCAGGCCTACAGCCTTCCGCCGCAAGAGGGAGGGTGTCTGGGTCCACATCAGATATCCGGGGTGGATCAGCTGGGATGAGGCCCGAGGCGGGGTCCTAATCGGTGAAGTTCATCCCGGGCGCGACGGATCAGACTGGCAACTGGCTAATGCATTCGTGGGGTATCTAGATCGCCATCTGGGGGAATTCCTCGAGAGTATCTCGATCCTGTATCGGTAGGATCGACCCGCCTCCCGCTCCTCTCGGCTGTCATTCCGAGCGCAGCGAGGAATCTCAAGGGTCGGGGGCGGATGAAGCCTTGAGATCCCCACGGGCCCCTCGGGATGACAGAATCCGTTCCCCGTTCCCTGTTCCCCGTTCTCCCGTTCCCCCGTCCCTGCCTCACCCCCTAGTGAGTGGGGGAATGCGGGAATGGGGGAATGAAGGAGTGAATTGCCGAGTGCCGAGTGCCGAGTGCCGAGTGAAAGCCCCGTTCCCCATTCCCTGTTCCCCGTTCCCCTCTACTGTGTCACCACCGTCCCCATCTGCACCACCTCGAAGTCGCTCCCCTTGACCTGCTTCAGGGTATTGATCTCGTTGTCGTCCCAGCGGGCGTCCGCCACACCCGACAGGTACCAGTT